>VBHE01000124.1:631-5306 GCA_005889515.1 Chloroflexota bacterium | reverse complement strand
CGGGGAAGAGCGAGGCGGTGGCGCCGAACTCCGGCGACATGTTCGACATCGTCGCCCGGTCGGCGGCGGTCAGGGCTGAGAGACCGCTCCCGCAGAATTCGACGAACTTGCCCACAACTCCGTGCTTGCGGAGCAGCTCGGTGAGGGTGAGCACGAGGTCGGTGGCGGTCACCCCGGGCTGGAGCGCGTTGTGGAAGCGGACCCCGACCACGACCGGGGTGAGCAGGTAGAGCGGCTGGCCGAGCAGGCAGGCCTCGGCCTCGATGCCGCCCACCCCCCAGCCGAGAACGCCGATGCCGTTGACCATCGGGGTGTGGGAGTCGGTCCCGACCAGGGTGTCGGGGAGGGCGACGCGCCCGCCGCCCTGCTCGCGGAGGGCGACCACCGAGGCGAGGTACTCGAGGTTCACCTGGTGGACGATGCCCATCCCCGGTGGCACCACCCGGAAGCCGTGGAAGGCCTGCTGCGCCCAACGGAGCAGCTCGTAGCGCTCGCGGTTGCGCTCGTACTCGCGCTCGATGTTCGCGGCATACGCCTGCGCGGTGCCGAAGGAGTCGACCTGGACGGAGTGGTCGACGACGAGGTCGGCGGGCGCCAGGGGGTCGACCCGGGAGGGGTCGCCTCCCGCCCGGGCCATCGCCGAGCGCATCGCGGCGAGGTCGACGACCGCGGGCACGCCGGTGAAGTCCTGGAGGAGCACCCGGGCGGGGGTGAAGGCCCGCTCCCGGTCGTCGCCGCCGGCGCCGCTCCAGCGGACGAGGGCCTCGACGTCCGCCTCGCCGACGTGGCGCTCGCCGCTGTGGCGGAGCAGATTCTCGAGGAGGATCTTCACCGTGACGGGGAGTGCGGAGGGGTCGCCGACTCCGAGGGTCGCCAGCCGGTCGAGGCGGTAGAGGTCCACCCCGTCGACGCCGCCGAGGGCGGCGCGTGCTCCGAATCGATCCTCCGCCATGGCGTGCTCCTCGTCTCCGTTCGTGCGACCGGACATCTTCGCACCTGACGGCGGGCGGACAGCCCGTCGCCGGGCCCCCTCAGCCGCCGTGGGGGACCGAGAAGGACGCGAGCAGCGAGGTGAGGCGGGTGTACTGGCCGCTGAGCAGGAGGACGCCGAGGGCGGCGACGAGCACCCCGCCGGCGCGGGCGGCGGGCACCGCGAAGCGGGCCATGCGCCGTCCCACGTCGGGCATCGAGGCGTAGAGGAGGGCGGCGAGGACGAAGGGCGTCCCCAGCCCGACGGCGTAGGCGGCGAGGAGCACCGCCCCGGTTCCCGCGTGGGAGCTCACCGCCGCGAGGGTCAGCGCCGAGGCCAGGTAGGGGCCCACGCAGGGCGTCCAGCCGATGGCGAAGACCGCGCCGAGGGGGAACGCCGACCACAGCCCGGCGCCGCGCAGCCGGGTGGGGAGCTCGAGGCGGCGGCCGCGCTCGAGCCAGCGGCTGCGCAGCACCCCGGCGAGCGCGAGCCCGAGAACGACCATCGCCGCCCCGCCGACGATCTCGACCGGGCGCTCCGCCTCGCGGACCTGGCGGCCGAGGCCGCCGGCGCCGATCCCGAGGAGGACGAAGACGGCGCCGAACCCGGCGACGAAGAGCAGGGTGCCGCCCACCAGCCGGCCGCGGTGGCGGTGGCGGCGCTCGGGGTCGACGAGGTCGGCGGCGCTGATCCCTCCCGCGTAGGAGAGGTAGGCGGGGAGGAGCGGCAGTGAGCAGGGGTTGAGAAACGACCCCAGCCCGGCGACGAAGGTGGCGATCAGGGTGGGGAGCCCGACCATCAGGCTCAGCCGAAGGTGAACGTGTAGAGACGGAGGCCCGCCGGGACGGTGAGGTCGACGACGTGGTCGCCGGCGGCGACGCCGTGGAGGACGTGGCGGAGGTCGGGCCCGGCGACGGCGACACCTCCGGCGGGCGCCCCGTCGAGGCTGACGCCGACCGTCAGCCGGGCGGCGGCGCTGCCGGCGACGACGTAGACGTCCGAGGCATGGAACCGCAGGCGGACGCGCCCCGGTCCGGCAGCCTCGAGGTACTCGCCGTGGTCGGCCCACGGCCCGGCGACGGTGATCTGGTCACGGGCGCTCGGGGCGCCGCGGTCCGGGTAGTCGACGGCGGCGCCCTGGGCGCCGTACCTCTCGCCGTCACCGAGCCCGCCGCGGTCGCTGCCCGCGTAGAGCTCGGGGGTGATGGTGCTTCCGGGGGCGGCGGCGGGCACTGCCGGCGCCTCGGTGGCGCCTCCGCCGAGGAGTGCGACCACGGCGCGCTCGGTGGCGTCGTACTCCCCCTCGCCGGCGTGGAAGTAGGCGATCCGCCCGCTGCGGTCGACGAGGTACTCGGCGGGCCAGTACTCGTTGGAGAGGGCGTTCCAGGTGGCCATGGCGCTGTCGACCGCCACCGGCCAGGTCACCCCCAGCCGGCGGACCGCGGCGGCGACGTTGCCGGGATCCTTCTCGAAATCGAACTCCGGCGAGTGCACCCCGACGATCACCAGGCCGCGGGCGCGGTAGGCGTCGTAGAGGGCGCGGAGGTGGGGGATGGTGCGGGTGCAGTTGACGCAGGAGAAGGTCCAGAAGTCGATGAGCACCACCTTGCCGCGCAGCTCCGCGCGGGTGAGCGGCGGGCTGTTGATCCAGCGGACGATCCCGGTGAAGTCGGGGACCTGCTCACGGCCGGAGGAGGGCGCGAGCGACGTCGCGGCGTCGCCCGGCGAGCCGCCGCCGGGGTCTGCGGAGGGATGGGCGACGGCGACGCCCACGGTGAGCGCGACGACCACCGCGAGGACGGCGCCGAGCGCCCAGCGGTAGGGATGGCGGAGTCTCACCCCCGCTGTTTACCGCCTCCGTGTTGCGCCCGCGTGGCACCCGGGACGGACGTGAGAAGGGGGGCGCCGAGGCGCCCCCCTTCCCAGTGTTGGTTCGGGTCAGCCCCTGACGCGGCGGACGACCCACCGCCGGGCGCGGATGCCGAGGCCCAGAGCGAGGGCCAGCAGCAGGGTCGCAACCGCGACCGACGCTCCGCCCGTCGTCGCGCGGACCAGGCCGCTCAGACGGGACGCGAGGGTGGCGACGGGCCGGTTCGAGACCGCCGCGGAGATCGACCGGTCGGCCTGCTGGCCGGCGGCGCCCAGGTAGGTCGCCTGGTAGCTGTCGTCCTTGACCGGGGCCGCGCTGCCTCCGTGGGCGGGCGCCGGGTCGTCGGGCATCGGCTGGACCGCCTCACGGTTGTCCGAGGTGGAGCCGATGAAGAAGATCCGGGCCACCGACGGGGTCAGGCCCTTCGGGTTCTGCCGGTTCACGAACAGGTAGTACGTGCCCGGAGGCGCCACCACGCCGGTCGGCGGCGCGGTCACCGTCAGGGTGTGCGGGCCGGTCTGGGTGAAGGCGAGCTCCAGGGTGCGGGTGTCGTTGTCGTTGACGTGCTGCTGCGACGGGGTGCGCATCGCCACGACCTGCTTGATCGCGGCGGGGTCGTCGACGTTGATGCTGAAGGTCGAGCCCCAGGCGACGGCGTGAGGAGCGTGGGTGATCCGCGGCCGCGGGCCGTAGTAGAGGTATGGCGGGCTCCAGATCTGGAAGCTCGGGTCCTTGTCGTTGTTCGCGGTCACGCCCGGGACGACGGTGTGGTGGGCGCCGTAGCTCGCCGGGATCGGCGAGTGTCCGCCGCTGAGGACGCGGCCGTCGGGGAGCAGGACCGCGGAGTTGTGATAGGTGCGGTCACGGCTCTCGGAGGCCACGTCCGTCCAGGTGTTGGTCGCGGGGTCGTAGAGCTCGGGGGTGCGGACCGCCCGCTCGCTCCCCGGGTCGATGACCTCGTCCTTGTCGGCGCCGTTGAGCGCCAGGATCCTGCCGTCGGGCAGGGAGACGCCGGAGACGAACCACCGCGGGTGGTGCAGGTTGGCGCCCATCCGGTTCGAGACGTCGCCCCTGCTGTCGACGGTCGTCAGCTGGGTGAAGGGCACCGCGAGCTCACCGCCGGGGGGCGGGCCGAGCACGCCGCCGTAGGTGATGATCGTCATCCGGTCGTAGGGCGGCGCCATCGGCAGGGCCGCCGAGAACGGGCTGCTGCGGACGCCGAGCGGATTCGGTCCGACGATGTGCCACTGCTTTGTNNAGGGGCTCGTCGACGGCCTGCCCGAACGGTCCCCAGGACTGGCCGGCGCCACCGTAGAAGATCTCGTTGTTCGGGGTCAGGAAGAGCCGCGCGTTGAGCGGCAGGCTGTTCTCGGAGAGCGGACCGTTGTAGTTCTCGGTCCAGGTGTTGGCCACCGGGTCGAAGGTCTCGGTGCGACGCACCTGGCTGAGCTGGGTGCTCTTGATGAGCTTGGTGACGCCGCTGGCCACGAACACCTTGCCATCGGACAGGGTGGTCGCGGTCGGATACCAGCGGCCGTACTTCATCGGCGCCACTTCCTGGAAGTCGTTGGTGGCGGGGTTGAAGATGCGCGCGCTCCGCAGGCCCTCGAGCTCGATCGCGCCGAGGTCGTAGGGATAGCCGTGGTCGCGGTCGACGCCGTTGCCGGGCTCGTTGTACCAGCTGGTGCCGCCGACGATGAGCTGGCGGCCGTCGGCGAGGTTGGCGAAGTCGGCGCAGAACATGTCCCCGGAGTTCTGCACGCCGGTGTCCGGGCTGCAGGTCGGGTTGTGCTGGATGCCGGTCGCGGTGCCGGTCATCCCGCCACCGACGAGGC
>VBHE01000124.1:0-585 GCA_005889515.1 Chloroflexota bacterium | reverse complement strand
CACCCGGCTTGAGATTGGGGTTGACAGCGCCGCCGGTCTCGTGACCGGGGGTGCTCCAGGTCGGGACGCCGCCGCGCAGGTCGAGGACGCGCGCCCGGCTGTCGCGGGACTCCGGGGAGAGCTCGGCCGCCGAGCCGTACTGCACGTTCTCGGAGCTCTCGATGCCGTTGAAGTAGAACACCCGCCCGTCGGGGGTGATCGCCTGCGCGTACCCGACCGGCTTGCAGGTGAGCCGACCGTCGGTGCCCTTGAGGCACCTCGGGGTGTTGATGCCGCCCTCCTCGAAGGGCGCCGTCCAGCTGCCGGCCTGGTCGGGGCTGCTGCCGCTCGGGGCCGCCTTCGCCGGCGCGGTGCCGGTGGCGACCGCGGTTCCCAGGATGACCAGGACTCCGGCGGCGGTTCCAAGGCTGAGCCGCCACCGGGAACCGGGGCGTCGCTCGATCATTCTCGTCCTTCCTCCACTGAACAGAAAGCGCTATGGATGTGAGGATGAATCGACAGGTCGCGTCATCCGAAGATTCCCCCCTCTACAGAGCAAAGACAACCCAGGACCCGAGGACATTGCAGAGCCCCAGTCGTCAGAAA
>VBHE01000064.1:17777-23050 GCA_005889515.1 Chloroflexota bacterium | reverse complement strand
CTGCTCGACCTCGGCGAAGTAGTTCTCGGGGTTGCGGTCGAGCACCAGGCGGCCGACCCTGACGAGCGGGTGGTCGCCGTGCGGCCAGACCTTGGTGACGTCGAAGGGGTTGAACCGGTAGCCGGAGGCGCCGTCGAAGTCCATCACCTGGACGTACATCGTCCAGGACGGGGGATCGCCGTTCTGGATGCTGGTGTACAGGTCGCGGATGTGGTGATCCGTGTCCTCGGCGCACATCGCGCCGGCCTCGGCGTCGGTGAAGTTCTCGATGCCCTGGTCGGTCTTCAGCGTGTACTTGATCCAGAAGCGCTCGCCACCCCGGTTCACCCACATGAAGGTGTGGCTGCCGTAGCCGTTCATGGTCCGCCAGCTTCGCGGGGTACCCCGGTCGGTCATCAGGAAGGTGACCTGGTGCGCCGACGCCGGCGTCCGCGTCCAGAAGTCCCACTGCACGTTGTGGTCGCGCAGGTTGGTGTCGGCGCGGCGCTTCTGCGAGTGGATGAAGTCGGAGAACCTCCGGGGGTCGCGGATGAAGAAGACCGGAGTGTTGTTCCCCACCAGGTCGTAGTTGCCGTCCTCGGTGTAGAACTTGATGGCGAAGCCGCGGGGGTCGCGCTCCGAGTCCGCCGAGCCGAGCTCGCCGGCAACGCTGGAGAAGCGGAGGAAGACCGGGGTGCGCTTGCGGACCGTGCTCAGGAAGGCGGCCTTGGTCCACCGGGTGACGTCGTCGGTGACCTCGAAGAAGCCGTGGGCGGCGCCGCCCCTGGCGTGCACCACCCGCTCCGGCATGAACTGGGCCATCTTCTGGATCGGGTGGCTCCCTGGGCGCTGCGCCGTGGTTCGACGAGCGGGAAGTATATGGGGCGGTCCGGAACGGCCACGGCCCGAGCCGTCCCAGGGCGCGGGGCAAACATCCGTTTGCACAATCGGGGCGCTGACACAGGTTGCCGGACACGATGTCGCAACATCGCAGGAACCGCCGCGGGCCTCCTTTACACTGCCGGAGGATGACTGCGCACGCGGCCGGAACGCAGGCCGGCCCCGGTATTCGACTCTCCGCCCTCCTGCGCGAGCGGCTCGCCGATCTCGCGCACGCCTGGCCCGTTGAGCTGGCGGCGGATGGACGTTTCGCACCCTCGGTCCCGATGCCCGAGGCGGAGCGGTTCGTCGACGCGGTCGCCGCCGCCGCCACCGGGAGCCTCGAGCCGCTGGCGGTGCTCGCCGGCGCCGACCTCGCCGAACGCGGGGGCATGGCGGGCCGTCTCGACGTCGTCCTCAGTGCCCTCGACGCGCTGCGACGCTGCGTGCTGCGGCTCGACCCGGGGAACAACGGCTCCCAGCCCGACCTCGCCGCGGTCTTCGCCGCGGTGGGGCGCGGCCTCGCCGCCCGGGCGGTGAGCGAGCCGACCGGGCCCGCCGGGCACCTCGAGCCGGCAAACGCCGACCCCTTCGGCACCACCCCGATCGGCGTCACCCTCCACGAGCTCCGCCGCCCGCTGACGATCGTCAGCAGCTACGGACAGCTGCTCGCCGCGGGCACGCTCGGCGAGCTCCCCGACCGGGCCGCGACCGCGGTGAACGCGCTCTGCGGCGCCACCGAGACCATGCTCCGCCTCGTCCAGGCGCTGAGCGCGGTCAACCGCCTCGAGGACCCGGCCGAGCTCCCCGCCTTCCGCGAGCTCGAGGTCGCCGCCCTGGTGGGTGTGGCGCTCGACGAGGTGTCGACGGAGATCCAGCTGGGCGCGGTCCAGCCGGTCGTCGAGCTCGAGGACGGGCTGCGGGTCAAGGGCGACGACGAGTGGCTGGTGGTGGCGCTCACCAACCTCATCGAGAACGCGGTCAAGCATTCGCCCGAGGGCGGGACCGTCGAGGTCCACGCCCGCCGCGACGTCGGCACCGTGCGCATCACCGTCCGCGACCACGGGCCGGGCTTCCCCGTCCGCGACACCGACCGCCTCTTCGACAAGTACTTCCGCTCCGCGGCCGAGCGCGACCACGGCATCGCCGGCACCGGCCTGGGACTGTTCATCGTCCGCACCGTCGCCGACCGCCATCACGGCGAGGTCCACGCCCGGCTCCCCGAGGGCGGCGGCGCCGAGTTCGAGCTGGCCCTCCCGCTCGCCTAGCCCTCCCACTACGCCCCCCACCCCCCACCCTCTCAGAGGTGGTCGCCGACCCGGCAGGGCAGGCGCTTGACCCCGTGGATGAAGCTCCCCGGCACGTACTCGGGCTCGCCCACCTCGAGGTCGGGGACCCGGTGGAGGAGCTCGTCGAAGATGCTCCGCAGCTGGGTGCGGGCGAGGAAGAAGCCGAGGCAGAAGTGCGGACCGCCGCCGCCGAAGCCGACGTGCGGATTGGGGTCGCGGTCGATGTCGAAGCGCTCGGGGGCGACGAAGGCGTGCTCGTCGCGGTTGGCCGACGAGTAGAGGAGCACCACCTTGTCACCCTCGGCGATCGGGACGCCGTGGAGCTCGACGTCGCGGGTGGCGGTGCGACGGAAGGTCATCACCGGCGTGGCCCAGCGCACCATCTCCTCGACGGCGCGGTCGATCCGGACGTCGAACTCCTCGCGGAGCAGCCGCCGCTGATCCGGGTGCGCGGCGAGCGCCACCAGGCTGTGGCTGATGGTGTTCCGGGTGGTGTCGTTGCCGGCGACGGCGAGGAGGACGAAGAAGGCGCCGATCTCCGCGTCGGTGAGGCGGTCACCGTCGATCTCCGCCGCGACGAGGGCGGACATCAGGTCGTCGGCGGCGTGGGCGCGACGGGCGGCGGCCAGCTCGAGCGCCATCCGGGTGAGCCCCATGAGGCACTCGACGACCACCGTGAGCGGATCGCTGTCGCCCGCGATCTCGGGGTCTCCGGCGGCGACCAGCCGGTTGGCCATGGCGGCGAAGGCGTCGCCGTCCTCGGGGGCGACACCCATCATCTCCGAGATCGTCCACATCGGCAGCCGCCGGGAGACGTGCTCGACCGCGTCGCAGTCGCCCCGCTCCACGAGCTCGTCGACGACGGCGCGCGCCTGGGCGCGGATCTGGGCGTCGATCGTCGCCACCCGCCGCGGGGTGAAGGCCGAGGCGACGAGCCGGCGCAGCTTGGCGTGCCGCGGGGCGTCCATCGCGAGGAAGGACTGGGAGGCCTCGAGCAGCTCGGGCGGGGCGTCGCCGTACATCACCCCGCGGCCGGAGCAGAAGGTCTGCGGGTCCTTGCTCACCGCGACCACGTCGGCGTGGCGGACCACCGCCCAGTAGCCCCCGCCCCCGGCGTCGGGGAGGAGCGGGTTCTCCAGGGGACGGTGCCACGAGACCGGCCGCTCCCGCCGGAGCACCGCGAAGGACCGCTCCCTCTCGGCGGCGGTCGTCGACCAGAAGGCCATCGTGGAGAGGTCGACCTCGTCGAAGGCGGGCCCGGCGGTCATCTGTCCACCCCCTTTTCCGGACATGTCGTCCGATGTACTCTGCCGGATGTGGATGGCGATGTCAAAAGTGTGGAAGGAGCATCCGCAGCGATGGCGGGACGCAGCGTCCGGGAACTTCCGCCACCTTCGAGCCGCCGCGGCCGGGCCCGCCGCGAGCTCCGTGCCGAGGTCGACCGGCGGATCCTCGACGCCACCGCGGCGCTTCTCGGCGGGGGCGCCACCCTCACCTCGCTCGGCGTCGAGCAGATCGCCTCCGCCGCCACGGTGTCGCGCTCGACCTTCTACCTCCACTTCCGGGACAAGACCGACCTGCTCGTCCGGCTCGCCGACCGCGCCACCGCCGAGCTCTTCGCCACCGCCGACCGCTTCTGGACGGAGGACCACTCGGGTGGGCCGGAGCAGCTGAGCGCGGTCGTCCTCTCCATGGTCCGCATCTACCGCCGGCACGAGTCGGTGCTCCGTGCGGTGATCGAGGTGGGCGGCTACGACCCCGGGGTCGCCCGCTTCTGGCGGGAGCGGATGGACCGCTATGCCGACTTCATGCGCGAGCAGATCGAGGTCGACCAGCGCGCCGGCCGGGTGGCGCCCGCGCTCGACGCCCGGCACACCGCCTTCGCCGTGGTCTGGGGGGTGGAGCGTGCGGTCTCCGAGCACGTCCGCGCCGCGGGCGCCGGCGACGACGCCGCCTTCTCCCGCGCCCTGGGCCGGGCAACCTGGATGGCGGTCTTCGGCGACGCCGCGGGGCAGCCCGTCACAACACTGTAGGTGGCGACCGCACCCAGGCGGACAGTCGCACAAGCATCGCTGGATTGGTTCTGACATCCGGCCCATGCCTGTCGATAATGTCAGGGTGGATCGACATGTCCTGCAGCCGGCATCGCTGCCGGGGGCTCGGTGGGAACCCCGCCAGCACACGACCAACCGCATCCTCGACGCGCTGGGCGCGCCGGAACGAGCGCGCCTCTTCCCCCTGCTCACCACCGTCGCCCTGCCCATCAAGAAGGTGCTCTTCGAGGCGGGTGAGGCGATCACGGCGGTGCACTTCCCCCTCGACGGCCTCGTCTCCCTGGTCACGCCGCTCCACGGCGGCGCCATCGTCGGGTGGGCGGGTCCCTCGCCGTGCGCGCCAACTCCCAGGTGGCGGGGCACGCGGCGCGCATGGCCGGGGCGGCGTTCCTCTGCGAGCTGCGCCGCAACGGCCCGCTCAGCACCCTGGTCGGCCGGTACCTCCAGGCGCTCTTCGCGCAGATCTCCCAGTCGGCGGGATGCAACCGGCTCCACACCACCGAGCAGCGCCTGAGCCGCTGGCTGCTGATGAGCCACGATCGGGTCGGCACCGACGAGTTCCTCATCACCCACGAGTTCCTCGGCCAGATGCTCGGGTCGCAGCGCGCCACCGTGACGCTGTCGGCCGGCCTGCTCCAGGCGGCCGGCCTCATCCGCTACCACCGGGGCCGGGTGACGGTCCTCGAGCGGGCGGGGCTCGAGGCGACCTCCTGCGAGTGCTATGAGGTCATCCGGGCCGAGCTCGAGGCGGTGGTCGGCCTCACCGCCTGATTCCGACGGTTCGGTCAGAAAGGTTCGCAACCGGACCGACGGCGTCAAACGTTGCACTCACCATCGACTTCGTGACCTCCCGGATCCTGCCCCAATTCGACACGCCCCTCTCGCTCCTGGGAGACAGCACGGACCTCGCCCTCCTCGTCCTCGACCGCGACGGGCGGGTGGTGAGGTTCAACCCCGGCGCCGAACGGCTCCTCGGACACCTCGCCGGCGAGGTCGTCGGGCGCCACATCTCCGTGCTCGACGGGGGTGACAGGGCGGTCGCCGCGCGCTGGATGACGCAGGCGGCGACGGC
>VBHE01000064.1:0-17733 GCA_005889515.1 Chloroflexota bacterium | reverse complement strand
GATCTCCGTCCAGCTGCACGGCGACGCGGGGGAGCCGCGCGGGTACGCGCTCGTCCTGCGCGACACCGGCGAGCGGCAGCTCCACGACCTCGCGCTCCGCGCGGCGGCGTCGAGGCTCGAGGGTCTGGCGGCGGCCGACCCGCTCACCGGGCTGCGCAACCGCCGCGAGTTCGACCGCATGCTGCAGGCCACCCCGCGGCAGCAGTTCACCGTGCTCGCCATCGACGTCGACCATCTGAAGCGGGTCAACGACGAGCACGGCCACCAGGCCGGCGACGTGCTGCTCCAATCGATCGCGGCGACCCTCGCGGTGCTGGTGCGCGGCTGGGACGTGCTCGCCCGCGTCGGCGGCGACGAGTTCGCCGCCCTGCTCCCCGGCGCCGGCCCGGAGGAGGCGGCGAAGATCGCCGAGCGCATGTGCAGCGCCGTCCAGGGCATCGTGCTGCGCGCGGACCGCGCGCAGATCAGCGTGGGCTGGGCCTCCGCGCCCGCGGGCACCCACCCGCAGAGCGTCATGGAGGCCGCGGACCACCACCTCCTCGCCGCCAAGCGGGCGGGACGAGACCGGGTGGTGGGTGGCGAGTTCGCCAGCGAGCCGGTGCTCGCCTGGGGGATGTCCTCCGACGAGGTGCTCGACGATGTGCTCTCCGGGGGCGCGCTGGGCGCCGTCTACCAGCCGATCGTCGACCTCGCCGACGGGCACGCCATCGGCTACGAGGCGCTGGCCCGTCCCCGCGGCTTCTCCCCCCGCGACTCCGTCGAGCCGCTCTTCCGGGCGGCGAGGAGGACCGGCCGGATCCGCGACCTCAACCTCCACCTGAACGTCAGCACGACCGCGCTCGCCGACCCCGTCCACGACGCCGACCAGCTCCTCCTGCTGCTGCGCTCGGCGGGATGGCCGGCGACGCGGACGGTGCTCGAGACGAGCGCCGAGGAGCGGATCACCAGCCTTTCCCGGCTCGCCGAGGTGCTCACCGTCTACCGGCGCGAGGGTCTGCGATTCGCCTGCGACGGCGCGGGCCAGGGCGGCTCGACGCCCGAGGCGCTCGCGGCGCTGCGGCCGGAGTTCATCAAGGTCGACGGTCGCCGCACCACCGCGGCGGCGCGCGGCGCGGCCCGGGGCGCCATCGAGGCGACCCTCGGCTTCGCGCGGTCGACCGGCGCGGTCACGATCGCCGAGGGCGTCGAGAACCGGATCTCGGCCGACCGGCTGCGCACGCTCGGCGTCCGCTGCGGTCAGGGGTTTCGCCTGGGCAGACCGGCGCCGATCGCGGCGATGCCGCGGCCCACCTCGGGGGCCGCATAGGCGGGGCGCTGGACTACCCTGATCTGCCGCATCCGTTCGGTGGATCGAGAGGAGCCCGCATCCCATGGAGACCCGGACCGAGCGCGACTCGATGGGCGAGTTCGACGTCCCGGCGGACGCGTACTACGGCGCCAACACGATGCGCGCGGTGGTG
The DNA here is from genome assembly GCA_005889515.1 of Chloroflexota bacterium. GTDB lineage: Bacteria > Chloroflexota > Dormibacteria > Aeolococcales > Aeolococcaceae > CF-96. The sequence goes on along the minus strand of VBHE01000064.1, from coordinate 16,273 downwards.
AACTTCCCGATCAGCGACCTGCGACTGCCGCGCGGCTTCATCCGCGCCCTGACCAACGCCGACCTCGGTCTGCTCGAGCCGCGGATCGCCGAGGCGGTGGTCCGCGCCGCCCAGGACGTCGTCGACGGCAGCCTCGACGACGCCTTCGTGGTCGACGTCTTCCAGACCGGGAGCGGCACCTCGACGAACATGAACGCCAACGAGGTGATCAGCAACCGCGCCATCGAGCTGCTCGGCGGCGAGAAGGGGTCGCGCACCCCGGTGCACCCCAACGACCACGTCAACCTCGGGCAGTCGAGCAACGACGTCTTTCCCAGCGCCATCCATGTCGCCGCCGGCGTCGAGATCCGCGACCGGCTGATCCCGGCGCTCGAGCGCCTCGAGGCGTCGCTGCGCCGCCAGAGCGAGAAGCAGTGGGAGGTGATCAAGACCGGGCGCACCCACCTCCAGGACGCCACCCCGATCCGGCTCGGCCAGGAGTTCCTCGGCTGGGCGGGACAGGTCGAGCGAGGACGGCGGCGCGCCGCGACCGCCCTCGACGAGCTCACCGAGATCGCCCTCGGCGGCACCGCGGTCGGCACCGGGGTGAACACCCACCCGGACTTCGCCCGCCGGGTGAGCGAGCGGGTCGCCGAGGCCACCGGCGTGCCCTTCCGCGAGACCGGGAACCACTTCCAGGCGCAGTCGCGGCTCGACGGCGTGGTCACCGCGAGCGCCCTGCTGCGGACGATCGCGGTGTCGCTCCACACCATCGCCGGCGACCTCCGCCTCCTCGGCTGTGGCCCCCGGGCGGGCATCGCCGAGATCGCGCTGCCGGCGGTGCAGCCGGGCTCGTCGATCATGCCCGGCAAGGTGAACCCGGTGATCTGCGAGTCGGTGACGATGGTCGCCGCCCAGGTGATCGGCAACGACGCCACCGTCGCCTTCGCAGGCGCCGCCGGATCGCTGCTCGAGCTCAACGTGATGATGCCGGTCGCTGCCTACAACCTCCTGCAGTCGATCGCCATCCTCTCCACCAGCGCGGTGAACCTCGCCGAGCAGGCGGTGGACGGCGTCGAGGCGACCGCGAACGGCCCCCGCCTCGTCGAGGAGGGGCTGATGACCTGCACCGCGCTGACGCCGAGGATCGGCTACGACGCCGCCGCCGCCATCGCCAAGGAGGCCTTCCGCAGCGGGCGCACCGTCCGCCAGGTGGCCCGCGAGCAGACCGAGCTCACCGAGGAGGAGCTCACCGCGCTGCTCGACCCGGTGCGGATGACCGAGCCCGGCTGAGGCATATACTGCGCCGCCATGACGATCGACGAGATCCGGACGGTATGTGTTGTCGGGGCGGGGACGATGGGCAGCCAGATCGCCCACCAGATCGCCCTCGGCGGCTACCCGGTCCAGCTCTACAGCCGCTCCGCGGAGCGCATCCAGTCCGCCGTCAACGGCACCGCGGCGCTGCTCCAGAAGCGGGTGGAGCGGGGCAAGCTCGACGCCGACGACTGCCAGCGTGCCCTCGACCGGGTCACCGCCTCCACCGACCTCGCCGAGGCGGTCGCGGGCGCCGACCTGGTCATCGAGACCATCGCCGAGGACCGGGACGCCAAGCGCGCCCTCTATCCCCAGATCGACGCGGTCGCGCCCCACCGCGCCATCCTCGCGAGCAACTCCTCGACCATGCCGTCGTCGTTCTTCGCCGACCTGGTGAGCAGCCCCGAGCGGCTGCTGAACATCCACTTCTTCAACCCCGCGCTGGTGATGCAGCTGGTCGAGGTGGTTCGCGGCCCGCACACCGGCGACGACGCCGTCGACACCTCCATGGAGTTCGTTCGCCGGATCGGCAAGGCCCCGGTGCTGGTGCGCAAGGAGACCTACGGCTTCATCGCCAACCGCATCCTCTTCATCGCGATGCAGGAGGCCTTCAAGCTCGTCGAGGCCGGCTACTGCACCATGGAGGACTGCGACCTCGCGGTCCGCAACGGGCTCAACTGGCCGATGGGCCCGTTCGAGCTCGGCAGGGATACCAGCAGACCGGGGAGGAGCGCTGGGCCCCCGCGCCGATCCTCAGCGACCGGGTCGCCCGGGGCGAGCTCGGACGCAAGACCGGCAAGGGGTTCTACGAGTCCAAGCGGTAGCCCTGCGATGCCGATGTTCGAGGCGCTGCAGCAGCTCTTCGCCGCCACCCGGGTGCGCCGCGAGCCCATCCCCTTCGTGATCTGCCGCCTCCAGCCCGGCACCCCGCTCGAGCCGGTCGTCCGCCTCCAGCCGCCGCCGCTCTGCGTGACCGTCGAGCCCGACGGCGCCACCGTCTTCCTCCCCGAGCCCGAGCTCCCCAGCCTGGAGTCCGTGGTCCCGGTCGCCGAGCACCACGGGCCCTGGACGGTCTTCGGCCTCTACGCCCCCTTCGACTTCGGCGTGACCGGCTACCTCGCCCAGGTCTGCGACGCCCTCGCCGACCGGGACATCCCCGTGCTCTCGCTCGCGACCTACCGCCGTGACTACATCCTCGTCCCCGGCGCCCGCTCCGACGAAGCCGAGGAGGCGCTCGCCGCCCTCGTCCTCACCGGAGCCGGCTGAGCGTTCTCGGCTCACGAGGAGCCCCGATCGAGGACCTGTCCCTCAGCCGGCCGTGTCCATCGAGCGACTCGCGGTGCGAGGCCGACGGCGACGAGCTCTCAGTGCTGGCCGGAATGCCTGCTGCCGGAGCGGACAAGCGCCCACGCCGCGGGCACGAACACTAGTGCGGCCACGACCGAGGCGACGGTGACGTCGGCGCGGGTGTCTCCGTAGCTGCCCCGCGTCAGCGCGAGCAGGGCATCGTGCAGTTCCATGGTCCTGATGATCTCCTCTCTGTCTCTGGGACCTTCCCAGAGACCTAGTCTACTGCTATCAGGTTACCCGATATCGTAGGTATCAAACTTGGGTCGCCGTCAGCCCACGAGGTCGAGGGCGACGAGCACGTCGGCGACCCCGGCCTGTTCGGCGGGGGCGCAGATGGCGTCGGCGTGGACGAGGAGGCGGTCGGGGGCGCCCTCGACCGCGACGGAGAAGCCGGCGACGGTGAGCATGTCGGAGTCGTTGGGAGCGTCGCCGACCGCGACCACCTCGTCGAGGCCGACGCCGAGGTGCTCGCAGAGGCGGCCGAGCGCGCGGCCCTTCGACGCCAGCGGGTTGGTGATCTCGACGAACTGGGGCAGCGAGCGGGTGACGAGCGCCCGGCCGTCGAGGCCCTCGCGCATCGCCGCCTCGCAGCGGGCGGCGCCGACGGGGTCGTCGACGACGCAGACCACCTTGGTGCTGCCCCGGCGGAGCACGGGCACGAGGTCGTCCACGAAGTGGATCTCGACCTGGGCGATGCGCGCGTAGAGGTGGGCCTCGGGCCGGTCCTCCTCGCAGAGCAGCCGGTCGTCCTGGTACGCCTGGTAGTGCCAGCCGCCGGCGCGGGCGATCCGAAGCGCTTCCTCGGCGGCGGGTGGGTCGACGGGGTCCTCGAAGAGGACCGGCCCGGCCTCGGCGCCGTCGCCGTCGGGCTGCTCGCGCACCAGCGCCCCCTGGTAGCAGAGCAGCGGCGCGGTCACCCCCATCTCCCGGGCCCAGGGGAGGGCGGAGCGGTACATCCTCCCGGTGGCGACCACGACGGTCGTGCCCCCGGCGACGGCGGCGCGCACGGCGGCGCGGGTCCGCGGGGCGAGCCGCTGGTGGACGTCGAGGCAGGTGCCGTCGAGGTCGAGGGCGACGAGCCGCACCGCCCGCGAGGGGCGCGGGGCGTCGGGGGCGGAGATCCGCGGCGGGGTCACCGCGGCGGTGGTGCCCCCTCCGCCCAGGCGGAGGGGTTGACGCAGTGGGGCGGGACCCTGCCCTGGAGGGCGGCGACCGCGTTGTCGGCGCACATCGCCGCCATCGTCGAGCGGGTGCGGACGGTGGCGCTGCCGAGGTGGGGCGCGAGCACCGCGTTCCGGCACTCGACGAGCCCGGGGGCGAGCCGGGGCTCGTCCTCGTAGACGTCGAGCCCGGCGGCGGCGATCCAGCCCTCGCGCAGCGCCCGCACCAGCGCCCGTTCGTCGACGACGGCGCCCCGCGCGGTGTTCACGAGCACGGCGGTGGGCTTCATCCGCCGCAGCGCCGCCTCGTCGATGAGGTGGCGGGTCGCGTCCGAGAGGGGGACGTGGAGCGAGACCACGTCGGCCTCGCCGAGCAGCCGCTCGAGCGGCATCGCCGTGACCCGGCCGTCGAGGTCGACGGGCGGTGGGGCGCCGCCGTGCTCGCTGTGGGCGACGCGCATCCCGCAGGCGAGCGCCCGGCGGGCGAGCGCCTGGCCGATGCGGCCGAAGCCGACCACGCCGAGGAGGGCGTCGCGGAGGTCGAGTCCGAGCATGAACTCGGGCTCGATGCCGTGGAAGCCGCCGGCGCGAGTCACGGCGTCGCCCTCGCAGAGGCGGCGCGCCGCGGCGATCATCAGCCCGAGGGCGCAGTCGGCGGTGGCGTCGGTGAGCACGCCGGGGGTGTGCCCGATCACCACCCGCCGCGCGGTTGCGGCGGCGATGTCGACGTTGTCGTAGCCGACGCTGAAGAGGCTCACCGCCCGCAGCCGCGGCAGGCCGGCGTCGAGCACCGCGGTGGTGACCGGGTCACGGAGCTGGGCGCAGAGGACGTCGACCCCGGCCGCGAGCTCCGCGGCGAGCTCCGCCTCGGTGGGGATGTGCCCGAGCACCCGCACCTCGGCGGCGGCGGCGAGCCGCTCGGGGGCGGGGGCGGGCAGGGGTAGGGTGCAGAGCACCGCGCGGCTCATGCCGCTTTATATGCGCAAGCGGCCCGATCACGCGTTCGCCGACCTGTGATACTCTCGGATCGTCTTGCGTCCACGATCTCGCCTGCGGCCGGCACGGCCGCCCGTCGCGAGACCCCGTCCCCGCCCGGAGGATGGGGTCGCGACCCCCGATCCCGAACCTCGCGTCCGCTTCGATGCCCTCGGCCTCAGCGCACCGGTGATGGACGCCGTGTGCGCCATGGGCTTCGAGGAGGCGACGCCGATCCAGGCGAAGGCGATCCCGCCCGCGATGACGGGACGTGACGTCATCGGCCAGGCCCACACCGGCAGCGGCAAGACCGCCGCCTTCGGCATCCCCATCGTCGAGCGCACCGACCCCGACGGGCCGGCGGTGCAGGCGCTGATCCTCTGTCCGACGCGCGAGCTCTGCGTCCAGGTCCACGAGGAGCTCACCCGGCTCGGCGTCAAGCGCAACATCCGCTCGGTGGCGATCTTCGGCGGTGAGGCGATCCGCCGCCAGCTCGACCTGCTTCACGCCCACCCGCAGGTGGTCGTCGCAACCCCCGGCCGTCTCCTCGACCACTGCAACCGCGGCACCATCTCGCTCGCCGGAGTGCGCATCGCGGTGCTCGACGAGGCCGACCGGATGCTCGACATGGGCTTCGCGCCCGACGTCGAGCGCATCCTCCGGCAGTGCCCGGTGGAGCGACAGACCCTGCTCTTCAGCGCCACCGTCCCCGACTGGGTGGCGCGGCTGAGCAGCAAGTACATGCGCGACCCCGAGCGCATCACCGTGAGCGACACCCCGGAGATCGCCTCCGACATCCGCCAGCTCTACCTCCAGACGAGCTGGGCGGACAAGGTCGACGCTCTCTGCCGCATCCTCGACCAGCCCGACCTGACGATGGCGCTGATCTTCACCGAGACCAAGCGCAACGCCGACATGCTCGAGATCCAGCTGCGCTCGCGGGGATACAACCCCGGTCTGCTCCACGGCGACCTCTCGCAGAAGGACCGCGACCGCGCGATGAAGCAGTTCAAGGACGCGCACACACGCTCCCTGATCGCCACCAACATCGCTGCGCGCGGCCTCGACATCGACGACATCTCCCACGTCATCAACTTCGACGTTCCGCTGACGCCGGAGGACTACCTGCACCGCGTCGGCCGCACCGGGCGGGCGGGACGCAAGGGGGTGGCGGTGACGCTCATCACCCCGAGCGAGATCCTCCGGCTGCGCGACGTCGAGCGGATGGCGCGCACCCACATCGAGCCCGCCTCGCTCGACCGCGACTTCCCGGTCGTCGTCGACCGGGTGGCGAGCGCCTGACCCCGCCTCCGCACCTCCACGACACCGGCGACGGCCGGCCGGTCCTCCTCCTCCACGCCTTTCCCCTCGACGGCTCGCAGTGGGACCACCAGGTCGCGGTGCTCTCCGACCGCTGGCGCTGCCTGCGCGCCGACGCCCTCGGCTGCGGCTCCTCACCCGCGCCGCCGCCCGGCCTCACCCTCGAGGACGTCGCCGCCGGGGTGCTCACCGCCCTCGACGAGCGCGGCGTCGGCGAGGTCGCGGTCGTCGGGCTCTCCATGGGCGGCTATACCGCGATGGCGATGCTCCGCAGCGCGCCGGAGCGGGTGCGCGCCCTGGTGCTCGCCGACACCCGCGACGGCGCCGACGCCGACGGGGCGCGCTCCGACCGGCTGGACATGGCCCGCCGGGTGCGGGCCGAGGGGGTCGAGCCGATCGTCGAGCCGATGCTGCAGCGGCTGCTCGGCGCAACCTCCCGGGAGGAGGCGCACATCGCCGACCCGGTGCGCAGCCGCATCCGTCACTGCACCGCCGAGGGTGTCGCCGCGTGCCAGGAGGCGATGGCGGCACGGCCCGACAGCGCCGGCGTGCTCGCCGCCGTCCGGGTGCCCACCCTCGTGGTCTGCGGCGCCGAGGACGCGGTCATCCCGCCCGAGGAGATGCGCGCGATGGCGGCGCGGATCCCCGGCGCACGCTTCACCGTCGTCGCCGGCGCCGGCCACCTCTCCAACCTCGAGCAGCCCGCCGCCTTCGGCGAGCTGCTCGCGGGGTTCCTCGACGAGGTGTATCCGCCCTCGCGCTGAGACCGCTCAGCTGGTGGTCAGGCCGACGTCGTCGACGTACATGTAGGTGAGGTCGCCGTAGCCGTCCTGGTGGACGTTGAACCAGAGCTCGATGGTCTGGCCACGGTAGGCGCTGAGGTTGAAGGTCACCTGCGTCCACGACTGGGCGTTCGCCGCCACCTTCATCACCTGGGCGAGCTTCCTGCCCGACGTGGCGCGGATCTGCGCCTCCTGCCAGTCGTAGCGGATCGAGTCCGTGGTGCCGCCGTAGTACCAGAAGCTCAGGGTGGCGTTGCTCGCCGAGGCGGGGATGGTCACCGTCTGGTACATGCTGCTGTTCCCGTTCGGCTCGGTGCCGAAGGTGCCGGCGGTGCCGAGCAGGACGGAGTCCGTGCCGGAATGCGCCTGCGCGGTGCTGAGCGACGGGGTCGGCGCCCCGCCGCCGGTGACCCACGGAGTGAAGGAGCCGGTCTCGAAGCCGCCGTTGACCACCAGCTGTCCGGGAGCCGGCGTGGGCGTCGGAGTCGGAGTCGGCGTCGGCGTCGGACTCGTGGTCGGGCTCGGCGTCGGCGTGGGACCGCCGGGCGCGAAGGCGCCGGTGCCGTTCGGGCTGCCCAGGCCGGTCGGGCCGTCGTATCCGGTGACCGCGGTGCAGAGGTAGGCCGGCGAGCAGGAGCCGGTGCTCCCGCCGACGACGTCGTTCAGCGCGCCCCGGTTGGCGTACGGTGCCGCCGGCGAGGTGCCGCCGGCGCGGGCGCCGACGCTCGCGACGATCGGTGAGGCGACGCTGGTGCCGCCGAAGACGAACCAGTTCGAGCCGCCCGAGCCGTAGCTGTCGTAGACCGCGACCCCGGTGTTGGGATCGGCGACCGCTGAGACGTCGGCGACGCTGCGCCGGCTGCAGCCCGTGTCGGTCTGCCAGCTCGGCTTGGGGACGTACGCCGAGCAGCCGCTGCCCGCGCCGCTCCACGCCGTCTCGGACCAGCCGCGCGCGTTGCCGCCGGGGGTGAGACTGGTGCCGCCGACGGCGACGACGTACTGCGAGGACGCGGGGAACTCGACGCCGTAGCCGTTGTCACCCGAGCTCACCGCGATCAGGCTGCCGGGATGGTTGTAGTGCTGCTGGTCGGTGGTCTCCGAGCTGTACTCGGAGCCGCCGTAGCTGTTGCTGATCGCGCCGGCGTGGACCAGGTTCGCCGCGGTGTCCTCGGCGGCGGCCAGGTCGGAGAAGTTCGCCGACCGCGCCTCGATGAGCGCGATCGAGCAGCTGGGGCAGACCGCCGACACCATCTCGACGTCGAGGTCGATCTCCTGGCCCCAGCCGGAGTCGCCCGACGGCAGCGGGCTCGTCGCGCCGCTCTCGTTGAGCTTGCGGAAGCAGCCGGTCTGGGTGGTGCACGCCGGCAGCCCGTACTGGCTGCGGTAGGCGGCGAGGTCGGAGGCGGCGTTGGGGTTGTCGTAGGCGTCGACGATCGCCACCGTCTGGCCCGATCCCGACGGCGCGCCGGCGAGCACGTATGCCGACTGCAGGTCGGCGGGGCCGTAGGAGCCGCTCGCCGGGCTGGTCGACGCCAGCGGCCTGCCGCCGGCGTCGAGGGCGACGTGGCTGAGACAGCGTGCGCTGTGCGCCGGCCCGGTGCTGCAGACGGCGCGGTGGCCGAAGGCGACGTAGTGCGGAGCCAGGGTGAACGCCGAGGCGCTCGTCGAGGACGCGACCCAGGTCGCCACGCCCGCGGCCATGACGGCCGCCGACACGATGAGCACGCAGACACGACGCAATGTCATGGGACTCGACCTCGGATCACGGGGAGGGATGGCCACCGGGAAAGGCCACGTGGACCGACATCGTCACCCCGGGCCCCCGAAGCGGTGGTTGGGGTGCGGAAACGCTTCGGTGACGGGCGCCTCAGCGCGAGCCGGTCAGCGGAGGGGTGACCACGGTGGGCGCCGGCTGCCCGGCCTGGAGGTCGGTCACGATCACGAGCCGCTGGGTCGCGACCACCGGCGCCGGCTGGCCCGCGAGCAGGGCCGCCGCACAGGCGCTCAGGCTGACCGCGACCACCGTGATGTGCACGCGCAGCCGCGGCCGACGGGCGGAACGTGGGGCGCACAGCAGGGATCGCATCGCCGCCTCAGGGTGACCGGCGAGGCCCCCCCGGGCAACGAAGCTTTGTGACGAGTTGTGAAGGGCGCCCCGTCAGTGGGCCCCGGCCCCGGCCGGCACGACGTTCGGGTTCAGGCAGAACCCCTCGTAGTCGATCGGCTCGGTGATGGTGCGGTTCTCGCCGCAGACCGGGCACTGCGGGTCCCGGGGCACCCGGAACTCACGGAAGCGCATGTCGAGGGCGTCGATGTGAAGCAGCCGGCCGGCGAGCGGGTCGCCGGCGCCGATGATCAGCTTCACCACCTCGGTGGCCTGGAGGATGCCGACGATGCCGGGGAGCACCCCGAGCACCCCCGCCTCGGCGCAGGAGGGCGCCTCCTCGGGGGGCGGCGGCGCCGGGTAGCGGCAGCGGTAGCACGGTGACTTGAAGGGCAGCACCGTGGTCACCTGGCCCTCGAAGCGGAAGATCCCGCCGTCGACCAGCGGCTTGTTCGCGAAGAGCGCGGCGTCGTTGGCGAGGTACCGGGTCGGGAAGTTGTCGCAGCCGTTGACCACAACATCGTACTGGCTGAACAGCTGCACCGCGTTCTCGGAGGTGAGCATCTCGCGGTGCTCGACGACGCGGACGTCGGGGTTGAGCGCGTTGATCGCGATCCGCGCCGACTCGGTCTTGGGCATGCCCACCCGGTCGTTGCTGTGGATCACCTGGCGCTGGAGGTTGCTCATGTCGACGGTGTCGAAGTCGAGCAGCCCCAGGGTGCCCACCCCGGCGGCGGCGAGGTAGAGGGCGGCGGGGGAGCCCAGACCGCCGGCGCCGATGAGGAGGACCTTGGCGTCGAGCAGCTTCGCCTGGCCGGCCTCGCCCACCTCGGGGATGAGCAGGTGGCGGCTGTAGCGCAGCCGCTGGTCGGCGCTCAGGGTGCGGGGGACGACGAAGTCGTAGCCCTTCGCCTTCCAGGCGCCGAAGCCGCCGGACATCGACTCGACGTCCTCGTAGCCGAGCTCCCGCATCACCCGCGCGGCGAACAGGGAGCGGACCCCGCCGGCGCAGTAGACGGTGACCGGGGCGGAGCGGTCGGGGAGCTTGTCCTCGACCTGGGTCTCGATCCAGCCCTTGCTGAGGTGGAGGGCGCCGGCGATGTGCCCCTCCTCCCACTCGAAGCGCTCCCGCACGTCGAGGAGCACCCGCCTGGGGTCCGCGGCCCGCCCGTGGACCTCGTCGACGGTGACCTCGGGCACCACCTTGCGCGCGGCGGCGAGCAGGTCGCGGGAAGTGGGCATGGGAACTGGCCTCGGCTTGTGGATCGAGAAAGTCAACAATCACCCTACCATGCCCCGCCGGAGATCAAACGGGGGCCGATCCCCACGAAGCGCAAGGAACACGTACGCGGCACCGTTCTCTTGGTCAGGCGCTGGGCGTGGCGCCGGCCGGTTCCTCGAAGTGCCGGGAGTGCTTCGAGACTGCACCGCGTCGCAGAGAGAGGGAAAGTGTCGCCTTCGGGTGGCACGCGACGGCGGTCCCGGCCGCGGCGCCCGCGCCATCCTCTCCTTCTCCGCGTCCCCCGAAGCCGGGAGGACGCCGCTGCGGGCCGGCGGCGGGGGCGCCGCCCGGCCCGCACCCAGGAGCTGACGGCGTGAGCAGGCGCTTCGACGACGAACTGCCCGAGCCGGTCCCCACCCCGCGGCCCGGCGGGTGGTTCGAGGTCTTCTGCTGCGGCACCCTGGTCGTGCTCCTCGTCGGCGGCCTCGTCCTCGTCGCCGTGCTCACCCGCTGAGCGGGCGGCTACCCTCCAGGCTCGTGATCCCGCTCCACGCCCTGCTCGCCGCCGCCGGGCTCGAGGTCCCGCCCGGGATCGCCGACCCGCCCGTCGAGCGGGCGGTCTACGACTCCCGCGAGGCGGGGCCCGGAACCCTGTTCGTCGCCATCGGTGGCACCCGGACCGATGGCCACGCCCACGCTCTCGACGCGGTCGGCCGTGGCGCCGTCGCCGTTGTCGCCGAGCGCCCGCCGTCGCCGGAGGTGCCCGAGGGAACCCCACTGGTGCTCGTGCCCGACAGCCGCGCCGCCCTCGCCCCGCTCGCCGCCCGGCTCTGCGGCGACCCCTCGCGGCGGCTCAGTGTCGCCGGGGTCACCGGCACCGACGGGAAGACGACCACCGTGACCATGCTCCACGCCGCCTGGCGGGGGGCGGGGGTCGCCGCCGCCGCGCTGAGCACGGTCGACTTCCGCACCCTCGACCGGGTCGAGCCGAACGCGCTGCGTCAGACCACCCTGGAGTCCGCCGATCTCCAGGAGCGGCTCGCCGCGGTGCTCGCGGCGGGCTGCAGCCACGTCGCCCTGGAGGTCTCGAGCCACGCCCTGGAGCTCAACCGGGTCGACGAGGTCGACGTCGACGCCGCGGTCTACACCCGGATCACCAGCGAGCACCTCGACTTCCACGGCAGCCGCGAGGCCTATCGCGAAGCCAAGGCACGGCTCGCCGAGAGGGTGGCGGCTCGGGGTGACGGGCTGGCGGTCCTCGACGGCGATGACCCCTTCGGAATGGCCCGCCTGGGCGGCGTCCCGGTCGCCCGGCGCCTCGTCTACAGCGCCGCCGGCGCGGCCCGCGCCGACCTCCGCGCCACCCGGGTCGAGGCGGGGCCGGGGGGCGTCCGGCTGGCCGCGGAGACACCCTGGGGGCCCGTCGAGCTCGGCCTCCGTCTGGCCGGCCGCTTCAACGCCGCCAACGCCCTCGCCGCCCTCGGCGCCGCGTGCGCCGGCGGCGCCCCCCTCGACGGGGCGGTCGCCGGGCTGGAGCGCCTCGACCGGGTCGGCGGCCGCATGGAGCGGGTCGACCTCGGCCAGCCCTTCAGCGTGGTCATCGACTACGCCCACACCGCCGAGGCGCTGCGCAGCGTGCTCGGCGAGCTCCGGGCGGCGACCTCGGGGCGGCTCTGGGCGGTCTTCGGGTCGGCGGGCGAGCGCGACGCCGAGAAGCGCCCGGCGATGGGGGCGGTCGCCGGGCGGCTCGCCGACGCCGCGGTGCTCACCGACGAGGACCCCCGGCGGGAGGATCGCGAGCAGATCCTCGAGGAGATCGCCGCCGGGGCCCTCGAGGCGGGGATGCGCCGCGGGGACAACCTCTTCGTGGTGCCCGACCGGGCGCTCGCGGTCGCGCAGGCGATCGCGAGCGCTCTGCCCGGCGACACCGTCCTGCTCGCCGGCAAGGGCCACGAGAGCTGCATCCTCACCGCCGCGGGGAGCGTGCCCTGGGACGAGCGCGCCGCCGCCGAGGAGGCGGTGCGGCGCTGGCTCGGCGACCACGGGGCCTGATGCGACCGCCCAGCGCTCCTGGCGGTGGCCTCAGGCGAGAAGCTGGACCGCCATCTCCAGGCTGGCCTCGTAGACCCCGGTGACGCCCTTCCCCCGCGCCTTGGCGGCGTACATCGCGACGTCGGCGCGGCGGAGCAGCTCGTTGGCGCCGATCTGCGGGGTCTCGGCGATGGCGACGCCGATCGTCCCCTGAGGGGAGACCAGGCACTGCCCGGCGAGCACCACCGGGGCGCGGAGCGCGTCGAGGATCCGCTCGGCGATGCCCATGAGCTCCTGGGTGCTGCGCACCTCGGTGACGAGCACCGCGAACTCGTCGCCGCCGAGCCGGGCGGGGACGTCGGAGGGGCGGACGCAGCGCCGCAGCCGGTCGGCGACGGCCTCGAGCAGCTGATCGCCGACCTGGTGGCCGAGCCGGTCGTTGACGTCCTTGAAGTCGTCGAGGTCGATGAAGAGCACCGCGACCGAGGACGGCTGGCGCCAGGGGCTCGCCACCGCGAGCGCCCGGGTCACCCGCTCGTAGAACCGCACCCGGTTGGCGAGGTCGGTGAGCGGGTCGTGGCTCGCCTGGTACTCGAGCTGGCGCTCGCGGTCGCTGAGGCGGCGGATGAGCTCGGCGTTGTCGGAGAGGGTGAGGACCTGGCGGGCGACGACGACGACGATGAGGACGAGCATGGTGACGAAGAGGAACCTGCCCAGGTTCCCACCGTGGAACTCCTCGTCGACGGCGAGGACGAGGGCGACCCCGACCGGGATGTAGGGGAGGTAGAGCCGCGAGCGCGGCGCCCCCCGCTCGGCGGCAGCGACGACCGGGTGGCGGAGGGAGCGCAGCGCGGCGAGCCCGACGAGCAGGAAGCCCCCCACCCAGAAGGAGTCGATCCAGTTGCCGCTGCCGTAGGTGCCGGCGGCGGTCAGGTAGGCGAAGGCGCTGTCGGCGATCGCGGTGACGCCCAGCCCGAGGGTGAGCAGGATGACCGCCGACTGGCCACCGCGGGCGGTGCGCATGGCGAGCACCAGGAGCATCGTGCCGATCGCCACGTCGGAGATCGGGTAGGCGAGGCTGAGGGCCGTCGAGAGCAGCGAGTCCCCACCACTGGCGTAGACCCGGCCGAGCACCGTGGCCCAGCTCACCGAGAGCAGCGCGCTGGCGATGGTGAGGCCGTCGAGGAACAGGCGCAGCCGCGCCCGCCCGCGGGCCGCGGCGCCGGGGAAGCTGAGCACCCCGGCGACGGCGAAGGGAATGGCGCCGAGGAAGCCCGCGTCGGCGAGCGACGGGAAGGGCGTGGGGACGTTCCGGACCAGCTCGTACCAGGACCACACCGCCTCGCCCAGCGCCCAGCACAGCGCCCAGGCCGCGATCAGCGCCCAGGCGCGGCGTCCCGGCCCGGATGCGTGCCGGGCCGCGGCGAGGCAGGCGCTCCCCGCGAGCAGGGCGGCGACGAGCTCGCCGAGGTCGTCGAACCAGACCGTCGTCCGGTCGCCGCCGAGGTTGGTGAGCATCCAGACCATGAAGCCGGCGCAGACGAGCACCGTCGCCGCGACGGCGACGGCGAAGCCGCGGTCGCGACGGGATCCGGACGGGGGGTCGGCCATGGGGCTGGGTCCTCGGGGGCCGCCAGGCGGGCATCGCAATTCTTTCGGTTGCGACGTCCGGTGAGGGAGACGGCCCGGCAACGCCTTCCTGGCGGCGATGCGACGTGCGTGTGCTGCGATCGGCCACTTCGCGGCCGCCAGGAGCTCGAGGCGGTCTCGAGCTTCGGCGCCCAGCTCTCCCAGGCGGCCCGGCCGGCACCGGTAACACCCCCGTCACCGGCCCGGCGCCCGGTCACATCCGGCCCGTGACCACTTCGACGCCGCCCGCAGCCTGACCGGGACCGACCATGGCGGGGATGGACGAGCGAAAGTCCGACGAGCGCAAGGCGGTCGACAGCGTCGTCCGCTGGCTGCGGATCCGGGAGCGGAGCGGGCATCCCGCGCCCACCTCCTACGCCGAGCTGGTGGACGCGATCGGCCACAGCGCTCTTCTGCGCCGCCTGCTCGCCGGCAAGACCCCGCTGCGCGTGCCCCCGCCCCGCTCCTTCGGCCAGCCCTGGTACAGCCTCATCGAGGGCGGTGGCGCCGACGGCTGCGAGCTGCGCCCGCTCAAGGACCGGCCCGGCGCGGCGCCGAAGGTGACGGTCAACGAATGGGCGTGGGACATCGTCGAGGAGCCCGGCGACGGCCGCATGCTCATCCGCTACAACCGCGAGGCTCCCGTCTACATCGCCGAGCGTGAGGACGGTGATCCGGTGCGCTGGCGGCTGACCCGCCGCGACCTCTGGCCGCGCCCGACCGACGGGTAGAGAAGGGGAGGCGCTCCGGGGTCGAGACCGGAGCACCTCCTCCCCTCAGCGGGTCGGGTTCCACGTGCTGCACCCCGAACTCTGAGGCGACGGCGGCGTGACGCCAACGAACTTCTGTCGAGAGTTGTCAAGGAGCAGTATGGGTTGACATCCCTTCACAGGCGTTGGTTGACCCGAACCGCGTCACCGCCGAGGCTTGTGCTCCGCCCGAACTGACCCCACGGGCACCCTGTGGAGCACACCAATGTCCCTCTTCACCGCCGAAGCAGCCGCCGACACCGCAGCCATCGACTACGGCCCCCTCGCCGGCCTCATGGGCGACCCCGCCGTCACCGAGATCATGGTGAACGGCCACCGCGAGATCTGGATCGAGCGCGCCGGGCACCTGCTGCTGACCGACGCCGTCTTCGACAGCGAGGCCCAGCTGATGTCGCTGATCTGGGAGATCGCGGTCTATGTCGGCCGCCACGTCAACCGCGACGAGCCGATGCTCGACGCCCGCCTCCCTGACGGCTCGCGTGTCAACGCCATCCTGCCGCCGGTGAGCCTGTCCGGACCGGTGATGACGATCCGCCGCTTCAGCGCCGAGGCGGTCGACGCCGAGGACCTGGTCGCGACGAAGAGCATCACCCAGCCGGCGCTCGACTTCCTCGCCGCGTGCGTGATCAGCCGGCGGACCATCATGATCAGCGGGCGCACCGGCGCCGGCAAGACGACCATGCTCAACGTCCTCAGCGCCTTCATCCCCGGCGGGGAGCGGATCATCACCATCGAGGACGCCGCCGAGCTGCAGCTCCATCAGAACCACTGGATCCGGCTCGAGACCCGGCCGCCCGACCCCACCGGAACCCACCAGATCACCACCCGCGACCTGGTGCGCAACAGCCTGCGGATGCGCCCCGACCGCATCGTCGTCGGCGAGTGCCGCGGCGGTGAGGCGTTCGACATGCTCCAGGCGATGAACACCGGCCACGAGGGCTCGATGTCGACCGTGCACGCCAACAGCCCGCGCGACGCCCTGGGGCGCCTCGAGACCCTCTGCCTGATGTCCGGCGTCGAGGTTCCGCACCGCGCGATCCGCGACCAGATCGGCAGCGCCCTTCACCTGATGGTGCACCTCGACCGTAGCGCCGAGGGCAAGCGACAGGTCGTCCAGATCTCCGAGGTCGTCGGCCGCGAGGGCGAGGTGGTGACGATGCAGGACATCTTCACCATGCAGCCCTCGCTCTCCGGGGACGGGACCGAGGAGCTGCTGCCGACCCGGGTGCGCCCGCGCTCGCTCGACGCCTTCCTGCCGGTGCGCCACCTCCTCCCCCCGCGCCTGGCGCGGCTCTACCCGGACGCCCGCCTGGCGGCCGCCTGAGCCCGGAACAGACACTCTCCTCCTCACGCGGACCCGGCGCCCGTCTCCGCTGGCGCCGGTCCGCCCCGCGCGGGCGGTGGCACGCTGCCACCGCCCGGGCGGCGACCACCGACCTCCGGCGCCGGGTGCGCTCTTCACAGCTGCTAACCGGTTCTTCGCGGATCGCGAACCGGGGTGGCGGAGCATACGGGCGAGTGACGGACGGGGACGCGCCTCGTCGAATCCCGCACCGTCCCACGACACGATGCATAGATGACTGGGGGGCTGGGGAAGATGACCATCAAGGACGACGATTCGCTGACGCGACGCC
>VBHE01000123.1 GCA_005889515.1 Chloroflexota bacterium | reverse complement strand
CCCGCGTCGTCCCCCACGAGCGGCTGATGGAGGAGGCGCACACCGTCGCCCGGCAGATCCTCCGCAACAGCCAGACCGCGGTGCGCTCCGCCAAGGAGACGATCCTCGACATCATCGGCCGCCCCCTCGACGACCAGCTCCGGATCGAGGCGCTCAACGGCTACTCGAGCCTCGGAGCCGACACCGCCGACCGCCTGCAGCGCTTCTACGAGAAGACCGACGCGGGCAGGGCGGGCCGGAGTGAGACCCCCCTGCCCTGACCGGTCCGGCTACGCCTCGACCACCTCGGCGTCGATCACCTCGCCCTCGCCGGCCGTCCTTGTCGTAGTCGATGTGCATCGTCTGCCCGTCGCGGACCCTGCCCTGCAACAGCAGCCGGGCCAACTCCGTCTCGACCTCCTTCTGGAGCGTCCGCTTGAGCGGCCTCGCCCCATAGGCCGGGTCATAGCCGGCCCGCACCAGGTGCGTCTTGGCCGCGTCCGACACGTCGAGCGTGATGTGGCGGTCATCCAGCCGCTTCTGCAGGCCCTGCAACTGGATCGTCACGATCTTCTTGAGCTGCAGCTCCGTCAGCGCGTGGAAGACGATGATCTCGTCCACGCGGTTGAGGAACTCGGGACGGAAGTGACCGCGCACCTCGTCGAGGACGTCACGCCGCATCCGCTGCAGCGCCGCCTCGTCGGGGTTCTCGGGCATCGCGGCGATGAGGTGCGAGCCGAGGTTGCTGGTCATGATCACCAGCGTGTTGCGGAAGTCCACCACCCGGCCCTGGCCGTCGGTGAGGCGGCCGTCGTCGAGCAGCTGCAGGAGCACGTTGAAGACGTCGGGATGCGCCTTCTCGATCTCGTCGAGGAGCAGCACCGCGTAGGGACGCCGGCGCACCGCCTCGGTGAGCTGACCGCCCTCGTCGTAGCCGATGTATCCCGGGGGCGCGCCGATCAGCCGCGCCACCGTGTGCTTCTCCATGTACTCGCTCATGTCCATCCGGATCATGGCGCGCTCGTCGTCGAAGAGGAACTCGGCGAGGGCGCGTGCGAGCTCGGTCTTCCCCACCCCGGTGGGGCCGAGGAAGATGAAGGAGCCGATCGGACGGTTGGGATCGCTGAGGCCCGCGCGGCCGCGGCGCACCGCGTTGGCGACCGCGGTGATGGCGTCGTCCTGGCCGACCACGCGCTGGTGGAGCCCCTCCTCCATGCGCAGCAGCTTGTGCATCTCGCCCTCGAGCATCCGGCTGACCGGGATGCCGGTCCAGACGGAGACGACCTCGGCGATGTCCTCCTCGTCGACCTCCTCCTTGAGCAGGGGACGCGCGCCCTGGCTGTGGTGCAGCCGCTGCTCCTCCTCGGCGAGCTTGCGCTCGAGCTCGGTGAGGCGGCCGTAGCGGAGCTCGGCGGCGCGGGCGAAGTCGGCCATGAGCTCGGCGCGCTCGGCGTCGTGGCGGAGCTGCTCGATCTGCTGCTTGATGGAGCGCATCGCCTCGAGCGCGCTCTTCTCCTGCTGCCAGCGCTCGCGGAGCGTGGTCGCGCTCTCCTGGAGGTTGGCGAGCTCGCGCTCGAGCGCCTCGAGCCGGTCCTTCGAGGGGGCGTCGCTCTCCTTGCGCAGTGCCTCACGCTCGATCTCCAGCTGCCGGATCTCGCGCTCGACGGTGTCGAGCTCGGTGGGCATGGAGTCGATCTCGATGCGCAGCCGCGAGGCCGCCTCGTCGACGAGGTCGATCGCCTTGTCGGGGAGGAAGCGGTCGGTGATGTAGCGGTTGCTCAGCACCGCGGCGGCGACGATCGCGGGGTCGGTGATGCGCACCCCGTGGTGCACCTCGTAGCGCTCCTTGAGGCCGCGCAGGATGCTGATGGTGTCCTCGACCGACGGCGGCTCGACGACCACCGGCTGGAAGCGGCGCTCGAGCGCGGCATCCTTCTCGACGTGCTTGCGGTACTCGTCGAGGGTGGTGGCGCCGATGCAGCGCAGCTCGCCACGGGCGAGGGCGGGCTTGAGCATGTTGCCCGCGTCCATCGCGCCCTCGGCGGCGCCCGCGCCGACCAGGGTGTGGAGCTCGTCGATGAAGAGGATGATCTCGCCATCGCTGGCGGTGACCTCCTTCAGCACCGCCTTGAGACGATCCTCGAACTCGCCGCGGTACTTGCTCCCGGCGACCATGGCGCCGAGGTCGAGGGCGACGACGCGCTTGTCCTTCAGCCCCTCGGGGACGTCGCCGGCGGCGATGCGCTGGGCCAGCCCCTCGGCGATGGCGGTCTTGCCGACGCCGGGCTCGCCGATGAGCACCGGGTTGTTCTTGGTGCGGCGGGACAGGACCTGGATGACGCGGCGGATCTCGGCGTCGCGGCCGATGACCGGGTCGAGCCGGTTGCGCCGGGCGTCCTCGGTGAGGTCGCGCCCGTACTTGGCGAGCGCCTCGTACTTCGCCTCGGGGTTGGCGTCGGTGACCCGCTGCGAGCCGCGCACCGCCTCGAGGGTCGAGTAGATGCGCTCGCGGGTGACCCCCGCGGTCTTGAGCATCCGCGCCGCCTCGCCCTGGTCCTGGCCGGCGAGGGCGAGCAGCAGGTGCTCGGTGGAGACGTACTCGTCCTTCAGCCGCGTCATCTCGTCGAACGCGGCCATGAGGACGGTGCGCAGCGCCGGGCTCACCCCCGGCTCGCCGGCGCCCAGCTGCTTGGGACGGGAGTCGAGGAGGGCATGGAGCCGGGCGGAGAGCGGCTCGGGCTGCACCTCGATGCGGCGCAGCAGTCCGGGGACGAGCCCGTCGGGCTGCTCCAGCAGGGCCAGGAGCAGGTGCTCGGGGTCGATGCCGGGGTGCTGCAGCGACTGCGCCGCCTGCTGGGCGGCCTGGAGAGCCTCCTGGGAGCGCTCGGTGAAGCGGTCGAGTCTCACGGTGTGTATGGAACCTTCGCATGCTGATTGGGGGCTTCTCACTGATACCCGGCGGGGGTGCTGGTCAATCCTCGCTCGCGCCGCTACCATTGGCCACCGATCGAGCATGCGTTTCCCCCACCGCCGTCTTGCCTCCATGCTCCGGTCGCGATCCGCCGCCCTCGCGGTGGGCGCCGCCGTGCTGGTCACCGTCGTCGTCGCCAACCAGCCGCACGACGAGGTGATCGGCCATCCCCAGTCGGCGGCCGCCGCCTCGACGGTCCGGGCCGACCACCGCGCCGCCACGCCGCCGCTGCGCACCCTGCAGCGGCGGGTCGAGTTCGGCGACGCCTCCGCCGCCCACTCCGGCGCCCCGGCGATCGCCGCCGACACCGGCATCCTCATCGACCTCGACACCCGCTCGATCATCTGGGAGCGCAACCCCCATCTCGCCCACGCCCCGGCGAGCACCACCAAGCTGGTGAGCACCCTGGTCGCGCTCGTGAACTACGCCCCCGACCGGCAGGTGACGATCACCGCCGACGCCCTCCACCAGGCCGGCGACGAGACCGTCATGGGCATCCACGCGGGCGAGACCTACCCCGTCGCCGACCTGCTCGCCGGGATGCTGCTGATCAGCGGCAACGACGCCGCCACCGCGCTCGCGGTCGACACCGTCGGCATGGACCGCTTCGTCGCCGCCATGAACGCGCAGATCGGCGCCCTGGGGCTGCACGACTCGCACTTCACCACCCCGGTCGGGCTCGACGACCCCGCCCAGCGGTCGTCCGCCTACGACCTCGCCGCGGTGGCGACCGTGGCCGAGGACATGTTCCCCACGTTCCGGCAGCTCGTGTCCACAATCGACATGCAGCTCCCCGCCGCGCCGGGCCATCCCGGTTTCGCGCTCCACAACCTCAACCGGCTGCTCTCCCTCTACCCGCCGACGATCGGGGTGAAGCCCGGCTACACCGGCAACGCCGGCCCCTGCCTGGTCGCCGAGGCCCTCCGCGAGGGCCACCACATGATCGGCGTCCTGCTCGGCGCCCCCCACCTGTACAGCGACATGCGCTCCCTGCTCGACTGGGGCTTCACCCAGAAGGGGCTGCGGCCGATGGTCACCCCACCCCCGGCGCCGCCCCCGCCCCCGCCTGCGCGCCGCCCGCATCGGTAGGGCCCGCAGGCTTCCGGTCCTCCCGAACGTAGATACAGGCGACGCCCCCTGTCGGGCGCGTCCTGGGAAGGGAGAGAGAGACATGCGCCGTATCGGCATCGCCGCCGCCATCCTCGCCGCTGCCGGAATCGGTGGCACCGCGGTGGTCACCACCACCCACGCAGCGGGGCTCCCGCTGCCCATCATCGGCGGTGGCGCCGGGCTGCCGGTCGTCGGCGGGCTCCCCGGCCTCGACGGCACCGACCCCGTCGGCACCGTCATCGGCGCGGTCTCGGGCATGCCGGGGTACGTCCTCAGCTGCGGCGTGATGTCGAACGTCCCGATCCTCCAGCACCCCGCGACCTCGACGAAGAAGTCGCACAGGAAGGTCAAGCACACCGCCCCGTCGATGCCGACCTGCGGCAACGGCCTCCCGGTCGTGAGCCAGCTTCCGGTGGTCGGCGGCATCGCCGGCGGCCTTCCGACCAGCGGACTCGGCGGCCTCCCGATCGGCGGGCTGCCCATCGTCGGCGATGGCAGCGGCCTCGGCGGCCTCCCGATCGGCGGCCTCACCGGCACCATCGGTGGCCTCGCGGGCGGCCTCCCCGGTCTCGCCGGCGGCCTTCCCATCGGCGGCCTCGCCGGCGGCCTCCCCGGCCTCGGCGGCGTCGGCGGCCTCGGAGGCCTCGGACTCGGGGGATAGCCTCACTCGGGGCGGCTCCGTCCTGGAGTCGCTGCGGTGGACGCGGCCATAGAGCGACCTACCCGGCGACCCGCTCCGCCTCCTCGCCCGCGTCCGCGCGCAGCGCCTCCAGCGCCTGGCAATAGCCCAGGCACACGTCGACGTAGGCGGCGTGGCTCCAGGCCAGCGGAGCCACCGAGAGCGGGCCTCCGGTGAACGGGTTGACCTGCTCGGGGAGCAGTCCGGCGGCCGACGCGTGGCGCTCGACCCACTCGAGCAGCGGCAGCACCGTCTCCTCGAGCTCGGCGGCGCTGCCGGCGGTGCGCACCAGCCAGTCGGCGAGCCAGAGGGTGCAGATCACCCACGGGTTGCCGGGCACGTCGTCGGAGAGCTCGACGCAGTGGTAGTAGTCGCGCTGGTAGCGGGCGACGCCGCCGTCGCCGGCGCGCAGCCAGAGGCGGTCGCGCAGCGCGGTCATGGTCGAGACCACCCGGGGATCGCTCGCCGCGTACATCCCGAAGGCGAAGAGGCCCCAGAGGCTGGCGTCGAGGGTGAGGTCGCGGTCGTAGCCGGAGCGGTCCGGGCGGGGGGCGAGCTGGCGGGCGAAGCGACCGGCCTGGCCGTCCCAGAGGTGCTCGTCGGCGCCCCGGCGCACCTCGGCGGCGGCGCCGGCGTAGAGCGTGCCCTTGGTGTCGTCCCCGAC
>VBHE01000122.1 GCA_005889515.1 Chloroflexota bacterium | reverse complement strand
GCCGCAGCATCGCCACCGCGTCCTTCTCCGCGCCGCGCTCGCCGACGAAGTCGAGGACAACGTGGGCGCCGCTGCCGGTGAGGTCGTGGACCGCCTGCACCGCGTCCTGCCCCACCGCCCCCACCACCTGGTCGGCGCCCAGCTCACGGGCAAGGGCCTGGGCGGTCGGCGAGGGGTCGACCGCGATCACGCTCGCGGCGCAGAGATTCTGGACGCACTGCATGGCGATGTGGCCGAGCCCGCCGATGCCGATCACCACCGCCCAGTTCCCCGGGCGGAGCAGGGCCGCCGCCTTCTTGCCGGCGCGGAACGCGGTGATGCCCGCGTCCGCGTAGGGGGCGACGTCGATCGGGTCGACGCCCTCGGCGAGCTTGATGAGCGCCCTCTCCGAGGTGAGCAGGTAGTCGGCGAAGCCGCCGTTCGCGTTGATCCCGGGGAAGAGGCCGTTCTCGCAGTACATGTCCTCGCCACGCCGGCAGGCTGCGCAGGTGCCGTCGGTGATCAGCGGATGGACGATGACCGCGTCCCCGGGACGCACGCTGGTCACCGCGTCGCCGACCGCCTCCACCCAGCCCGCGTTCTCGTGGCCGAGGGTGTAGGGGAGCTGGACGTCGACCTTGTTCTGCCAGATCCCCTCGATGATGTGGAGGTCGGTGCGGCAGAGGCCGGCGCCGCCGATCCGGACGATGACGTCGTGGTGTCCGTGGATGTCGGGCTCGGGAACGGTGTCGACCCGCAGTGGCTGGTCGTAGGCGTGGAGCCGAGCCGCTCTCATACCGTCGTCTCCTCCTCTTGTGTCGGATAGCGGGTCGCATGGAGGCCCCCGCACAGGCTTCCGTTGGCCTCCATGCAGACCCTTGTCATTCGGGCGCGGGTGAGATAGGCGTCCAGGCGCTCCGCCGCGATCGGCTGTCCGTTGGGATGGACCGCGACCGGCGCCTCGGCGGCGTTGGAGATGCCCAGCCGCTCGCGCCGCTCCAGGTAGGGGCGGGTCTCCGGGTCGCCGGCGTCGAGCGAACCGACCCGAAGCGCGCAGACCTCGACATCGGAGCGCCCGCGGGAGAGCAGACCCTGCAGCAGCACCTCCTGGCGGGCGTGGAAGGCCTTGACCCAGAAGAAACGCCGGAGCTCCTCGAGCCCGCGCCCGTCGGTCTGGTCGGGGAAGGCCTCGTCGAATGACCGGCCGCCGTTGACGCTGGCGGTCACCTCGTCGGCGACGAAGTGGTCGACCAGGCGCACGGTGACGGAGCGGATCCCCGGCACCGCGGCCACGGCGTCCCGCGCGTCGGCGGCCATCAGGTAGGCGAAGTTGGCGGCGCACCAGAAGGTGGGCAGCCGCAACTCCACCAGTGCCCTGCCGGCGTCGTCGACGGCGGCGCGGGCGAAGCCGAGCTCGACCACCGAGCGGTCGAGCTCGGGGTCGGTCACGGTGTCGAGCGCTCCGGTGACGCGGGCGGTGAGGTCGCTGGCCACGACCGCGCCCTCACACCGCCGCCGGCGCCGCGGGTGCGAGCTGGAGCTCGGCGGGGACCTCGAGGTCGTAGAGCTTGGCGGCGTTGAGACCGAGGATCTTCCGCTTGCCCTCGGTGGTCAGGTCGATCCCCTTCTGCTCCTTGATGTCCTCGGGCATCTGGAAGTCGACGAACTTCTCGATGAGCCAGCGGGGGCTCCAGAGGGCGTAGTCGGAGGCGAAGGTCAGGCGGTCCTCACCCACCCACCAGAGCAGCTCGCTGAGCACCTCGGCGAAGTAGCGCGGCCGGGCGTGGACGAAGGGCATGAGCACCGCCAGGCCGCCGTAGACGTTCGGCTCCTGGACGGCGATCCAGCAGAAGTCGTCGATCCGGGGCATGCCACAGTGCTCGACGATGAAGCGCAGGCTGTCCCGGTACTCGGTGGCCACGTCGTCGACGTCGGAGGCGTCGAAGGCGTCCTTGTTCAGCGGCCAGATGGTCGGGCCCTTGTGGACGTGGATGTTGACCACCCCGAGCTCGGCGCACTTGTCGAGGTAGCGCCGCGCCTCCGGGTCGGTGAGCTTCCACCCCTTGGAGGACCCCCTCCACTCGGCGGTGTAGAGCTTCACCCCGCGGATGCCCCAGCGGGCGACCTCCTCCTCGAGCTTGCGGAGGCCGGCCTCCCCGTCGCGGGGGTCCCAGCAGCTGTTGAGGATGAAGCGGTCGGGATGCCGCTCCTTCATGACCACCCGGTGCGGTAGAAGTCGGTGAGCGCGGTCGGCTGGAAGATCGCCTTGTCGACGTACCCGTCGGTGAAGAGGTCCTGGATCATCCTCTCCTCGGGGTACTTCTGATAGAGCTCGAACGGCCACACGTAGTCGGCGGGGCTCAGGTTCTTGTGGTAGTCGTAGAAGCAGCGGATCCACCCGTCGGCGTTGCGCGGGTCCCGGTAGTTCTCGTTGCTCGCGTCCCACCAGTGCACATGGCCGTCAACGACGTAGTACGTGGTGCCGTCTGGGGCTCTGTACATGTCGGCTCCTCTTCCTCGTGAGCGTGGACAGCCGTCTCCCGGGCACGGGTGGCCGTCCTTCGAGGTGATACCGGCCACCCGCCCAACCGGCCAGAGCCGCGCGTTCAGATGGTGAGCGGGGCGGTGGCGGAGCGGGCCCACCGCCCCGCTCCACCCCCCGCCGCCGATCTGGACGGGGGGTGGAGCGGAGTTCACATGGTGAGCGGCGAGCCCCTTCCCGGCCACCCCGCCGGCGCGTACGCTGGCCCCCAGGCCCCGGTGCGCGAGGAGAGACGGATGGACACGCTGCTGCAGGTCGTCATCTCGATCAGCATGTACGTGCTCATCTTCGTGGTCATCGGCCTGGTCTTCTATGCCGTCGACAAGCGGGTGAAGGGCTTCCTCCGCCGCCCCGCGCACTGCCGCTCGTGCAGCAGCGAGATCGCCCCGGGCACGTCCGCGGTCCGCGGCCTCTGCGCCTCCTGCGCGAGCAAACGGCGGCCCGCCCACCGCTGAGGTTCGGTCAGGGGGTCAGGCGAAGGTCTCTCGCGGGTCGGCGATCCCCAGCTCCTTGAGCTTGCGGTAGAGGGTCGCGCGGCCGATCCCGAGCAGCGCAGCGGCGCGCACCTTGTGCCCGCCGGTCTGCTCGAGGGCATGGAGGATGGCGGCCCGCTCGATCCGCTCCATCGGGCTCAGCCGCCGCCAGGGCACCCGCTGGTACGCGGGCGGGAGGTCGCGGAGGCTGAGCTCGCCGTGGGGATGGCGCGCGACCATGCCCTGGATGATGCTCTCCAGCTGGCGGACGTTCCCCGGCCAGTCGGCGCGCATCAGCGCCTGCATCAGCTCGGCGGCGCTGTGCGGCCCCGGCTCGCCGGCGTGGCGGAGGATGAGCGCGGGCACGATGTCGCTCAGGTCCTCCGGCCGCTCGCGCAGCGGTGGCACCCGGATGTCGGCGGGGAACTGGTCGGCGAGGGAGACGTCGGTCCCGGGCTCATCGTCGCGCAAGGTGGAGATGGTCGCGACCAGCCACGGGGTCGCCGCTCCGGACACGGTCTCGAGCAGCCCGCCGAGGGCATGCGCCGTGGAGCCGTCGAGGCCCTCGACGTGGCGCAGCACCAGGGTGCCCGTGGGGTCGCCGAGCCGGGAACGGACCTGGCCGAGCCACTGGGCGTCGCCGTCGACCCGGGCCATGATCGCGTCGACCACGGTGAAGGGGCCGTGGTCGCCCACCTCCTCGTGGGCGGCGCGGGCGAGCGCCAGCTTGCCGGTGCCGGGCTCGCCGGTGAGGAGCAGCGGGAGGCGCAGCGCGGCGTGGTCGATCACCCCGGTCCAGGCCTGGCGCCAGGCGACGCTCCGCCCCGGCAGGGCGTCCGGCGGGCGCCGGCCGGGCCTGCCCGCACGCGGCCGCGAGGTCGGGCCCTGGGGACGCTCGAGGTCGATCTCGAGCACCACGCCGTGCTCGGGATCGCCCTGGGCGAAGTCGATGCAGCGGACCGCCGCGAGGCCTCCCTCGGCGAGGCGGAAGGCGCGGGTCGTCACCGTCCCCCCCTCGATCGCCATCGCCCCGTGGTTCCAGAGGACGGCGTGGTCGGATGGCTCGAGCAGTCGCGCCGCGGCGGCGTTGGCGATCACGGTGTGGGGGTTCAGCGCCACCACCGGCCGGGTGGAGCGACGCGCCACCGCGACGAAGCGGTCGAGCAGGTCGCGGTCCATCTGGGAGGCGTCCTCGTAGAGGCGCCGCTCGATCTCGCGGGCCCCCTCCTTCACGAAGGGGACCATGAGCGGACTGGTGTCCTGAAGCCGGCAGGTGACATCGATGACCCCCTCGACGCGACCGGTGATGGGGTTGCGGATCGGCGCCCCGGCGCAGGAGAGCCACCGCAGCCACTCCGCGTAGTGCTCGCTGCCGACCACCCAGGCGACATCGCGCATCTCCGCGGCGGTGCCGATGCCGTTGGTTCCGACGCTGTCCTCGGCGTAGAGGTAGCCGGGCGCGAGGAGCACGCGGTCGAGGCCGCGGCGCAGCGCGGCGGTGCCGGCGCGGCGGTCGAGCACCAGGCCGTGGGGGTCGGTGAGGATGACCACCATGTCGGCGTTGGCCACCTCGGCGGCCAGCCGGTCGAGGATCGGCGTGGCGAGGCGCATCAGCCGGGTGTGGGGGTCGAAGTCCGCGTGCCGCGTCGCCGGGTCCCCGATCGCGGGCACGCCGCTCTGCCGGGAGCGCACCCAGGAGAGCGCGATCTCGGGCCGCACCCTCTCGGAGACGATCCCGTCGTCGAGGAAGCGTTCGCGGCTCTTCCACATCGGCGGGCCCGCCTGTCCGAGGCCCTCAACGTTCACGTATACCGCCTCGCGCAGCGCCCGGCGGCATCCGTCGGTGGACGCACGCTGCGCTCCTCGCCGGATCACTATAGAAGAGGCCCTGTGGACCCACAAGCCTGATCCGCAAAACATGTCTCAAAGTGAGACATGTCTCACTACAGGACACTCGTTCGCCTCAATCTACTGATCCAATGCGGCACAACGCCCGCGAGTTGCCCGGGAGGAGGCGGCTGCGGACGTTGGGGAGGGTTGGCCTGGTGACGACGACGTGCGCACCCGCGACGCTCATCAGCTCGGTGCAGCGCGCCCTCGCGCTGCTCCGCGCCGCGTCCCGTGCCCCTGCTGGCGCCCCCGCCAAGCAGCTGGCGCGCAGCGTCGGCCTGCCCATGGGCACCACCTACCACCTCCTGCGCACGCTCACCTACGAGGGCTATCTGCAGCGCCGGACCGACGGCTCCTACGTGCTCGGCGAGGAGATCGCCACCCTCCTCGACACCGGCCGGCTCCAGACCCTGCTCCAGCGCACCCGCCCGGCGCTCGCCGCGCTCCGCGACAGCGTCCACGCGGCCGCGTACCTCGCCTTCCACGAGAGCGGGGAGATCGTCGTCAAGGACATCCAGGACAGCCCCGAGTGGCCCCGGATCGACCTCTGGGTGGGCTTCCGCGATGCCGGCCATGCGACCGCGCTCGGCCGCTGCGTCCTCGCCTTCCTCGACGCCAAGGACCGCCACGACTACCTGGCGCGGCATCCCCTCCACGAGCTCACCACCCGGACCCTGACCAACCGCCAGGCGCTCCTCGCCGAGCTCGAGCGGGTGCGCTCGGCCGGCCTCGCGGTCGAGGACCAGGAGTACCTCCCCGAGGTCGCCTGCGTCGCCGCCCCGATCGTCGTCGGCGGCCTCGTCGGCGCCGTCGGCGTGAGCTTCGGGCGCCAGCGGCTGGCGGAGTTGGACGGGATCGTCCCGCCGTTGATGAACACGGCCGCGCGGATCGCGCGGTGGTGCGCGCTGACGCTGTAGACGGGCCCTCCGCGCGGCCGGTTGGACTCGGGGGGAGGTACTCCCCCCGAGTCCAGAGCATCATGTCGAGGCGCGGAACCGGCCGAGAATCTGGCAGGGCTCGCGCAGGGCCGATCCTACCAATCACCCCCGCCGGAGCAATACGAGCGCCTCGACATGATGCGTCTGGGGGAACATGTCCACGAGCTCCATCCTCTCCACGGTGTAGGGCCCCGACACCGAGAGCAGCCGCAGGTCGCGGGCGAGGGTGGCGGGGTCGCAGGAGACGTAGACGATCCGGGGCGGGCCGGCGAGCGCGAGCCAGCCGGTGACCGAGCTCGCGCAGCCCGCACGGGGCGGGTCGAGGACGGCGGCGTCGACGCTGCCGGCGGCGGCGAGCGCGGCGAGCGCCTGCTCGACGGGACGGGCGATGTAGCGCACCCGCGCCTCGACGCCGTTGAGCCGGGCGTTGAGCAGGCCCAGGCGGGCGGAGTCGTGGCTCTCCTCGATGCACAGCACCTCGGCGCCGCCGGCGGCGAGGGCGATGCCGAGGGTGCCGATGCCCGCGTAGGCGTCGACGAGCCGGCGGCCGTCGAGGTCGCCGAGCGCGTCGAGCACCCGCCCGTAGAGCACCTCCATCTGGGTCTCGTTGACCTGGACGAAGGTCTCGGGCTCGACCCGGAACTCGCGGCCGCCCCACTCGACGCTCACCGCGCCGGTGTGCCACGCCACCGCATCGCCGGTCTCGAGCGCGAGCTCGTCGAGCACCGCGGGGTCGAGGGCGCTCTCGGGGCGGGCGCGGACGAGCAGGTCGCGGCCGCCGCGACCGACGGTGAGCTGGAGCACGGAGAGGTCCGCGGAGCCGCCGCGGCGCACCAGGGTGCGGAGCGCCGGCAGGGACGCGGCGATCGTCCGGTGATGGATGAGGCAGTCCTCGACCGCGATCGGCCGCCAGGAGCGCGCCCGGTTGAAGCCCAGGCCGGCGTCCGCGATCCCCGCGGGGCCGGGGGCGACGTGGAACTCGCCGCGGCGGCGGTAGCGCCACGGATCCTCCATCCCGAGGACCGGGACGTCATCCGGCAGCCGGACGTCCTGGCGGCGCATGGCGTCGAGCACGACCTCGCGCTTGAGCGTCAGCTGCCGTGGATAGGCGACGTGCTGCAGGTCGCAGCCGCCGCACTCCGGGACATAGGGGCAGGGCGGGACCACCCGGTCCGGTGAGGGCTCGAGCACCTCGACGACGCGCGCCCGCCAGACGCCCGCGCGCCGGCCGTGCACCATCACCTCGACGAGCTCGCCGGGGATCGCGCCGTCGACGAGCACCGTCTCGCCGCGCTCGCCCTCGACGACGCCGCCCTCCACCCGGGCGAGGCACGCGCCGCCGTGGACCATCGGGCCGCAGCGCACCTCGAGCCGGGTCCCGGCGGCGCGGCGGGCGGCCCGGCGCTCAGCCGGAGAGGCGCTCACGCAGCAGCCGGTTCACCAACTTGGCGTCGGCGCGGCCCTTCGTCGCCTCCGCCTGCAGCGCGCCCTCCTTCCCGCCCTGGAAGTCGGCGACCGCCTTGGCGTTGGCCTCGATCGCGGCATCCACCAGCGCCGCCAGCTCGGCGGCGTCGCTCACCTGGCCGAGACCACGCTCGCGGACGATCGCCCCGGGGTCGCCGCCGCCGAGGTAGAGCTCCTCGAGCAGCTCCTTCGCGGTGGTCTGGTTCACCGTCCCGGCGTCGACGAGCCGCAGCAGCGCGGCGAGCCCGTCGATGCCGAGCCCGCTCTCCCAGAGCGGGACGTGGTGCGCGTTGCTGAGGCCGTTGACGGCGTTGACCTGCCAGTTGGCGGCGAGCCTGGCGGGAACGCCGGCGGCGACGAGGCGCTCGAAGCTGTCCGCCTCCTCGCGGGTGGCGGTGAGCACGCCGGCGTCGTCGGCGCCGATCCCGTGCTCCGCCACCAGCCGTGCCGCGCGGGCCTCGGGCAGCTCGGGGAGCGTATGCCGCACCTCCTCGACCATCTCGACGCTCAGCACCATCGGGGCGAGGTCGGGCTCGGGGAAGTAGCGGTAGTCGTGAGCGTGCTCCTTGCTCCGCTGGGAGACGGTCGCGGCGCGCGCCTCGACCCAGCCGCGGGTCTCCTGGTGGAGGGTCTCGCCGGCGCCGAGCACCGTGATCTGCCGCGTGATCTCGTACTCGACGGCGCGCTGCACCGCGCGAAACGAGTTCATGTTCTTGATCTCCACCTTGACCCCCAGGGTGTCGCTGCCCCGGGGACGGACGGAGACGTTGGCGTCGCAGCGGAAGGAGCCCTCCTCGAGGTTGCCGTCGTTGACCCCGATGTACATGAGGATCTGACGCAGCCGCACCAGGTACTCGCGCGCCTCTTCGGCGCTGCGCAGGTCGGGCTCGCCGACGATCTCCATCAGCGGCACGCCGGAGCGGTTGTAGTCGACGAGCGAGCTCGTCGCGCTCTGGAGCACGTCGCCGGCGTGGTGGAGGGTGCCGGTGTCCTCCTCGAGGTGGACGCGGGTGATCCCGCAGCGCACCCGGCGGCCATCGAGGCTGAACTCGAGGTGGCCGTT
>VBHE01000121.1:5203-7663 GCA_005889515.1 Chloroflexota bacterium | reverse complement strand
GGGCGACGCCCGCGCTGCCGGTCTCCACCGAGGCGCCCGCCCCCACGGCGACGCTGGCCTCCGCGGTCACGGCGCCGCCTCCGCAGCCGCGCACGACGGTGAGCCGGCAGAGCACCCCGCCCACCCCGCCGGCCACCCCGCACCCGGCGGCGACGGCCGCACCGGGCGGCGGCGCCGGCGCACGCGACGGCGGCTCGCACGGGTGGGACGGGTTCCACGGGCTCTTCGACCACGCCCACGACGACCGCAGCGGCCGCGAGCGCCACTGACGTCCGCACCACCGACCGCAGCCCCCGCCCAGACACCGGGGGCCCACGAGGAGACAGGGACATGACCATCAGGACCCGGACCAACCGCCGCCTCGTCATGGTGGCCGCCGTCGCCGGCGCCGCGGCGCTCGGCGGCGCCGCGGTGGCGTCGCTCCCCGCGATCCACCCCGCCCCCGCCGCCCGGCCGGCCGCCGCTCCGGCCCCCGCGACCGCCCTCCCCGCAGCGGTCACCCCTCCGAGCGAGGCGGCCGTGCCCGCCCCGCCGGCGGAGAGCACCGAGCCCGGCGAGGCCCCGGAGTCCGCGGAGCCCGCGGAGGCGGCCGAGCCCGCCGACGCGCCGGAGTCGGACCACGACGGGGACTGAGCCGCGCACCTTCCTGCACGAGGCGGTCTCGCATCGATGCGAGACCGCCTTTCCGTGTGCGCCCGCGCACGCGCATAGACTGGCCGGGTGAGCAGCGTCCCCGACACCGACGAGCTGCGCCGCGCCGGGCTCAGCGCGCTGGGGTGGAGCGCGCTGCTCTGGCTGCCCGCCGGCCTGCTCGTCGCCGTCGGCGTCGTCGCCACCGGTCGTATCGGCAGCGGCTACCCGGAGGCGGTGCTCGGCTTCATCGTCGACGAGGCCGGGGTCGGCTACTGCTTCGTGATCATGGCGATCGCCTGCGGCGTCGGCTATCCGATCGCCCAGGCGCGGCGGCCGGTTCTCCCCTCCGGGCTCGTCGAGTCGCAGATCTTCGCGGTGATCGTCTACGCCGCCATGCTCGTGGTCTCGCTCCCGCTCCAGGCGATCCTCCTCCAGGGGATGGGGCTGCACCCCGACCGCGCCGTCCTCGCCGCCATCGTCGTCCCGCCCAAGGTCGCCGCCGCGCTCGTCGCGGCCGGGGCCGTCTACCCCTGGTACCTGGTCCGCCGCGAGCGCGCCTGAGGCCGTCCTACGATGGCGGGACCGCCGGCCGGTCCTCGACCGAGGTGACCCGCTCCGACCGGTCGGCGCGGCGGACCCGGTAGACGAGGCGGGTGGTGCCGATGAGCACCTCGTCTCCGTGGCGGAGCGCCCGGCCCGCGGTGATCCGCTGGCCGTTGACGTAGGTGCCGTTGCTGCTGCCGAGGTCGGTCAGGCACCAGCCGCCGCCGACCCGGTCGAGAACGGCGTGGAGCCGCGAGGCCCGGTCGTCGCCCTCGAGGACGATGTCGTTGCCGTCGTGGCGGCCGACGGCGACCCGCCCGCCCTCGAGGGGGCAGAGCCGGTCGCCCGAGGGCCCGCTCACCTCCATCCACTCCTCGCCGGTCCGGTGGGCGGGGCCGCCCGGCGGCCCGTGGGTGGCCGGCCGTCCCGGCTCGTCGCCCTCGCCGCGCCAGGAGAGTGCGGGGTCCTGGTGGAGGATCGCCCGCTCGAGCTGCTGCAGCTCCGTCCCCGGGTCGATGCCGAGCTCCTCGGAGAGCAGTCGCCGGGCCGCCTGGTACGCCTCGAGCGCCTCCGCCTGCCGCCCGCACCGATAGAGGGCGAGCATGAGCTGGGCCCGCAGGCGCTCGCGGAGCGGGTGGGCGGCGACCATCGCGCCGAGCTCGCCGACCAGGGCGCCGTGCCGTCCGAGACGCAGGTCCGCCTGGATGCGGTCCTCGAGGGCGGCGAGATGGAGCTCCTCGAAGCGGGTGACCTGGCCGCGGGCGGGCCCGAGGAGGACGACGTCGGCGAGGGTCGGCCCCCGGCGCAGGGCGAGCGCCTGGCGGAGGCGCGCGCTCGCTCCCTCGGGGTCGCGGGAGAGCGTCTGGCGGGCCTCGTCGACGAGGCGCTCGAACCGGAGCACGTCGACCTCCTCGGCGTCGACGCTGATGAGGTAGCCGGGGCTGCGGGTGACGAGCACCGCCGCCGAGGCTCCGCCCGCCCTCCTCGGCTCGAGGATCCGGCGCAGGCTGGCGACGTGCACCTGGACGGCGTTGGCGGCGGTGTCCGGCGGGCACTCCCCCCACAGCTCGTCGATGATCTGCTCGACCGGCACCACCCGGTTGGCGTTGAGCAGGAGCAGCGCGAGGAGGGCCCGCTGCTTGCGACCTCCGAGGTTCAGCGGACGGTCGTCGTCCACCGCCTCCAGCGGACCGAGCAAGCGGTACTGCATCCCTCCTCCCCGGGACCCGTCCCCTCCGATCCCGCCGACCCGACCGTAGCAGCCGCATGGCCGGGGCGCAAACT
>VBHE01000121.1:0-5121 GCA_005889515.1 Chloroflexota bacterium | reverse complement strand
AGTGGGCGCGGATGCTCTCGACGTGCCCGGGGGCGGCGGCCTCGATCGCCCGGAAGCCCTCGTCGGTGAGCACCGCGAAGGCGCCGCGGCGATCGGTCGGGCACGACTCCCGGCGGACCCACCCGAGCTCCTCCATGCGGGCGACGGCGTGGGAGAGCCGGCTCGGCGAGGAGAGCGAGCGGCGGGCCAGCTCGCGCATCCGCATCGACCGCCCCGGCGCCTCGGAGAGGTTGACGAGCACCTCGAAGTAGGTGACGGGCAGGCCGGAGCCGGCCTGGAGGTCGCGCTCGAGCTGGTCCATGACGAGGCGGCTGGCCTGGATCCAGGCGCGCCAGGCCTGCTGCTCCTCGTCGTCGAGCCACCGGGGGTCTGCCATGAAGCAATTTTACCAGGGGGGTTGTTGAACTCTCAAGATATGGGTATAGTAGCGCTCAGAGGTTGAAAGCTCAACATCAATCCCACAGGAGACACCCCGATGACCACCGCCTACACCTCCACCGGCCTCAGTGGCCTCTCGACCGGCACCTGGAACATCGACCCCGTCCACTCCGAGGTCGGCTTCAGCGTCCGTCACATGATGGTCGGCAAGGTCCGAGGCCGCTTCACCGGCTTCGGCGGCGCGATCAGCGTCACCGACGACGGCGCGGCGACCGTGAACGCCACCATCGACGTGAGCAGCGTCGACACCCAGAACCCGCAGCGCGACGAGCACGTCCGCTCCGCGGACTTCTTCGACGCCGCCACCCACCCGAACATCACCTTCCGCTCCACCGGTCTGCGCGCCCACGGCGGGAAGACCTACCTCGACGGTGAGCTGACCCTGCACGGCGTCACCCGGCCGGTGACCCTCGAGCTCGAGGTGGGCGGCGTGACCACCGATCCGTACGGCCTCCTCCGGGCCGGCTTCTCGGCCGAGACCGAGATCGAGCGCAAGGACTACGGCATCAGCATCAACATGCCGATGGACGGCGGTGGTGTGGTCGTCGGTGAGAAGGTGAAGATCAGCCTGGAGGTCGAGGCCGTCCTCCAGCAGGCGGCCTGATACTGGAGGGGCCGCGCCCATCCCCCGGGCGCGGCCCCGCCGACCACCTGGAGATCGCCATGAAGGTGCACGAGCTGGGCCACATCGTCCTCTACGTCGGTGACGCCGAGCGCTCCGCCCGCTTCTACCGCGAGGTGCTCGGCTGGCGCCAGGTGATGCCCCCGGCGACGGCCCCGGTGGAGGGCTTCGTGATGTTCTCCAGCGGGCGCACCCACCACGAGCTGCTGCTCATCGAGGTCGGCGCCTCGGCGACCCCCGTCCCCGAGGGACGCCGGCTGGGGATGTACCACTTCGGCCTCAAGGTCGGCGACACCGACGACGAGCTCCGCGAGGCCCGCGACCGGGTGCTCGACTCCGGCACCCCGCTGCTCGGCGCCTCCGACCACGGGATGACCCACAGCCTCTACATCGCCGATCCCGACGGCAACGAGATCGAGCTCTACATCGACGTGCCCGGGGTGCGCTGGGACGACCCCGCGGTGCTCGCCTCCCCCATTCGCCCCTTGCACCTGTAGGCGGTGTGGGCTCACCGGGGTCAGGCGAACGCGCCGACCCCGGTGATGTCGCGGCCGACGATCAGCGTCTGGATGGTCTCGGTGCCCTCGAAGGTGTAGATCGCCTCGATGTCGGCCATGTGCCGCATCACGTGGTTCTCGAGCAGGATGCCGTTGCCGCCGAGCAGGTTGCGCGCCTCGGCGATGACATCGCGCGCCTTGGTGGTGTTGTTGAGCTTGCCGAGCGAGGCGATGGTGTCGGAGAGCCGGTTCTCCTCGGTCAGCCGCCCCAAACGCAGGCAGTAGAGCTGCATCGCGGTGACGTCGGCGAGCATCCGCACCAGCTTCTCCTGGACGATCTGGAAGCACACCAGCGGCCTGCCGAACTGCTGGCGGTGTCGCGCGTAGGTGAGGGCGGCGTCGTAGGCGCCGACGGCGTGACCGAGCGCCATCCAGGCGCAGGCCGCGCGGGTGGTCGCGAGCACCCGGCTCGCAGCGCGGAAGCCGGTGGCGCGGGGAAGGAGGGCGCTCGCCGGGACGCGCAGGTCGCGCAGGCGGATGTCCGCCTGCCAGATCGCGCGGAGCGAGCCCTTGCCGCCGATCACGGTGGCCTCGTACCCGGGCGTCGGCGGCTCCACGAGGAAGCCCTTGACCTGCCCGTCCTCGGTGTCGCGCGCCCAGAGGACGACGACGTCGGCGACGGTGCCGTTGCCGATCCAGCGCTTGGCGCCGTCGATCACGTACTCGTCCCCGCGCCGCTCGGCGCGGGTCTCCAGGGCAACGGAGTCGGAGCCGTGGTTGGGCTCGGTGAGGGCGAAGGCGCCGAGGCTCTCGGCCCGGGCCATCGCCGGCAGCCAGCGCTGCTTCTGCTCCTCGGAGCCGAGCATGGCGATCGCGCGCATCGCCAGCCCCGCCTGGACGCCGAGGAAGGTGCCCAGGCTGCCGTCGCCGCGGTTGAGCTCCATGTGCACCAGCCCGGCGGCGATGGCGCTCATCGGCGGGCAGCCGTAGCCCTCGATGCCGTCGCCGATCAGCCCCAGCTCGCCGAGCCGCCGGTAGAGCGCCAGCGGCATCTCGGCGCGCTCCCAGTGGTCGGAGATCACCGGCAGGACCTCGCGGTTCACGAAGCGCCGGCTGCGCTCGAGGTAGTCGATCTCCTGCTCACTGAGCTCGTCGCGGATGAGGAAGTAGTCGGTGCCGAGCGCCTTGCCGATGTCGGGGGGCGAGGGCGCGGCGGGAGCGCTCGTCTCGGTCGTGGTCGACATGCTCGACGCCTCCTCTCGGCCAGGTGGGTCCAGCCGGTGGTGGAATCCTAGCTATGCTCCGCCCCGTGGTCATCCTCGGACACGGAGCCTCCGGAACCGCCGCGAGCATGCGTCCCCACGTCGAGGGGCTGCGCGCCCGCGGGGTCGAGGCGGAGGCGATCGACCTGCCCAAGGGCAATGCCGAGCGCGCGGTGGCGACCCTCGCCGCCCGCGCGACGCCACTGGGAGCGGGGGCGGTGGTCGGCGGCCACTCCTACGGCGGCCGGGTGGCGAGCATGCTCGCCGCCCGGCAGGCCGTCGCCGGGCTGGTCCTGCTCAGCTATCCGCTCCACCGCCCCGGGCACCCGGAGCAGCTGCGCACCGAGCACTGGCCCGAGATCGGCTCCCCGGTGCTGCTGCTCTCCGGCGAGTCCGATCCCTTCGCGCGCATCGAGCTCCTCCGCGAGGCGGTGGCGCTCCTCCCCGACGCACAGCTGATCACCTACCCGCGCGTCGGCCACGGCCTCGGACCGGTGCTCGACGACGCCCTCGACCACATCGCCGCCTTCGTGCGCACCTGCGAGGGGGTGGCGGCGGAGTAGACTGCTGCGCATGATCGCAGCTGTCTTCGGCACCAAGCACATCATTCTGTACGTCGTCGTCCTGATCGCGCTCGTCGCCGTGCTCGCGATGACGATGCGTCGCAGCCGCACCTGACCGGAACTCGCGGCCGCGTCAGTCACGCGGGGTGAGGTGTCCTCCGCGCTCCCAGAAGCGCTTCGACTCGACACTCGCGCCGGTGCGGTCGGCGTCGTACCCGTCCTCGATCAGGCGTGAGGGGTGCCCGCCGTCGACGAATCCCATGAACGGCGGATGGATGCTGTATCCGAGCATCGCGCGGATGCGCTCCGAGTAGCGCGCCGCACGCGCGCCGACGGCGAGCATCATGTTCTCCTGCTGACGCGCCCACGGCTGGCAGTACTGCGGGCTGATCGCGCAGCGCGGGGCGTCGCTGCGATTGGCGCCGCCGCGGTGCCACAGGGTGCCGTGGAAGATCACCGCCGAGCCGGCGGGCATGACCACCGGCCGCAGCCGCGGATCGTCCTGGTCGGGCAGCTGCGCGTCGTCCCACCGATGACTACCGGGGATCACCTCGGTGGCGCCGTTCTCGGCGGTGAAGTCGTCGACGGCCCAGATGGTGCTGATCGACACCGACGGACGCGGCCGGGGGATCGAGTAGAAGCCGTCGTCGAAGTGCACCGCCTGCTCGGTCTCGCCGGGGAGCAGATGGATCACCTGGCAGGCGGTGAGCAGGTAGTTGGGCTCGAGCAGGTGGTCGACGATGTCGAGCACCCGCGGATGCTCCACCATGGGCGCGACCGTCTCGGCCTTGGCGAGCAGCGCATAGACGCGGTGGGTGCGCTCGCCCTCGAAGGGGTTGCGGCCGAGCGGGCCGGCAAGCGCGAGCGGGAGCACCTCCTCGCGGAGGGCGTCGATCTGCGCGGGGGTGAGCAGCCGCTCCAGGACCACGAAGCCCTGCGCGTCGAGGCGCTCGAGCGCCTCGGCGGTGGTGCCCGGACTGATCATCCCGCCGAGCGTAGCATCACCCCTGGCACCGCCCGCCCAGGCAGTACCACTCGGCGCTGTTGAAGGTCCAGGCGTTGTCCTGGCGGCGCACCCCGATCACCCGGCTGCTGACGCTCATCACGCTGACCTGCTGGTAGAGGGGGAGCTCGGGGAGGTCGGCGGCGAGCAGCCCCTCGGCGCGCTCGTAGGCGCGGGTGCGCTCGGCGAGGGAGACCGCGGTGCGGCCCTCGTCGAAGGCCGCGTCGACCTGCGGATCGCTCTCGCCGGTGACGTCACCGCCCGCGCCCTGGTTGGCCGGCGACGGGATCTGGTCGCTGTGATACGCGCCATACCAGGTCTCGGGGTCCGCCGACCCGACGATCGTGTACATCGCCATCTGGAAGGCGTGGGTGGAGAGCAGGCCGCCGTCGGAGAAGCCGCCGACCAGCCGCGCCGCCTTGACCGTGCTCAGCTCGGTGAAGATCCCGAGCTTCTCGAGGTACGCCTGGACGGCGAGCTGGGTCTGGTCGCGGGCGGCGTTGCCGGAGGTGGTGACGAAGCGCAGATCCATGCACCGCCCGGCGGCGTCGGCACGGCCGGCACCCCCATGGCAGGAGGGGCTGCGACGGTAGCCGGCCCCGTCGAGGATCCGGTTGGCGGCCGCGGGGTCGTACGCCGTGGTCGGCACCCTCGGATCGCGGATGAACTCCTCGCCGAGCGAGATCCAGGAGTCCGGCGGCACCGCCGTCTGTCCGCGGGCGATGGTGCGGACGAT
>VBHE01000263.1:11639-14828 GCA_005889515.1 Chloroflexota bacterium | reverse complement strand
ACCCGCGAGCTCCCCGCCGTCTGCCGCGAGGCCGACATCCTCGTCGCCGCGATCGGCCGTGCCGGGTTCGTCGACGCGTCCTTCGTCAAGCCCGGCGCGTGTGTCATCGACGTCGGGATCAACCGTGTCGACGGCCGGCTGACCGGCGACGTCGACCGCGCCTCGGTCGAGCCGGTCGCCGGCTGGCTGACCCCGGTGCCGAAGGGCGTCGGGCCGATGACGATCGCGATGCTCATGCGCAACGCCGTCGACCTCGCCGAGGCGCGCCGCGGCTCTTCGACACGCTGCTGACCCGTTCCGTTCGCAGCCCCTGTGGGGTGCGCGGGTGTAGCGGCGGGTTGACTTCTGGCCGAACGACGCACCAACGGCGGCGGCGGGATATGCTGAACACTCAATGAGGGGGTTGCGGGGACGGAGGGGCGTCGCGGCTGCGATCGCGGCCGTCCTCGGCCTGCTCGCCCTCGGGGCGTCGACGGCGGTGGTCGTCGCCGTCGCCGGGCACCGGCCTCCGCCCGCCGTCCCGGTGGGGACGCGTCGGCTGCCTCCGGTGCCGGCGACCGATGCGACGGCGCCGCCCGCCGCGGCTGCCCGTCCGACCGGGGCGGTGGCGGCGGCGTCGGCGACCGCAACCCCGGGCGCCCCCACGCCGGCGCCCGCGCCGCCGGCCACCGCCCCCACCCCGGCGTCGAGCCCGCCGGCGACGGTGCGCGTCGACGAGACCACCGCGGCGGTCACCATCCGGGTGGGGACGCTGCTCGATGTCGAGCTCCACGGCGACCCCGGGGACCGCTGGTCGGAGCCCGACACCCCGACCCCGGCGCTGCTCCTGCGCCTCTCCGGCTCCGCCGACGCCGCCACCGGCGACGCTCAGGCGACCTTCCGCGCCCTCGCCGCCGGCGACGCCGTGGTCATGATCGAGCGCTCCACCAGCTGCTCCTCCGGGCCCAATGGCGGGGTCTGCGGGGTCGAGGCGCGGCGGATCGCGGTGACGGTGACGGCGTAGCCTCGGGCGGCCCGAGGGCCGGTCCCTACAATTGGCCCCCGATGCCGACGAGCTACCGAGAGAGCCTCGAATGGCTGACCGCCACGGGATCGCGCGGCATCCGCCCCGGTCTGGAGCGTGTCGCCGCCCTGCTGCAGCGCCTCGGCGACCCCCAGGAGGGGTTGCGCGGCGCCCTGGTCGCGGGCACCAACGGGAAGGGCTCGGTGTGCGCCATGGTGGAGGCCGCCTGCCGCGCCGGCGGGCTGAGCACGGTGATGCTCGTCAAGCCGCACCTGCGCTCCTACCGCGAGCGGGTCGTCGTCGACGGGCGCGCGGTCACCCCCGAGCGCTTCGCCGCCCTCGTCGACCGGGTGCGTCCCGCGGTCGAGGCGGTGGAGGAGGAGGTGGGCGCCCCCACGCAGTTCGAGATCCTCACCGCGCTCGGCATCCTCGCCGCCGCCGAGCGGCAGCCCGACGTGGTCGTCTGCGAGGTCGGGCTGGGGGGCCGGCTCGACAGCACCAACGTCCTCGACCTCGGCGTCGCGGTCATCACCACCGTGGCCCTCGACCACGCCGACCGCCTCGGCCACACCCTCGCCGCGATCGCCGCGGAGAAGGCGGGAATCATCAAGGCGGGGAACGACGTGGTCACCGGCGCCTCCGGGGAGGCGCTGACGGTGATCCGCGACCAGGCCGCGCGGGTCGGGGCGCAGCGGCTGCTCGCCCTCGGCGGGGAGGTGAGCGTCACCGGCCACAGCCTCGGCCTCGACGGTGTCGAGGCGGAGATCGCGGTCGGCGACGAGCACGCCAGCCTCCGCGTCCCCCTGCTCGGCCTCCACCAGGCGGAGAACGCCGCGGTCGCGCTCGCGACCTGCGCGATGCTCGGCGGGCGCGGGGTGACCCTCGACATGGAGGCGGTGCGCAGCGGCCTCGCCTCGGTGCGCTGGCCGGCGCGCCTCCAGTGGGTCGCGACCACCCCGCCGCTGCTCGTCGACGGTGCCCACAACCCGGCGGCGGTCCAGGCGATCGTCCCCGCGGTCCGCGAGGTGGTCGGCGACCGGCCGCTGGTCGCGCTCGTCGGGGTGATGGCCGACAAGGACGTCGCCGGCATCCTCGACGCGCTGCGCCCGCTGGCCCCGGTCACCGTCTTCACCCAGGCGGGGACCCCGCGGTCGGCGCGCTCGATCGACCTCGCCCGGCTCTGGGGACACGGCGCCCGGGCGATCAGCTCCCTCCCCGACGCGCTCACCGCCGCGCGGATGCTCGCGGGCGACGAGGGGGTGGTGCTGATCTGCGGGTCGATCTACCTCGCCGGAGACGTGCTCCAGCTGCTCGACTCCGGCGACGACTGACCACTGAAGGGGGCGCAGCGGGCGGGGGTCCCGGCTCCCGATCCGGAGGCCGCTACTTGAGGGTCGGGGCCTGCTGGCTGCCGCCGGACTGGTTGCCGCCCTGCTGCTGCGAGGGGGTGCCTCCCGACGGGGCGGGCGCTGCGCTGCTGCTCGGGGTGCCCGGCGCCGAGCCGCCATTCGGAGCGGGATTGCCCTTCGGAGCCGCGTTGCCGCTCGGGGTCGCGCCGTTCGGAGCCGCGTTGCCGCTCGGGGCCGCCGCCTTGCCGTCGGGCGCCGATCCCGGCCAGGTGGGCTGGTGCGCCTGCGCCTGCTGGGCCTTCTGCTGCTGATCGCGCTGCTGCTGAGCCTTCTCCCGCGCCTGCTCCTGGGCCCGCTGCTGCTGCGCCTGGAGGTCGTCGACCGTCCCCGCCGCCGTGGCCCGCGCCGAGTCGGCGTGGCGGGCCAGGGCCGCCGCCTGCGCCTGTGGGACCAGCCGCAGCACCGAGAGGTGGAGGACGTTCGGGCTGATGTCGTCGATCCGCTGGAGGACGAGCGCGAGGTTGTCCAGGCCACTCAGGTCGGGAACCCCGACCAGCGCCTGCGGCGCCGCCGCGGGGGCCAGGGTGCGCAGCGTCTCCGCCGCGAGCACCGCCTGCCCGGCGGGGCCGTCGCGGAGGCTGATCAGCTGGAGGTGCCCGGAGGGCACTCCCGCGGTCGCGTGCGCCGTGGTCGGCAGGATCGGCGAGCCGGCGACCATCGCGGTGGCCACGGCCACGCCGCCGACGCCGCTCACCGCGAGCTTGCCCAGCGCGTGCGGCGTATGGGAGAGGCCGCTGCGGAGACGGTGAGGGAGCTTCCATCCCAGGCGGAGCAGGC
>VBHE01000263.1:11026-11560 GCA_005889515.1 Chloroflexota bacterium | reverse complement strand
GGCGGGCAGGGTGCCTTCGATCATCTCGGCGATCGCCTCGCCCATCTCCTGGCACATCACCGGCACGTTGCGGCGGGCGACCATCATGGTCACGAACGCGGACCGGAAGCGCTTGCGCGCCCGGCAGTACCAGAGCCGGGCCACCGGCACCGGAATGTCGAGCGCCTCGCTGATCTCCTCGTAGGTGCGGTCCTCGAGGGCTCGCATCGTCAGCGCCTGGCGGTAGTGCGGGGGCAGGGTCGCCGCGACCCGGCGGACCAGCGCCTGGAGCTGGCTGCGGAGGAGCGCCTCCTCGGGGTCGTCGTCGCCGCCCGCGGGCGCCTCGATCTCGACACCGCCGTCGGCGAGCGTCGAGAGGGGCAGCTGGGCGTGCTTCTGGCGGGCGAGCTCGTTGAGACACTCGTTGCGCGCGATGCGCAGCACCCAGGCCTGGAAGGCCCCCGGGGAGCGCACGTCGCCGACGCGCGCAAACGCCTTCATCAGCGCGGTCTGGGCCAGATCCTCCGCCCGAGCGGGGTCGGAGAAGAAGCGGCC
>VBHE01000263.1:10490-10953 GCA_005889515.1 Chloroflexota bacterium | reverse complement strand
CCACGCCCTTTCTCATTCCACCTCGCCGCCTGACCCTACCACACCGCTCCGGGGCGGAGGGCCAACTGAAATGGGGGATGGGGGGCTGACGCAACTGCGAGGGACCCCACCTCGCAAAGGAGAACGGTAGCGCACCGAGACGGTTCCGCCAAGCCCGGAACGCAATCGCCCGCCGGCGGGAGCGCGAGGGGAACGATCCCTCCGGGGACGCGACGGGCGCGCCCCCCGACCGTTTTGAAGACGGCGGAGCCCACCTGGACCCATGCGCCCCCCCGGCCGGCGGATCAGCCGACGAGGACGGCGTCCAGGTCGCTCTTCAGGCTCGCCTTGGGCCGGTAGCCGACCACGCGCTTCTCGGGCTTGCCGTCGACGAAGAGCAGGAGGGTCGGGATGCTCATCACCCCGAACTGCCCGGGCACGACCGGGTTGGCGTCGACGTCGAGCTTGGTGACCTTGACGCGCC
>VBHE01000263.1:9810-10323 GCA_005889515.1 Chloroflexota bacterium | reverse complement strand
GCGGTTCCGGCGGCGGTGGGGGTCGAGGCGCTGCTCCCGCCGTCCGACGAGGACTTCGACGCCGACGACGAGGAGCTCGTCGAGGTCGAGGAGCCCTCGGAGCCGCCGGACTTGCGGGAATCCGTCTTGTAGAAGCCGCTGCCCTTGAAGACGATCCCGGCGGGGAAGAACAGCCGCCGCCCCCTCGACCCGCAGCTCGGGCACTCGGCGACCGGCTCGTCGGACATCCGCTGGAACACGTCGAACTCGTGACCCTTCTCGCAGCGATATCCGTAGGTCGGCACCTCGGGGATCTCCTCAGGCTGGTCGTGTGCGGAGCGTCGGTACCGCGGCACGGGCCGCTCCAGCCCGTGATCCTGCGTCGATGGTATCCGTGGGGAGGGGGCACCAAACTCGGCCCCGGCTCAGTTCTCCCAGGGGGCCCCCCGAGCCGCGGCCCCGGAACCGTCGACGTGGCGCGACGGCAGGTCACCGGCGGCGATCAGCCGTGCCAGGTCGTTGCCGAGGTCGGGG
>VBHE01000263.1:7996-9673 GCA_005889515.1 Chloroflexota bacterium | reverse complement strand
CCCCGTCCGCTACAGAGGCGAGAGCACCAGCCCGGTCGGCACCTTGGGATAGAAGTAGGTGGACTTCTGCGGCATCGTCTCGCGCGCGTCGGAGACGGCGATGATCTCGGCGGTGGTGCAGCCGTTGAGGCAGATCGCCAGTGCCGCGGTGCCCGCGGCCGCCGCCTCCTCGGCCTCGGCGACGCTCCGGGTGTAGCCCAGGGCGCCATGGGCCACCGCCTCGGCGTCGAGCCCGCAGCCGCGCTCGAGGACCACCTCCTGGAGGACGGTGACGTCGAGCCCGGCGCGCGGCGACCCGGCGGCGCGCCGCGGCGCGCGGAGCAGGAAGGCCCCGTCCTGGGCGGCGACGGCGAGGGCGTGCTCGGCGTCGCGGCGCCGGCGAGCCGCGGCGACCGCCTCGGCGAGGCCGGCGGCGGGCTCGGCGGTGAAGGCGCCGTCGAGGCGGGCGAGGAGGTCGGCGACCCGATCGGGGACCCCGTTCGCCGGCCGCACCAGCCGGTGGGTCGGGAGCACCTCGATCGCCGGGTCATCGGCGGCGCAGAGGTGGAGCAGGGTCATGCCGAAGTCGGCGTCCGCCGGGGCGCCCGGCTCGGCGGCGCGGCGCTCCTCGGCGTAGGTGGCCGCGGTCTCGAAGCGGTGGTGGCCGTCGGCGATGTAGAGGCGGCTGGGCGCGAGCGCCTCGAGCACCGCCCCGAGCTGCGCGGGGTCGTCGACGACCCAGAGCCGGTGGCGCTCCCGGTCGACCTCGCCGCGGGTCTCGCCCTCGACGTCGGCATCGCGCGCGGTCGCGGCGGCGAGCGCCTCGCCGATGCCCGGGGCGGAGTCCCACAGGCTGAACACCGCGCTCGTCTGCATCCGGGTGGCGCGCATCAGCGCGAGCCGGTCCTCCTTGGGGCCGCGCAGGGTGCGTTCGTGGGGGAGGACCGAGGCGAGGTCCCAGGGCAGCGCCGGGGTGCGGACGTAGATGCCGCGGCGCGTCCGCCGCTCGCCGTCCTCGGCGGTGAACTCGTGGTCGGCGACGTAGACGGC
Source organism: Chloroflexota bacterium (assembly GCA_005889515.1). Taxonomy (GTDB): domain Bacteria; phylum Chloroflexota; class Dormibacteria; order Aeolococcales; family Aeolococcaceae; genus CF-96. The sequence continues at coordinate 8,644 of VBHE01000263.1, read as the reverse complement.
GTCGCGCGGGTCCCGGACCAGGATGCCGAGCTCCAGCCAGGAGCGCAGGTGGCCGGCGGCGCGGGTGTAGACGTCCTCCGCTCCGGGGCGGTCGTCGGGCTCCGGACGGCCGAAGTCGATGCGCACGATGTTGCGGAGGTCGCGCCCGTAGAGCCGCTCGCGCTGCTCGGGGGAGATGACGTCGTAGGGCGGCGCGAGCGCGCGCCCCACGTTCACCTGGCCGCCGTCGAAGCGCACCGCGCGCAGCGGCGCCAGCCCGCTCAGAGCTGGATTTCCCGGACCGACTCGAGGCCGACGGTCGTCTCCAGCTCGCGGAGCACCGCGGTGGGGACGGGGTCGTCGACCTCGATGTAGAAGAGCGCATTGCTCCCGCGGGGCTGGTCGCGGCCGAGGTCGAAGTTGGCGATGTTGATGTCGTGCCGGGCGAGGAGGGTGCCGATCTTGCCGATGATCCCCGGCGTGTCCCGGTTGGCCCCGACGAGGTACCGGCCCCGCGGCCGCAGCATCACCCGCAGGCCGTTGAGGCGGGTGATCCAGGCCTCGCCCTCGAGCTGGGTCCCGGCGATCCGCACCGGCTCGCCACCCTTCACCTCGAGGAGCATCGAGTTCGCGTAGTCGGCGCTCCGGCTGGTGCGGCTCTCGCTCACC
>VBHE01000263.1:7210-7706 GCA_005889515.1 Chloroflexota bacterium | reverse complement strand
GACGATCTGGTCGGCGACGTCGTAGGCGACGTTGACCTGGGCCTCGACGGTGCTCGCGCCGAGGTGGGGGGTGACGAGCACCTGGGGCAGCTGGAGCAGGGGGTGGTCGGGAGCAGGCGGCTCCTTGGTGAAGACGTCGATCGCCGCCCCGGCGATCTCCCCGTTCCGGATGGCGGCGGCGAGCGCCTCCTCGTCGATGATCCCGCCGCGGGCGACGTTGATCACCCGGGCGCTCCGCTTCATCGCCCGCAGCTGCTCGGCGCCGATGATCCCCCGGGTGCTGTCGTTCAGCGGGGTGTGGACGCTGAGCACGTCGGACTCCCGGATCAGGGTGTCGAGGTCGACGAGCTCGACCTGGGCCTGTTCGGCGCGCTCGGGGGTGACCAGCGGGTCGTGGGCGATCACCCGCATGCCCACGCCCTGTCCGGCGATGCGGGCGACCTCGAAGCCGATCTTGCCCAGGCCGAGCAGGCCCAGCGTCTTCTCGCGCAGCTCG
>VBHE01000263.1:0-7134 GCA_005889515.1 Chloroflexota bacterium | reverse complement strand
ATGGTGTTGCCGGTGGGGGCGTTGAGCACCAGCACGCCATGGCGGGTGGCGGCGTCGATGTCGATGTTGTCGACGCCGACGCCGGCACGGCCGACGACCCGCAGCCGGGCGCCTGCCGCGAACACCTCGGCGGTCACCTTGGTCTCGCTGCGCACCACCAGGGCGTCGTAGGCGCCGATGCGCTCGACGAGCTCCTCGGGGGTCTGGCCGGTGACCACGTCGACCTCGCCTGCGGCGCGGAGCCGCTCGACGCCGTCCTCGGCGATGGGGTCGGCGACCAGGATCCGGGCGGCACCGAGCGGGAGCTGGGTCGGGGTGCGGGTCTCGACCGAGGTCATCGGCCGCTCGCGCCGGCGGGCTCCGGCACCGCCTCGGCGCCGCGGGCCACGCGCTGCGCCGCCGCCACCGTCAGCCCGACCCGGCTGAGCAGTCCCTGGTCGGCGAGCCCCTGCTCGATGGTGGCGAGGATGGAGTAGGCGTCGCGCTCCTCGATGTAGCCGAGGTGGCCGACCCGGAAGACCTTGCCGGCGAGCGGGCCCTGACCGCCGGCGAGCACCAGCCCGTGCCGGGTGCGGAGCGACGCCAGCCACGCCTTGAGGTCCTCGGCCGACTCCGTCGGGGAGTGGACGGCGGTGACCGCGTTGCTCCGGTGGGTCTCCGGAGCCACGAGCCGGAGCCCGATCGCGACCAGGCCGGCGCGGATCATGTCGGCGATCCGCTGGTGGCGGGCGAAGACGTTCTCCAGCCCCTCCTCGCGGAGCATCGCCAGCCCCTCCTGGAGGGCGTACATCACGCCGAGCGGAGGGGTGGTGAAGGTCGTGCCCTGGTCGATGAAACCCTTCTGCCGGGCGAAGTCCCAGTAGAAGCGGGGGCAGCGCGCCGCCGCCGCGGCCGAGTAGCCGGCCGCGCCGACCGCGATCATCGCCAGCCCCGGGGGCGCCATCCATCCCTTCTGGGAGGCGGTGACCACGACGTCGAGACCGAGCTCGTCGACGGGCAGGGGCATCACCCCGGCGCCGCTCACGCTGTCGACGGCGAGCAGCTTGCCCCGCCCCTTCACCACCGCGGCGATGGCGCGCATGTCGTTGACCACGCCGGTCGAGGTCTCGTTGTGGGTGACGCAGACCTTCTCGATCTCGGGGTGCTCGGCGAGCACCCGGTCGACGTCCTCGGGGTCGAGCGCCTCGCCCCATGGCACCTCGAGCCGCACCGGCTCCACCCCGTAGGCGGCGGCGATGTCGGCCCAGCGGTCGCCGAAGCTGCCGATGCTGCAGAAGAGCCCGGCCTCGCCGGGGCTGAAGATGTTCGCGACCACCGCCTCGAGCCCGCCGGTGCCGCTCGCGGGGAAGAGGAGGATGTCGTTCGCGGTCTGCAGCCCCCAGCGGAGCCCGTCGACGATGTCGCGGATGAGCACCGCTGCGTCGGGGCCGCGGTGGTTGATCATCGGCCGTCCCGCCGCGCGCATCACCCGCTCGGGGATGGGGGTCGGTCCGGGGACGCGAAGCTGCTGCTCGAAGCCCATGGCACTCCGGTGAGATGGGGTTGGCGGCCGGCGTCAGTGTACTTGGGACACCGGCGCGCCCGACCTCAGCGCACGTCGGCGGTGAAGGGCAGCAGCGCCATGTGGCGGGCGCGCTTGAGCGCGACCGTCAGCAGCCGCTGATGGCGCGCGCAGGTGCCGGTCATGCGCCGCGGGAGGATCTTGGCGCGGTCGGTGAGGTAGCGCCGCAGGCGCGACACCTCCTTGTAGTCGATGTGGTCGACGTGCTCCAGGCAGAAGGAGCACACCTTGCGGTGCCGGCGGCGGTCGTAATCGGGCATCTGTGTGTCTCGACTCTAGAAGGGGATGTCGTCGGGGTCGACGTCGCCGCCGGGAACGGGCTGGGGACGTGCGCCGGCGCCCGAGGCGTCACCGCCCATGGGGGCGCCGTCCTGGCGGCTGTCGAGGAACTGGACGTCGTTGGCGTTGACCTCGGTCTTGAAGCGCTTCTGACCGCTCTGCTGGTCGTCCCAGGAGCGGGTCTGCAGCCGGCCCTCGACGTAGACGAGGCGGCCCTTCTGGAGGTACTGCCCGCAGAGCTCGGCGAGCTTGCGGTTGCCCTGGTTCCAGACCACGACGTCGTGGAAGTCGGTGAACTCGCGCCGCTCTCCCGAGGCGGGGTCCTGGCCGTAGCGGTTGGTGGCCAGCCCGAGCTGGCACACCGCGGTGCCGCTCGGCGTGTAGCGGAGCTCGGGGTCGCGGGTCAGACGACCGATGAGCATCACCCGGTTCAGCGATCCCGCCATCAGCGCTCCTCCCCCTTGTCGTCCTCAGCGTCGCCGAGATCGGGCTCCTCGACCCCGGCGTCCTCGGAGTCGATCCCGGCGTCCTCGGAGCCGATCTCCGCGGACACGGCCTCGTCGCCGTCCTCGGCCGCGCCCTCGCCGGGCCCGCGCCGGGCCTCCTTGGCCTCGTCCTCGGGAGGCTTGGGCACGGCGATGGTGATCATGTGGCGGATGACCTGGTCGCTGATGCGGAGCGCGCGCTCGAGCTCCTTCACCTTCGCCCCGTCACCGCGGAACTCGACGATCACGTAGTGACCGTCGCGCAGCCCGGCGATCTCGTAGGCGAGACGCCGCTTCCCCCAGGGGGTGGTGGCGGTCACCTCTCCCCCCTGTCCCTCGACGAGGCCCTGCACGGCCTCCAGGGCGCCCCGCAGCCCGTCCTCGTCGAGGTCGGGGCGGACGACGTACATCAACTCGTAGTCGCGCAGCATATGACCCTTTCCCGTGGCCTTCGGCGCCCGGGGCTCCGGGCGCAGGAAAGGCGGTTGTCGGTGAGGGTGGGGAGGATAGCAGCGGCCGTGGCTCGAGGGGGCCGGGGTCAGTCCAGCCGGAACCGCTTCTCCAAGGTCGTGAGGTTGCGGCAGCCGTCCTCGGTCACCACCACGAGGTCCTCGATCCGGATGCCGCCCAGGCGGGGGTTGTAGAGGCCCGGCTCGACGGTCACGACGTCGCCCAGCTCCAGGGTCACGTCGACGTCGCCGACCCGGGGGTACTCGTGGATCTCCAGCCCGAGGCCGTGGCCGGTGCCGTGGATGAAGCGCGCCTCGGACTCGATGTGCCGGTAGGGCTTCGCCAGCGAGCCGTAGCCGCGGCGGGCGAAGACGTCGCAGCACGCATAGTGGACGTCGCGGCCGTTGGCCCCGGGCCGGACCGCGTCGAGGCCAGCCTGCTGGGCCTCGAGCACCGCGTCCCACATCGCCTCCACCTCGGGGGGCGGGGTGCCGCGCACCACGGTGCGGGTCATGTCCCCCCAGTAGCGGGTGGTCTTGTCGAAGGGGAAGATGTCGAGGACGATCGGCAGCCCGACGCGGACGACGTCGCTGGTCCGGCGGTGGGGATCGGCGGAGTCGGGGCCGCCACAGCAGATCGAGTCGCTGGTGGCGCAGCCGAGCTCGAGCAGGCGGGCCTCGACGGCGAGGACGAGGTCCTCACCGCTCAGCGGCCTGCCCTCGTGCCAGAGCAGCCCGTCGCGGATCTCGGCGGCGGCGATGATGTCGATCGCCCGCTGCAGGCCGTCCATCCCGGCGCGCTCGGTGGCGGCGATCCATTCGACCTCCTGGGCGGTCTTGATCCGCCGCTCCCGCCGGTAGAGGTCGCCGCGAGCCCGCACCTCGAGGTCGTGGCCGCGGAGGTGATCGGCGATGATCACCGGGAAGTCGCCCTCGACGACCACCCCGCCGAGCTCCTCGGCGCGGCAGATGCTCTCCACGAGCACCGCCCAGGCGTCCTGCTCGGCGCCGGCCCGGCTCATCTTCTCCGCCCAGTCGAGCTCCTCGGTGCAGCGCACCCGGCCCACCCGGGCCTCCTTGCGGGCCCGTCCCTCCTCCAGCCGGCTGGTCCAGAGGACGGTGTCGTCGCCGCCCCGGTCGACCACCACCACCGGGTCGGGGGCGAGGAAGCCGGTGCGGTAGAAGATGTTGGGGTGGTGGTAGCTCTCCCCGAACAGGAGGATGGGGGTCTGCACGCTGCTCATCGCCACAATCTACACGCCCCGGGTGGCGACGGCATCGCGTCGCGGTCGCCTTCACCCATCCCCCTGTAGGGGGAGGTTCCCGGGGGAGGGGGGGTGACCCCTATGCACACGGGGTGTGGATGGATAGGATGGATCCCGCGCTGCCGGTGCGGGTGTGAGAGGACCGATCTCAGGTGGAGGGCGCCGTGACCGGGGGGGATGCGCGAGCGAGGACCTGGTCGGCCCCGTGCCAACCGAAGAACTTCCTTCGTCCCTGCCTGCTGCTGCTGCTCGATGAACAGCCCGACTACGGTTACGAGCTGCGCGATCGGCTCAGTCACTTCAGCGGCACCCACTGGGACGCCGGCACCATCTATCGCGTGCTCAACGCGATGGAGGACGAGGGCCTGGTCGCGTCGCGGTGGGAGCCCTCGCCGAGCGGCCCGCAGCGACGGCGCTACGAGATGACCGCCGACGGCCGCGCCGTGCTCACCCATTGGGCCCGGGGATTGGAGGAGGTCCGCGGCCTGCTCATCGGCTTCCTCGAGCGTTACGAGCGGGACCGGCTGGCCCACATCCGCGCCGAGGCGCCGTCGTCGAACGGGGTCGCCGCGCACCCGGGCTGAGTCTCGCGTGACTCTCGGCCCCGGATCTCGCGGAGAGCCGACGCACTGCTGTCGTGCGCGCACAGAGCGTCAATATCTGCGCGCCGCACCTAGCTCGATAGCTGCACGTCGCACCTAGCGTTCCAACGGGCTACCTGCAATCTCCACGTATTGACCCGAGCAGGAGGTCGGAGGCACATTCGGGCCCGCTCCGGTCATCCACGCCGCACGCCGTCGTGGTCGCGCGTGTGGTGCCTGCCGGAGCGCGGAATCCCACGGTCATCCGGGGCGGCGGGGGCCGCCGACGGACGCAGGGCGGCACACCGAGGAGGTGGTGGCATGGCGACAGCTGCAGTACCGTACGGGAGGTCAACGCAGGTGCCTTCCGCCGTATCGGACGTCCACGTCGTCTGGATCACGACGGGTCTCGGCTGCGACGGTGACTCGGTCTCGGTCACCGCTGCGACCCAGCCGAGCATCGAGGACGTCCCACAACCCGGTGCTGGCCTACGAGGTCGGCGACGACTTCATGAAGTTCTTCTATCAGGCCGAGCGCGGCGAGCTCGATCCCTTCGTCCTGGTCTTCGAGGGCTCGGTCCCCAACGAGAAGATCAAGAAGGAGGGCTACTGGGCGGCGCTCGGCACCGATCCGACGACCGGCCAGCCGATCACCTCGGTCGAGTGGATCGACCGGTTGGCACCGAAGGCGCTCGCGGTCATCGCCGCCGGCACCTGTGCCACCTACGGCGGCATCCACGCGATGTCCGGCAACCCGACCGGGGCGATGGGCCTGGCCGACTACCTCGGCTGGGGCTGGAAGTCGAAGGCAGGACTGCCGATCGTCAACGTCCCCGGCTGTCCGGTGCAGCCCGACAACTTCATGGAGACGATCCTCTACCTGCTCTTCCAGGTGGCGGGCAAGGCTCCGATGATCCCCCTGGACGACCAGCTGCGGCCGACCTGGCTGTTCGGCGCCACCGTCCACGAGGGCTGCGATCGCGCCGGCTACTACGAGCAGGGCGACTTCGCGGAGACCTACAACTCTCCCAAGTGCCTGGTGAAGCTGGGCTGCTGGGGCCCGGTCGTCAACTGCAACGTGCCCAAGCGCGGCTGGATGATGGGCATCGGAGGGTGCCCGAACGTCGGCGGCATCTGCGTCGGCTGCACCATGCCGGGCTTCCCGGACAAGTTCATGCCCTTCATGGACGAGCCCCCGGGCGCCAAGCTCTCGACCGGTCTGGCGGGGGCCTACGGCAGCGCCATCCGGACGCTGCGGAAGGTCACCAACTCGACGGTGAACAAGGAACCCAAGTGGCGGCACGCCCGTCCTGAGCTGACCAGCGGCTACCGGCCGACCACCTACTGAGATTCACCGTCCCTGACGGTCACGAGGAGAGAGCGCTCATGGTCCAGATGGCGCAAGCCCCCGCGAAGGCCCCGGTGGTCGTCGACGTCTCCTGGGATCCGATCACCAGGATCGTCGGCAGCCTCGGGATCTTCACGAAGATCGACTTCGCCAACCGCGTCTGCGTCGACTGTCGCAGCACGTCGTCGATCTTCCGCGGCTACAGCATCTTCATGAAGGGGAAGGATCCCCGAGACAGCCACGTCATCACCAGCCGCATCTGTGGCATCTGTGGTGACAACCACATGGTCTGTGCGACCTACGCGCAGAACATGGCGTTCGGCGTCCGCCCGCCGGCGATGGGTGAGTGGATCGTCAACCTCGGCGAGGCCGCCGAGTACATGTTCGACCACAACATCTTCCAGGACAACCTGTTGATGGTCGACTTCTGCGAGCAGATGGTCAAGGAGACCAATCCCAGCGTGCTCGCCAAGGCGGAGAACACCGCCGCCCCGCATGCCGGCATCCACGGCTACCGGACGATCGCCGACATCATGCGGGCCCTCAACCCCTTCACCGGCGACTTCTACCGCGAGACGCTCTTCGTGAGCCGCTACACGCGCGAGATGATGTGCCTGATGGAGGGACGGCACGTCCATCCGTCCGCCCTCTATCCGGGTGGTGTGGGCACGGTGCCGACGGTCCAGCTCTTCACGGACTACCTCGTGCGCCTGATGAAGTACGTGGAGTTCATGAAGAAGGTCGTGCCGCTGCACGACGACATCTTCGACTTCTTCTATCAGGCCCTCCCGGGCTACGAGGAGGTCGGCCGCCGGCGCATGGACCTGATCTGCTGGGGCTCCTTCAACGATCCCAACGTCTNATGTTCGTCAGCCCCGGCATCATCCTCGACGGCAAGCTGGTGACGACCGACCTGGTCGACATCAACCTCAGCCTGCGCATCCTCCTCGGCCACTCCTACTACGACGACTGGGCGAACAGCGAGACCTTCGTCAAGACCGACCCGCTGGGCAACCCCGTCGACCAGCGGCATCCGTGGAACCAGACCACCATCCCGCGGCCCGGCAAGCGCGACTTCGAGAAGAACTACAGCTGGGTCATGTGCCCGCGCGTCTACGACAAGCGGACCGGCGACCACATCGCCGCCGACACCGGCGGCGGCGCCT
>VBHE01000262.1 GCA_005889515.1 Chloroflexota bacterium | reverse complement strand
CTCGGAGTGCTGACTGCAGACCTCGGCGCCCTCTACGCGGGCCTCGCCGCCGGGGAACCGGCGGCGCCGCCCGCGCCACCGATCCAGTACGCCGACGTCTGCGCCTGGCAGCGCACCCGGCTCGGCGGCGACGCGCTCGACGCCCAGGTCGCCCACTGGCGTGACCGGCTCGCCGGCATGCCGGAGGCGCTCGAGCTCCCGGCCGATCATCCCCGCCCGGCGGTGTCCACCTATCGCGGTGCCGCGGTCACCTTCGCGCTCCCCGCCGAGCTGACCACCGCCCTGCGGGCGCTGTCGCGCACCCACCAGGCGACCCTGTTCATGACCCTGCTGGCAGGATTTGCCGCCCTGCTCTCACGCTACAGCGGTTGCGTCGACATCCCCGTCGGCTCGCCGGTCGCGGGGCGCACCCGGTCCGAGACCGAGAGGGTCGTCGGCCTGTTCATCAACACGGTGGTGCTGCGCACCGACCTGGCGGGTGATCCGAGCTTCGTCGAGCTCCTCTCACGGGTGCGCGAGGCGGTCCTCGACGCACATGTCCACCAGGACGTGCCCTTCGAGCGGCTCGTCCAGGAACTGCAGCCGGCGCGCGACCTGAGCCGCCATCCCCTGTTCCAGGTGATGCTCACGCTGGAGGGCGATGCCGGAGCGTGCCTCGACCTGCGCGGCGCGAGCACCTCGGCCGTCGCGGTGGACACGCGGACGGCGCCGTTCGACCTGACCCTGTCGTTCACCGACGGGGGGGACCACCTGCTCGGAACTCTGCGGTACAGCAGCGACCTCTTCGAGGAGACGACCGTCCGGCGCATTCTCGGCCATCTCCGGACCCTGCTGGGGTGCGTCGCCGCCGACCCCGCCCGGCCGCTCTCGCAGATGGCCCTCCTCACCGATGCGGAGCGCCGCCAACTGCTCGGCGAGTGGAACGCGACCGGCGCGGAGCTCCCCGACGTGCAGACCGTCCACGAGCTCGTCGAGCGCCAGGCGGCGGAGCGGCCGCAGGCGCCGGCGGCGGTGTTCCGGGAGCGATCTCTCAGCTACGACGCGCTCGACGCGCGGGCCGACCGGCTGGCCCATCAGCTGCGGGACATGGGGGTCGGTCCCGGGGTGCTGGTCGGGCTCTGCGTCGAGCGCAGCCTCGAGATGCTCGTGGCCGTGCTGGCGATCCTGAAGGCCGGTGGTGCGTACGTGCCCCTCGACCCCGAGTACCCGACCGACCGGCTGCGGTTCATGCTCGAGGACTGCGGGGCGCCGCTCCTGCTCACCCACTCCTCGCTCCTCGACCACCTGCCCGCCGACCGGCGCGCACGGACGCTCTGCCTCGACGCCGACGCGCCGGACATCCCCCTCCCGGCTCCCGGTCCCGCGCCGGGCGCGGGCGCGGACGACCTCGCCTACGTCATCTACACGTCGGGGTCCACCGGCAGACCGAAGGGTGTGCAGGTGTCGCATCGCGCCGTCGTCAACCTCCTCACCGCCATGCGTGACCGGCCCGGGATGGCGCCGACCGACACCCTGCTCGCGGTGACGACGCTGTCCTTCGACATCGCGGCGCTCGAGCTCCTCCTGCCGCTCACCGTCGGTGCCCGCGTCGTCATCGCCGACCGCAAGACGACGTCCGACGGAGACGACCATCTGGTCCGCCATCCACCCGGTCGAGAGCGGGAGCGGCCCGGTGCTCATCGGGCGCCCCATCGCGAACACGTCGATGCACGTGCTCGACGGGCACCGCGCCGTCGTCCCGGTCGGCGTCGCCGGCGAGCTGTACATCGGCGGCGCGGGAGTGGCCCGCAGCTACCGGAACCGACCGGAGCTGACCGCGGAGCGCTTCGTGCCCGACCCGTTCTCCGACCTTCCCACGGCCCGGCTGTACCGGACCGGGGACCAGGTTCGCCGGCGCCCGGACGGCAGCCTCGAGTTCCGCGGCCGGCTCGACGAGCAGGTGAAGATCCGCGGGCACCGCGTCGAGTGCGGCGAGGTCGAGGCGGCCCTCCGCACCCATGCCGGTGTGCGCGAGGCGGCAGTGGTGGCGCGCGGAGGCGGTGGCGACACGCGCCTCGTCGCGTACCTCGTCGCTCGGGGCGCGGCGCCGCCACCGTCCGGCGAGCTGCGCGCCCATCTCCGCCGCACCCTGCCCGAGGTCATGGTCCCGTCGGCCTTCGTCGTGCTCGACGCCCTGCCCCTGACGCCGAACGGGAAGCTCGACCGCGCGGCGCTCGCTGCGGTCGAGCACCGCGCCGAACCCGAGACGGTGCCGGTGCGTCCTCGCACCGCGGCGGAGGAGGCGGTCGCGGCGATCTGGACCGAGGTGCTCGGCTGCGTCCACGTCGGCGTCGCCGACAACTTCTTCGACCTCGGTGGCCATTCGCTGAACGCCACCCAGGTGATCTCCCGGATGCGCACTGTGATGGAGGTGGACCTGCCCCTGCGGGCCCTCTTCGAGGGTCCGACCGTGGCCGACCTCGCCCGCACGGTCGAGGAATGCCGGACGCGGCGGCTCACCCCCGTCCCACCCCTGGTCCCGTTGAGGCGTGATGGCGCTGCGGACACGGACGACGAGTAGGGCGATCCTCGGCACCGGCGGGGTCGAGATCGAGCCTCCGCCGCCCGACGCCCCACCGCGCTTTCCCCTCTCCTTCGCCCAGGAACGACTGTGGTTCCTGCAGGACCTGGCACCGCACGATGGCCTCTACCACGTCGTCCTCGGCGTGCGCCTGCGCGGTCACCTCGACGTCGGGACGCTCGAGCACGCCCTCGCCGCGGTGGTCGAGCGGCACGAGGCACTGCGGACCCGCTTCCCGCGGTGCGACGGGCGGCCGGTGCAGGAGATCGGGGCGGCGCAGTCCGTGCACCTCGAGGTGTGCGACCTGGGCGCGGTCCCGATCGAGCGTCGGGAGCGGGAGGCGCGCAGGGTGGCGAGCGAGGAGGCCCGGCGCCCCTTCGACCTGGCGCACGGCCCCCTGCACCGCTCGCTCCTCCTGCGCCTGGACGGCGAGGACCACGTGCTCGTCTGGGTCCTGCACCACATCGTCGCCGACGGCTGGTCGGCGGGGCTGCTGATGAGCGAGGTCGCCACCCTCTACACCGCGCGGGTCGAGGGGCGGCGCGCCGAGCTGGTGGCGCCGCCGCTCCAGTATGCGGACGTCGCGGTGTGGCAGCGTCGCTGGCTGCGCGGGGAGGAGCTCGAGGCGCAGCTGGCGTACTGGCGCGACCGGCTCGGCGGCGTCGTCGGCGAGCTCGAGCTGCCCACCGACCATCCCCGACCGGCGCAGCCGGGACATCGCGGAGCCATCCTCGACTTCGAGATCGGCGCCGAGCTGGCCGCCGGGTTGCGCACCACCCTGTCACGCGCCCACGGGGCAACGCTGTTCATGACGCTCCTGGCCGGATTCGCGGCACTGCTGTCGCGCTACAGCGGGTCGAGCGATATCACCGTCGGATCGCCGATCGCGGGACGGACGCGGAGCGAGATGGAACAGGTGGTCGGACTGTTCGTCAACACCGTCGCGCTGCGCACCGACCTGTCGGGGGATCCGACCTTCACCGAGCTGCTGGCCCGGGCGCGCGAGGTGGTGCTCGGTGCGGCGGCGCACCAGGACGTGCCCTTCGAGCGGTTGGTGAAGGAGCTGCAGCCGGTGCGTGACCTCGCCCGGCACCCGCTCTTCCGGGTGATGCTGAGCCTGGAGAACCTGCCGCCGGTCGAGCTGCGGCTGCCGGGCGTGACGGTCGAGGACTTCACCGTCGACACCGGCACCGCGAAGTTCGACCTGGCCCTGGCCTTCGCCGAGGGGGCGGACGGCGGCCTGCTCGGGAGGCTCGAGTACGATCGCGACCTCTTCGAGGAGGCGACGGTGGCGCGGCTCGCCGGCCACCTGCAGAACCTGCTGCGCTCCGCCGTGGCCGACCCGGCACGCCGCCTCGGCGAGCTCGCGCTGCTGAGCGAGGGTGAGCGGCGCCGGGTGCTCGTGGAGTGGAACGCGACCGATGCGGCGTTTCCGGCCGAGCGGTGCATCCACGAGCTCGTCACCGAGCAGGCGGCGCGCCGGCCGGAGGCGCCGGCGGTCGTCTGCGGAGACGTCACCCTGTCGTACGGCGAGCTGGACCGGCGCGCGAACCGGCTCGCGCACCACCTGCAGGGGCTCGGGGTCGCCCCGGAGGTGCGCGTCGCAATCTGCGCCGAGCGCGGCGCCGAGCTGGTGATCGGGCTGCTCGGCATCCTCAAGGCGGGGGGCGCGTACGTGCCGCTCGACCCCGACCAACCCGCGTCGCGGCTGGCGCTCATGCTCGAGGACTGCGCCGCGCCGGTGCTGCTCACCCAGTCCGCGCTCCTCGATCGCCTGCCCGACGGCCACGGTGCGCGGACGGTGTGCCTGGACCGCGATCGCGAGGTGATGGCCGGGGAGCCGTCGAGCACCCCGCGCAGCGGCGCGGGGCCCCGCACCCTCGCGTACGTCGTCTACACCTCGGGCTCGACCGGGACGCCGAAAGGCGTGATGGTCGAGCACCGAGGCGTGGCGAACCTGGTCGCCTGGCATCTGCGCAGCCACGCGGTCGGTCCGGAGGACCGGACCACCCAGGTGGCGGCGATCGGCTTCGACGCCGCGGCGTGGGAGTTGTGGCCGTCCCTGGTCGCAGGGGCGAGCGTGTGGGTGCCGGAGGAGGAGACGCGGTGGTCTCCGGTGCGGCTGTGGCGATGGCTGGGAGAGCGAGGGATCACCGTCGCCTTCCTGCCGACGCCGCTCGCCGAGGAGGTGCTGGCGTCGGGCGAGCCGGCGCCCGCGGTGCTCCGCAGGCTGCTCACCGGCGGAGACCGGCTGCGGCTGCGGCCGGCGCCG
>VBHE01000261.1 GCA_005889515.1 Chloroflexota bacterium | reverse complement strand
GGCCGCATCCCGCCCCCACGAGGACGACCAGCCGGCGACGGAGCGGATCGTCGGCCACGGCGAACGGCCCCTGCGGCGGTGGCGGGGCGGGGGCGGCGACCCTGGCCCACGTCCGCCCGTCCCAGCTCCAGGTCTCGACGTCAGGGCCGGGCGTCGTGGTGAGGAGGACGAGCACGCGGCCCGCGGAGGAGTAGGTCATCACCGCCGGACCCGGCGGCGGCGACGCGGGGGGATGCAGTGGCGTCCAGTCCCGGCCGTCCCACGACCACGTCTCCGACGAGCCGTCGCCGCCCTGGAGCAGGAAGGTTGCGGTCGCCGGGTCGAACGCCAGCCCCGCCCCGGGGTGATACGGGGGCGCGGTCGCCGGGGCGAGGTGCGTCCAGCCGGTCCCGATCCGCTCCCACGTCGACGCCGGCTCGGAGCCGCTGACGCCCGGATCACAGCAGCCGACCAGGAGGAGCGTCCCGTTCCGGGGATCGGACGCGACCATCGACTTGGAGACGATCGGGAGCTCGTCGATCGGAGCCGACGTGGCGCTCGGGCGCGGGGCCGGCGGCCGGTCGCCGTGTCCACGCGACGAGAGCAGCGCCACGATCGCCACCACGAGGATCGGCGCGGCGACGCTCGCGAGCGTGCGCCCGCGCCGGGGCTGGGGATGCTCGACGTCGGCCATCCGGTCAATTCTGGAGCCCGGCGGTCGCGCAGCCCGACGCCGCTACCATCCCCGCCGTGACCCGTCCGCGTGTCGGCCTGGTGCTGTCCGGCGGCGGCGCTCGCGGCGCCTACGAGGTCGGCGTGCTCTCCGTCCTCGCCCCGCTGCTCGAGTCCCGTGGCGAGCGGCCGGAGGTCCTCGTCGGGACCAGCGCGGGCGCGATCAACGCCGTCCTCCTCGCCGCCCACGCCGACCTGCCCTTCCCCGCGGCGGTCGAGGCGGTCGCGACCATGTGGAGGACGACGCGCTACGAGGACGTCCTCGGCCCGCTCATCTCCCCCGCCGAGCTGCGGCGGGTCCTCCTCTATGGCCTCGAGCTGATCGGCCTCCCCGGGGCGAGCGTCCCCAGCCTGCTCGACGCATCACCCCAGGCCCGCACCCTCCGCGAGGTGGTCGACTTCGACCGCCTCGCCCGCAACGTCTCCTCGCGGAGGGTCGCCACCGTGGCGGTGGTCGCCACCGCCTATCACAGCGGTCGCAGCGTCGTCTTCCAGCACGGCGGCCCGGCCCCACCGAACGACGAGGTCCGGGCGATCGACTACGTGCCCACCCGCATCGGCGAGGCGCACGTCCTCGCCTCGGCGGCGATCCCGGTGCTCTTCCCCGCCGTCGAGGTCTCCCGGCCGGCTCGGGCCGCGGGCTGGTACGGCGACGGCGGCACCCGGCTCAACACCCCGCTCAAGCCCGCGCTCGCGCTCGGCGCCGACCGCCTGGTCGTCATCGGCCTCAACGCGATCACCGGCCGGGGGCGCGACGGGGGCCGGGCGCGCCCCGACATCTTCGCCGGGGCGGCGCAGATGCTCCAGTCCGGGCTCGCCGACCAGCTCGCCAACGACGTGGCCACGCTGGTGACGGTCAACCGATTGCTGGACGGACGGGCGACGAACGGGCCGTACCGCCACATCCCCTACATGTTCGTCGCGCCGCAGGGCGTCGACAGCGTCGGCCGGCTCGCCGTCGAGATCCACGCGCGCCACTTCTCCGGGGTCGGCGGGCTGCTCCGCTGCCGCGACCTCAACCTGCTCGGCCGCGTCCTCGACGTGGGCCGCAACCCGCAGCGTGGCGAGCTGCTCAGCTACCTGCTCTTCGCCCGCGAGTTCTTCGACGCGATGATCGAGCGCGGTCGCGCCGACGCCCGGCGATGGCTCGACGGGACGCCGGACGGCGACCCCTGGAGGTGCGACGACCTTCCGGACGCGGCTCCCGCTACTCGTCGCTCTCGTACTTGAAGGAGACGTTGAGCCGGGTCCGGAAGCGGGTGACCTTCCCGTCGTCGATGGTGCAGTCGAGCTTCACTACCTCGGCGACGCGGAGGTCGCGCAGCGACTTGGCGGCGGTCATGACGGCGGCCTGCGCCGCGGCCTCCCACGAATCCGCGCTGACGCCCACGATGTCGGTGACGCGGTAGACGCTGTCCGCCATTCCCGGTCCTCCAGTGGCCGCCGTCATGCCGCGGCGGAAGCGGCCATTGTGCGCCGCCCGCACCCGCGGAGTCAGGCCCTCTGGACCTCCACGACGACCTGCCCGAAGGAGCCCGCCTCGACCGCCTCGTGGGCGGCGACGATGTCCTCCAGCGCGAAGCGGGCGCCGATGAGCGGCGCGAGGCTGCCGTCCCCGAGCGCCGCGGCCACCTCCCGGTTCGCGGCGGCGCGCTGCTCCGCCGAGAGCAGGTAGACGAGCACGAAGCGGAGCACCACGCCCTTGCCGAGCAGCGGGTACACGGGGAGGATCGGCTCCGGCGCGAGCGCGGACCCGAAGGCGCAGATCACCCCGCCGGCGCGCACCGCAGCGGCGTCACCGGCGAGGTTGACCCCCAGCTCGGCGTCGATCACCCGGTCGACCCCGGCGCCCCCGGTGAGCTCGCGGGCCCAGGCGCCGACGTCGGTCTCGGCGTAGAGCACCCCCTCGGAGAAGCCGCGCGCCTCGAGGGCGGCGAGCTTGTCGCGCGACCCGGCGGTCACCAGCACCCGGGCGCCGGCGCGCCGCGCGAGCTGCGCCGCGGCGAGGCCGACGGCCCCGGTCGCCCCCTGCACGAGCACGGTCGTGCCCGCGACCGGCCCGTCCGCGTGGACGCAGCGGTGCGCGGTCACCGCCGGCACCCCCAGGCAGGCCCCGACGTCGAAGCCGGTCCCGGCGGGCAGCGGGACCGCCTGGGCCACGGGCACCGCCACCGCCTCGGCGGCGGTCCCGAAGGCGCCGCGGAGCTGGGCGTCGTAGACCCAGACCCGCTCTCCGATGCGCGAGGTGGGCACACCCTCCCCGACCGCGTCGATCACCCCGGCCCCGTCGTCGTGGGGAACGACGAGCGGAAAGGGCAGCTCGCCGCGCATCCCGGCGCGACGCTTGACGTCCGCCGGGTTGATGCCCGAGGCGGTGATCAGCACCCGCACCTGGCCCGGGCCGGCGACGGCGTCCGGCACGTCGCCGACCTCGAGCACCTCGCGGGCGGGCCCCACCCGGGTGATGTACGCCGCCCTCACCGGATCACCTCACACCATGCGCTCCCGCCCCGCCCAGTGGGGCGCGCGGAGCGCCTTCTTGTCGATCTTCCCGTAGGTCGTCTTCGGCAGCGCGGCGACGAACTCGAAGGCGCGCGGCTTCTTGTACGGGGCGAGGTGCTCGGTGGCGAACTCCTTCAGCTCCGCCTCGGTCACCTTCGCGCCGTCGGCAGCCACCACGATCGCCATGGCGGTCTCGCCCCACTGCTCGTTGGGGACGCCGATGACCGCGACCTCCGAGACCGCGGGGTGGCGCAGCAGCACCTCCTCGATCTCCCGCGGGTAGACGTTCAGCCCGCCGGAGATGAGCATGTCCTTGGACCGGTCCATGATGTACAGGTAGCCGTTGTCGTCGAGCCGCCCGATGTCCCCGGTGTGCAGCCAGCCGTTGCGCAGGGTCTCGGCGGTCGCCTCGGGACGCTGCCAGTAGCCCTTCATCAGCGCCGGGCCGCGCACGCAGATCTCGCCGATCCCGCCGGCGCCGAGGGGACGGTCCTCGGCGTCGAGGATCGCCACCTCCATCCCCGAGCGCACGTGTCCGCACGAGGCCAGCCGCTCGCTGTCGGGCCCGTCGACGACGTGCTCCTCGCGGCTCGGTCTGGGCGAAGAGCTGCACGAACACCGGGCCGATGCGGCGGATCGCCTCCTTGAGGTGCTCGACGTGCATCGGGGCGCCGCCGTAGACGATGGTCCGCAGCGTCGACAGGTCCGCGTCGTCGAGCCCGGGATGGTCGAGCGGCATCTTGATCTGGGTCGGCACCAGCCAGGTGTGGGTGACCCGCTCGCGGGCGATCGTCGCCAGGAAGCGGGCGGCGTCGAAGCCGGTCGGCTGGAGCAGCACCTGGGTGCAGGCCTTCATCGTGAAGGCGAGCGCCATGATCCCGGCGCCGTGGGTCAGCGGGGCGGCGTAGAGACCGATGTCCTCGGGCTCGAGGCGCTGGAGGTCGGCCAGCCAGCACACCGCCACGAAGGTCAGCGCACCGTGGGTGAGCATCGCGCCCTTGGGCCGGCCGGTGGTGCCCGACGTGTAGGCGATCCAGGCGACGTCGTCGTCGGTCACCGCGACCACCGGAGCGGGACGGCCGGCGTGCTCGGCGGCGATGCCGCCGAGGTCGAGGGCGCCGTCGCCACCACCCTCGAGCACCAACGTCTCCGCCTCGATGCGCCCGCGCATGCCCGTCAGGGTCGCGGCGAAGTCGCGGCCCGCGATCAGCACCTTCGCGCCGGAGTCGGCGACGTGGTACGCGATCTCGTCGGGGGTGAAGCGGGCGTTGAGCGGCACCACCGTCGCCCCCGCCTTCCACGCCCCGAACATCGCCTCGAGGAGCGTCGGGCCGTTGTACATCATCAGGGCGACGCGGTCGCCCCGCTGGACGCCGAGGCCGGAGGCGAGCGCGCTCGCCAGGGCGTCGGCGCGAAGGTTCAGCTCGCGATACGTCCTCCGGCCACCGCCCTCGTCCCAGACGAGGGCGGTGGTGTCCGGATGCACGCGAGCCGACCCGGTGAGGATGTCACCGAGGTTCATCGGCGACGGCTCAGCGCACGGCCTGGAGAACGCCCGCCGGCACCCCGGCGCCGTTGAGGCGGCCCAGCGTGCTCGCCGGCACCGGCGACGGCACCGCGCTCACGTCACCGCTCAGCACGGGCTCGCCGAGAAGGCCGAAGTACTGCTGGGCGGCGAGCGCCTCGCGATGGCCGAACGCCTGGCACACCGAGGCGAAGCCGACGGCCCGCGGCCGGCCGTGCACGAGCTGGTGGGCGCTGAAGGCCTGGTAGAGCCCGGTCTGCTTGTAGTTGCAGGCGCCCCGGATGACGACCGACACCGACTTGTGCGCGCCGGTCGCGTACACGGAGTCGAGCGACCGGTTGATCCGCTGGTTCTCACGCGGGGGCATCCCCGCCTGGACCTGGGAGGCCACCTCGGCGAGGGCCTTGCGCTGGTCGTCCGGAGAGAGCGGCTTGATCTTCTCCTCGACCATCTGGGCCATGCCGACGACCTGCTCCATCACCGCGCGGTTGAAGACGCCGCCGAGCACCTTGCAGTTGGCGACGCGCGGGTTGCGCTTGTGCCAGACGGGGTGCGGCGAGGACCAGTTCGACATCACCAGCGAGGTCTGGTGCTGGCCGGGGAGGACCACCTCGAAGTGCGCCGCCGGCGGGTACTTCACGTACTGGTTCTGCTCGAGGTAGTGGTGGTCGGCCATGAGGATGGTGAAGATCGTCGCCGTCGACGCCTTGGTGGGCATGCCGCCCCAGATCGAGATGACATCGAGGCTGTCGACCCCCGGGGTCTCCAGCGCGAGGTGCACGGCGACGTCGCTGGTGCTGAACTGGTGCGCGGCCGAGGGGGAGATCAGCAGCCCCTTCGCCGCGTAGCGCTCGCCGAACTGCTCGTCGGCGACCATGCACCAGTCCTGCTCCCCGGTGGTGTCGAGGTAGTGGCAGCCCGCGGCCAGCGCCGCCTCGGCGCAGGTGGGGCCGTAGGTGATGAACGGGCCCACCATGTTGCAGACGACCTTGGCGCCCTTGAAGAGCTCGGTGAGCGCGCCGACGTTGTGCTCGACCTGCCGGACCTCGTAGTCGGCGGTCTCGATCCCCGGCACCCTCTCCATCACCTGGCGGACGAGGTTCGCGTCGCGACCGGCGGCGATGAAGGGGACGTTGTACTCGCGGAGGTACTCGCAGACGAGCCTGCCCGTGTACCCGCTTGCGCCATAGACGACGACCGGCTTGGTGCTGCTCACTGAACGCCTCCTCCTACTGCCTTCACCCGGTCCGGGTCCTCCACTCCTCGGCCGGTCGGTTGCGGGCCTTCCCAATGGCCCCCACGGGGCTGGTAGTATCTATCGGACGTTCGATAGTCGTCAATGTTAGGGGGAGATGAGCCAGCAGCCGGTCTCTGCGGACGGCGCCCCTCGCCCCGGCCGGCGCCCCGGCGCCCCGGCCCGGCGCTCCGCGCCGCAGCAGCGCAAGCCCACCGACGTCCGCACCCGCGAGATCCTCGACGTCGCCGCCCGGCTCTTCGCCGAGCGAGGATACGCCGAGACCACGATGCGGAACATCTGTTCCGCGGTGGGCCTCACCCTCGGCTCGCTCTACTACCACGTCGAGAGCAAGGAGGCGGTGCTGGTCCACATCGTGACCGACACCGGCGGCCCCTTCGTCGAGGACATGCGCAGGCTCTGCCGGCAGGAGGACGTGCCCGTCGTCGAGTGCGCCTATTTGGTGGCCCGCCGCTGGATGTACGAGGTCCACCACTTCCGCGACCAGTGGCGGGTTCTCATGCGCGAGCAGTGGCGCATCCGCGGTCCCCGGTACCGCGAGGTCTTCGACCTGCGCCGCGAGACCGAGGTGCTCATCGAGCGCCTGCTCGAGCGCGGCGTCCGCGAGGGCACCGTCCGTCCCCACGACGTGCGGCTCACGAGCATGGCGATCGCGGGGCTGATGAACTCGACGCTCCAGTGGTACAAGCCGGGCGCGCGGCTCGACCCCGACGCCATCGCCGACCACTACATGACCCTGGTCCTCAGGGGGATCGTCACCCAGGAGGTGCACGCTCGCCTGCCGCTCGGCACGCGGGCGCTCAGCGCAGGCGGACAGCACGCAGAAAGGAGACAGGATGGCTGAGCTTCAGGGGAAGCGGACCCTGGTCACCGGCGCCGCATCGGGGATCGGTCGGCAGATCGCCGAGCTCTTCGTCGAGGAGGGGGCCCAGGTCCTGCTCCAGGACATCAGCGCCGGGGTGAAGGAGATCGCCGACAGCCTCGGATGCCCCTCGATCACCGGTGACGTGTCCAAGGGCGCGGACGTCCAGGCTGCGCTGGACGCGACCTCCAAGGCGTTCGGCGGCATCGACGTGCTGGTGAGCAACGCCGGCATCGAGCAGGTGGTCAGCCTTCTCGAGCA
The DNA here is from genome assembly GCA_005889515.1 of Chloroflexota bacterium. Lineage (GTDB taxonomy): Bacteria > Chloroflexota > Dormibacteria > Aeolococcales > Aeolococcaceae > CF-96. The sequence continues at coordinate 1,829 of VBHE01000261.1, read as the reverse complement.
CGAGGAGGCCGACTTCGACCGGATCCTCGACGTCAACGTCAAGAGCGTGTGGTTCGGGATCAAGTACGGCGCGCCGGCGATCATCGCGTCCGGCGGCGGCAACATCGTGAACATGGCCTCGGTGGCCGGGATCGGCGGCTGCCCGATGTTCGGCGCCTACGCGGCCACCAAGGCGGCGGTGGTCTCGCTCACCCGCACCGCGGCGGCCGAGCTGCGCGACGCCGGGGTCCGGGTCAACTGCGTCTGCCCCGCCTTCCTCGACACCCCGATGGTCACCGACCGGGCCTTCGGCAAGCTCTCGGCCGTGTTCGGCGACCTGGCGCCGATCCTGCAGGCGAAGCAGGGACGGCTGGGCACCCCGCGCGAGGCGGCCCAGGCGTGCCTCTTCCTCGCCAGCGACCGCGCTTCGTTCGTCAACGGCCACCACCTCGTCGTCGACAACGTCCTCAGCGCGCGGCTGCTCTGACGACCAGGGAGGGATGTGATTGGGTCACACCCGCATGGGCGGCGCCCGGCCTCGCGCCGGGCGCGGCCCGACCGCGGCACCGCGGCGCACCGGCAGCGGCGACGACAGCGCGGCGAGCGCCGCGGTCGCCGACCTGCAGCGGATGCAGGAGGCGTCGCGCCGTCTGATCGGGCTGCTCGACGCCTCGGTCGTCGCCCGGCGCGCCGCGTCGGTCTTCGGCCCCATCGTGGGCACCGACGCGACCGGGGTGAGCCTCCGCGAGGGCCCCCGGCTCATGGTCACCCGCGGCTCCTGGCGGGTGCGCACCCCCGGGGTGCGCAGCGGGCTCCAGATCCCCTACGGCGACGGCGTGGGCGGCAAGGTGCTGCAGCACCGCCGGCCGGTGTCGGTCGCCGACTTCGAGACCGCGCCCGAGACCTCTCCCCGGCTGGTCGAGCAGATGGTGCATCAGGAGGGGATCCACGCCATCCTCGGGGTGCCGATCATGCACCGCGGCCGGGTGATCGGGGTCCTCTACGCCCTGAACCGCTCCGCCGGCGAGATCGGCGACCGCGCCCGCCGGCTCGCCGAGGAGTTCGCAAGCTCGCTCGGACCGGCGCTCGGCGGGGCGATGCACGCCCAGCGCGCGTCCGGCCTCAGCGCCATGGAGGAGCGGCAGCGCATCTCCCGCGACCTCCACGACACCCTGAGCCCGCTCCTCTTCGGCATCGGCAGCGCCGCCCAGCGGGCGAGCAGCACCCTCGGCGCCACCGCCCCCGACGTCGTCGAGCAGATCCGCGCCATCGAGGCGCAGGCGGCGCAGGCGGCCTCCTCGCTGCGGGACATCCTCCGCGCGCTGGCGCCGTCGGCGGCCGACGAGGGCCTGCCCGCGGTCATCGGCATGGACGTCCGCGGCTTCGCGACCGTCACCGGGACGGCGTCGGACTTCGCCGTCATCGGCGAGCCGTACTCGCTGAGCGGCGAGCAGGAGGCGGTGCTCATCGCGGTGGTGCGCGAGGGGCTTCACAACGTCGGCAAGCACGCCCAGGCGTCGTCGGTGCTCGTGACCCTCCACTACGGCGAGGAGAGCACCGAGATCATCGTCCAGGACGACGGTCGCGGCCTCCCCGAGGGCTTCGAGGTCGCGCAGGTGCCCCGCGACGGCGAGCACTACGGCCTGGCGTCGCTCAGCCAGCGGCTCGCCCGGGTCGGCGGCGAGATCGCCCTCCAGCGCAACGACGACGGCGGGATGACCCTCTGCGGAAGCGTGCCCACCTGCGCGGCCTGACCCCGGGTCCTCGGCGGTGGCCGATCCCCCACCCACTACGCCCCCCACCCACTACGCCCCCCACCCCCCGCCCTCTCAGACGAAGGTCTGGGCCCT
>VBHE01000260.1 GCA_005889515.1 Chloroflexota bacterium | reverse complement strand
AGCGCCGACGAGACGTAGCCGAGCAACACCATGCTCCGACCACCTTAAGGGCCTGCGAGGCGGCTCGGGCGCCGCGAGTGGTACACACTCGCTCATGAAGAGCCCCAACGCCCCGACGGGTTCTCGTCGCCCTCGCCCCTCCCATGCCAACAAGCAAGGGGGATCATCACATGCCTCGCCGCCGCGCCTTCGCTCTGCTCGTCTGTCTGGCTGCCGTGACCGCGTGTGGCTCGTCCTCTGTGCCGGCCTTCCAGCGTCCGCCCACCGGCCCGCTCTGCGGCTGGCGAGACGCGCCGCCGGCCACCTACAAGCACGTCGTCTGGTTGCTCCAGGAGAACACCTCGGAAAGCGACGTCATCGGCAACGGTGACCTGCCCCTCATCAACGGGACACTCGTGCCGCAGTGCGGTCTGGCGACGAACTACCACAACGTCAGCCACGGATCCCTCCCCAACTACCTCGGTCTGACGTCCGGGACGGGCGGCGGATCGAGGGAGGCCGGCAACTGCCAGCCCGCGGATTGCCCCCAGACGCAGCCGAACCTCTTCGAGCAGGTGCAGGCGGCGGGAGGGACGTGGGGCGAGTATGCGCGCTCGATGACGAGCAAGTGCGACCCGGTGAAGGACTCGAACTATGAGCCCGAGCATGCCGTTCCCGTCTACTACACCGACCTGCGCTCGACGTGCCAGAGCCGGGATGTCCCTCTCGGTGATCCCGGCGGGGGAGCGCTGCGCGCCGAGCTCGACCGCGGGAGGCTGCCCACCTTCACCTTCATCACACCGGATGGGGACACGGAGAGTGGAGCAGGCGGCGACCGCTGGCTCGGCGACTGGATCACCTTGATCGCCGCGAGCCCTGCCTACCGGTCGGGCGACACCGCCATCTTCGTCACCTGGGACGAGGGGGGCGGGTCCGACAAGTCCGGCGGTGAGAGCTGTGCGGACAGCGCCCACGCCGACGTCCATGCCTACCCCAGCTGCTGGGTGGCAACGCTCGTGATCAGCCCGTCGACGCGGCCCGGCATGAAGTCAGGTGCGTACTTCAACCACTACTCGCTGCTGCGGACCACTGAGGACATGCTGGGCCTCAACGTCCGTCTCGGACATGCCGCTGACGAGCGAACGGTGAGCATGCGCAGCGCGTTCAACCTGTAGTCAGGAGCTCTGGGTCTCGAGCCCGTGATCGGCTTCGCCTATCTCGCAGCGTCCGCCATCCTGCTCGGTGTCGGCGCCGAGCTCTTCGCGGAGCATGCTGGCGCGGCCGGTCGCCGGCTCGGTGTCACCGCCCTGGCCGTGGGCCTGGTGCTGGCGGGCGCCGAACCCGAGGAACTCATCACCGCGCTCTTCGCCAGCCTGCGCGACCACCCCGGCATCGCCGCCGGCGACGCCATCGGTGCCAACGTGACCATGCTCACGCTCGTCGTCGGCCTGGCTGCTGTGTTCCGACCGCTGCCCTTCGGCCCGCGGATCCGAGGCTATGCCCTGGTTGCCGGCGGGGCGGGGACGGCGGCGGCGATGACCCTGCTCGGCGGTCGGGTGGACCGGGCAGAGGGCACCCTCTTGATCGCTCTCTACATCGGGCTGCTCGCGCTGGTCTGGTGGCGCGAGCGGCGTCCGCCCGCCTTCGGCGAGGCGGCGGAGCTCGCGGAGGATGACGCCGAAGGCGCCGACCGTCCGTGGTCCCTCAGCCTGGTGGTGGCAGGGGTCGCGGTGATGGCGGTGGGAGGCCGGCTTGCAGTTGGAGGAGCTGAGCACGTGGTGGCTGCGCTTGGCCTGGCCGACAGCACCGTTGGTCTGACCTTCGTCGCCCTCGCGACGACGGCGGAACTCCTGGCCCTGGTCTGGGCGGCGGCCCGACGGGGGGTCGAGGAGCTGGCCGTGGCCGGCGTGCTGGGCTCAGCGTTGTACAACGCCACCGCGACCCTCGGAGCGGCCGCCCTTGCCCGCCCACTCACCACCACTGGGGTCTCGGGACCGGCCTGGGCTGCGGCGGCACTCCCGCTGATTCTTGTCGCCGCGTCGCGCAGGCAGCGCATCGGGCGCGCAGCCGGGATCGGGCTCCTCGTCGGCTACGGTGTGTTCGTGGCGGCGATCCTGCGATGACCGGTACTCGGGCCTGAACTCAATCACACGGGAAAGCTCGGCGACAGGTGGAGGACCCTGCTACCACGTGATCGTTACACCCGACCCGGGTCCGATGACGGTGACCTGGATGACCGATCGCGGCGGGGTCGACGGGACTCAGGCGAGGTGGAGCAGGAGGTCGATGAGCGAGACGCCATAACGGGCCGCGATCGCGGACATGCTGTCGCCGGCGACGACCCGGTAGAGGTTCGGGGGCGGTGCGGAGAGACGGGCCGGGGGCGGTGCAACCCGCGGCGGCGCGGTGGCGATGCGGCCTGGGGTGATGGGCTGCAGGCCGGGGGCCGAACCGTGGAGATGGGCGGCGACGGTCACCAGCACGGTGGCCCCGACCGCGGCGACGACGACGCGGCCGGCCAGGTGGCCCTCGGCGGGATGGCCCACGACAGCGGTCCCCACCGCCGCCGGGGTCGGTGGAGGGGCAGGGGACGTCTCCCGGACCCGTACTCGCCAGCCGGGTGAGGGAGATGGAGCGTTGCCGATCATGGTGCGGACCGCCGGGGTCATGACCATGGTCACGGAGGCGCCGGAGCTCACGGCCATCGTCCCGAAGCTGGCCAGCCGCCGCGGGCCGACCGATCCATGCGGCCGAACCGTCCAGCCGGTGGCCCTGGGGGCGGTTCGCGTGGCCGCGGTCGTCACCGGTGGCGCGACGCGGTCGCGCAGCCTCCAGCCGGCAGGCGCATCGGGGGCGCTCGATCGATCCTGCTCCGTCATCCCGCCAGCAAACCTCAGCCGACCGGCTCCGAGCGCGCCGCGGTCGCAGCGCCGCGACATTGCGACATCGCCTGTCGCCGCAGCCATGATTTCGCAACAGGGACGGCCGGGCTCAGTGCCCCCGAGGGCCGAGCGCGGCCAGGCCGGTTCGCCGGCCAGGGCGGTGGCTGACGGCTCGGTGGAACGGGCACTTGTGTCTGGTGCTTCGCCACACGGGCTGGGTTCAGCTCGCCGCGGTCGCAACGTCTCCGTCATGCAGGCGTGAGGCCATCCCGCCAAGGATGGTGCGGTTGAGGGCCGGAACCGCAGCGAGCAGGCCGAGGAACTCCCTCGCTCCGATCACCAGGACCTCGAGGTCGGTACGGGCCGCCACCTGGGCATCGCGGCACTGGGACGCCAGAACGCCGACCTCGCCGAAGTAGTCGCTGGGCCGGAGTACCGCGACGGGACGGCCGCCCCGACTCACCTCCGCCTCGCCGCGGACGATGAGGAAGACCTCGCGGGCGGCCGCACCCTCGGTCACCAGCACCCGGCCCGCGGGCGCCGACAGCAGATCGCTGAGCCGGGCGATGTCTCTGAGCTGCGAACGGGAGCAGCCTCGAAGCGAGTTCACTGTGGCCAGAAGCTCGGCCTTCTCGTCGCGCACCATGGTCCTGCCTCCGCTGTCGGCGGGCTCCCCGCCGTGCCCCGAATGGTCGCGCGGCGCTGCGACGCGGCTCGACGTCGGTGGTCACCGGGCACCGGTGCCTCCTGACCGCCCCATGTGTGACCCGGGTCACTCCCGGAGAGGCCGCGACCGAGATGCCACACTATCGCAGGAGGATCGAGAGGCGCTGAGCGCCCTCGGGCACCGCCGTCGCTACCGGCGAGGTGCCACCCTCTTCAGCGAGGGCGACCACTCCACCCACGTGATCCTCGTTCTCGAGGGCCGGGTCAGGGTCTCCTACACGACCGAAGCGGGGCGGGAGATCGTCTTTGCGATCCGCGAGGAGGGCGACCTCGTGGGGGAGCTGTCCGCCATCGACGGGCGGCCGCGGTCGGCCACGGCCAGCACCATGGGGGCGGCCGAGGTGCTGGTGATCGACGGCATGGACTTCACAACCTTCGTGACGACCCATCCGCGAGCGTCGCTCCTGCTCCTGCGGATGATCAGTGCGCATCTGCGCAACGCCGATCGGCGTCAGGTGGAGTTCGGAGCGCTCGACACCGTCGGGCGGGTCGTGCGCCGGCTGGTCGATCTTGCGCGGGCCGAGGGAGCCGCCCGGTCCGACTCCGACGGAGTGCTGCTCCCCATCACCCAGCTGGAGCTCGCCGCGTGGACGGGCTGTTCCCGGGAGGCCGTCAACAAGGCGCTCGCGGCGCTGCGGGGGCCGGGATGGGTCATGACCCGGCGGGGTGGCATCGTGGTGCTCGACCTTTCACCCTCGACGGGTGACCGGCGCCGACGACGGGATGACGCCGGCAGGGCCAGACTGGCGCCATGCCGGCCACGACCGCGGTCCTCGAGCGGCTGCCCCTCTTCCGGGGATGCACCGCCGCCGAGCTGCGTCTCGTCGGACGGTTCTCCGAGCTGGTCCACGTCCCCCACGGCGAGGTGCTGGTGCGCGAGGGCCGGCCCGGTCACGAGTTCTTCGCGATCGCCGAGGGCCGGGCGAGGGTGGATCGACGCGGCCGGACGGTCGCGATGCTCGGTCCGGGGGACCACTTCGGCGAGCTCGCCATCCTCGGCCAGGGTCATCGCGACGCGACCGTGATCAGCAGCGGACCACTGGAGCTTCTCGTCCTCGACGAGCGCGCCTTCCTCGGACTGCTCGCCGAGCTTCCCGCCTTCAGCCGCAGAGTCCTCGAGGCCATGGCGGTGCGGCTCCGGCGCGAGGATCTCGGGCCCGAAGGAGCGCTCAGCTGAGCTGACGGAGGTCGGCCTCACGCAGTCGCCGGGCCATGCCCCGCAGCAGCTTCTCGGTGAGCGCGGGGACGTCGCGCACCATCGCACGGAAGACCCGCGCCCCGATGACCCCGACGATCATCGTGGTCTCGGCGACCACGCTGGCGTCGCGCGGCGCGGGATCGAGCACCGCCAGCTCGCCGAACCACGTCCCGGGGCCGAGGGTCGAGACCGCCTGTCCCCGGCGGCGCACCGCAGCGCGGCCCTCGAGGACGACGAAGAACGCGTCGCCGAGGGTGCCCTCCTCGGTGAGCGCGGTGCCGGGCGCGACCTCGACGACCTCGGTGTGCCGGGCGACGATCCCGAGGTCGCGCTTCGAGCACGCCGAGAACAGCGGCACCCGCACCAGCCCGTCGAGGAGCTCCGAGCGCCGGCTCACGATGCGAGCCTGGCGAGCGCGTCGCCCGCCCCGGCACGGGCGGCACGCACCCCCTCGGCGATGAACTCGCCGATCCGGCCGAAGTCGAAGGCGTATCCGATGTTCACCTGCGGCCGGATCATCACGTCGACGAGGGGGACCTGCACCTTCAACATCTCACGCTCCATCGAGTTGATCATCCGGGAGACGATCTGCAGGACGTGGGGGATGCGGCCGCTCGGCCCGGGCTCGAGCCGGCTCTCCTGTCCGGCGACGTTCGAGCCGATGATCCGGCGGATCCCGGCGTCGCGGAGCACGCTCGCGGGCAGGGGATTGACCACCGCGCCGTCGATCAGCAGCCGGCCGTCCCGCGGCCAGGGGTTGAAGAACACCGGCATGCTCATGCTCGCCCGCACCCCGTCGGCAAGCGGGCCGCGGTCGATCACCACCTCCCGCCCGGTGGCGAGGTCGGACGCGACCAGCCAGAGCGGAATCGTGGTGTCGGCGAAGCTGCGCCCGCCGCACTGGGTGTCGAAGAGATGGCGCAGGCGCGCGCCCTTGAGCAGGGCGGACCGCGGCAGCAGGTTGAAGTCGCCGTGGCGGAGCTGCAGGCTGCGGGCGAGCTCGCGGAGCCGGGCGACGAGCTCCTCCTCGCCAAGCCCGCAGGCGTAGCCCGCCCCGACCACGGCCCCGCCGCTGGTCCCGGCGAGGGCGTCGATCTCGATCCCCATCTCGCGGAGCACGCGGAGGACGCCGACGTGGGCGACCGCCTTGCTGCCGCCGCTCGACAGGGCGAGGCCGATCGCCCGACCGCGGATCCACCGGCTCACCCGCTCCAGGGAGGGTCGCGAGCCGTCGCAGCGCAGGACCCGCCGCGGCCTCCCGTCCTGCTCCAGCCACGGGGGCACGGCGCCGACGGCGACCGCGTACTCGCAGAGCCCCAGCACCCTGGTGGTCACCGGCGACGGCGTCGGCGGCAGCAGCAGGAGCAGCCGCCCGCGCCCGGGGACGCCCTCGCGGGCGAGGGCCGTGGCCCCCTCGGCGTCGACCGCGGTGGCGTCGACGACGAGCACCGAGTCGGGCACCGAGGCCGGCACGGTCGCACCGGGGAGGACGGCGAGGGCGATCCGGCCCGGCTCCGCGGCGTCGAGGACGCGGGCGAGCGCGACCGGGTCGCCATGCACGCCCGTGCACTGGACCGCCGGCGCCGACGCGACCCGCAGGCTGGTGGCGACCAGCCGGCGGCTGAGCTCGCGGCTGAGCTCGAGGGCGAGGAGCGGGTGGCGGTCGAGGAGGCCGTCGAGGTCGCTCCGGCTCAGCTCCCAGAGCCGCGCCGTCGCCGCCACCCGCACCGTCGCCGAGCGCGGCTGGTCGATGAGGAGCGCGATCTCGCCGACGAAGCTCCCGGGCCCGAGCCGGGCGAGCGGCTCGCCGTCGAGGTCGAGGAGGGCCTCAAGCTCGCCCGACTCGACGAAGTACATCGTGTCCGCGGGCTCGCCCGCGTGGAAGAGCACCGCGCCGGCCTCACGCTCGACGGCGCGGAGGCGGGAGCCGAGTCCCTCGAGCGCAGACTCCGGCAGGTTGCGGAGGAAGGGGACGGCCCGCATCGCCGCCAGCTCCATCGGACCTCCTCGCCGTGGTCCCGTCCCGGCGCCCCGTGCGCCGCCGCCGGAGCGCGAGGATAGCGTGCTCGGCGAACGGCCGCTGGTGTTGCCGGACTTTCGCGTCGTATCCTCCGCCGCGGGGGCGCGGACGGTCGGTCGGCCCGGAGCGCCTTGCGGCGCTGAGGAGGACCGCTGGGGTGCGATGGCTCGGCCGGGTCGTGACCCGCCGCCGGCGCTGGGTGATCGCGCTGGCGCTCGCCTTCCTGCCGGTCGCCGGGATCGTCGGAGGGTCGGTCGAGCGCCACCTCTCGGCGGGAGGCTTCGACGACCCCTCATCGGACTCCAGCCGCGCCGCCCAGCTGCTCCGCGACCGCTTCCACACCGGAGAGCCCAACCTCGTGCTGCTGGTGACCGCCCGCACCGGGTCGGTCGACGCGCCCGCGGTGGCGTCGGCGGGCACCGCGCTCACAGGCGAGCTGGCTGCCCGTCCCGGGATCTCCGAGGCGGCGTCGTACTGGACCCTCGGCGCTCCGGGGCTGCGCAGCCGCGACGGCACCCGGGCGCTGGTGCTCGCCCGGATCGGCGGCGACGAGGACGCGGTGAACGCCACCATCGCCTCGCTGGCGCCGCAGCTGCAGCGCTCGGGGCCGGTGATCGCCGTCGGCGTCGCCGGCGAGGCGGAGGTGTTCCGTCAGATCCAGCTCCGCGCCAAGCAGGACCTCGGTCGCGCCGAGGCGCTGAGCTTCCCCCTGACCCTGATCGTCCTCATCGCCGTGTTCGGAGGCGTCGTCGCCGCCGGGCTGCCGCTGGCCGTCGGGGTCCTCGCCGTGCTCGGGACCATGCTGATCCTCCAGGTGCTCGCCCATCTCACCCAGGTGTCGATCTTCGCTCTCAACCTCACCACGGCGATGGGCCTGGCGCTGGCGGTCGACTACAGCCTGTTCATCGTCTCCCGCTACCGCGAGGAGCTGCATGCGGGACGCGACCCGGACACCGCGGTCGTCCGCACCCTCCAGACCGCCGGACGCACCGTGACCTTCAGCGCGATCACCGTCGCGGTGTCGCTCGCCGCCCTTCTCCTCTTCCCGCTGGCGTTTCTGCGCTCCTTCGCCTACGCGGGGGTGGGAGTCGTCGCTCTCGCCGCGCTGGGATCGGTCGTCGTCCTCCCCGCGGTGATCCGAGCCCTGGGGCGGCGCGTGGCGCCGACCCCACAGCGCACGCTCGCCGCACAGCCGCGCGGCTTCTGGTACCGGCGGGCGCGGGCGGTCATGCGCCGGCCGGTCCCGGTGATCGTCGCCGTCGTCGGCCTCCTCCTGGTCCTCGGTCTTCCCGTGCTGCGGCTGGACCTCGGGCTCTCCGACGCCCGAGTGCTGCCCGCGGGGACACCGGTGCGCGAGGTCGCGGACACGATCCGCACCCAGTTCCCCTCGAACGAGGAGGCGGCTCTCCTCGTCGTCGCACCGACCAGCGGTGACTCGAGCGCGCGCCGCGCCGCGGTCGACGGGTACGCCGCCAGGCTCTCCACCATCCGCGACGTCGCCCGGGTCGACGCGCTCACCGGTGCGTACGCCGGCGGCCGGTTGGTCCACGCCCCCACCCCGCTGTCGCAGCGCTTCGCGACCCCGGCGTCGACCTGGCTCGCGGTCGTCCCGGGGGTCGAGGCGCTCTCGCCCGCGGGGGAGGCGCTCGCGACCGCGGTGCGCGGCACTCCGGCGCCCTTCGGGGTCCTCGTCGGCGGTCCCTCGGCGCGGCTCGTCGACACCCGGAGCGCTCTCTTCGACCACCTCCCCGCCGCGCTCGGGCTCATCGCCGTCAGCACGTTCGTGCTCCTCTTCCTGATGGTCGGCAGCCTGCTCGTCCCCCTCAAGGCGCTGGTGCTCAACGTCCTCAGCCTCTCGGCGACCTTCGGGTCGCTGGTCTGGGTGTTCCAGGACGGCCACCTCTCCGGCCCGCTCGGGTTCACCGCCACCGGGTCGATCAGCGTGGCCATCCCGATGCTGATGTTCTGCGTGGCCTTCGGGCTGTCGATGGACTACGAGGTCTTTCTCCTGTCGCGGATCAAGGAGGAGTACGACCTGACCGGCGACAACGACGAGGCGGTGGCCTCCGGGCTGGAGCGCACCGGGCGGATCGTCACCGCCG
>VBHE01000259.1 GCA_005889515.1 Chloroflexota bacterium | reverse complement strand
CTGGTCGGCGCTCACCCTCGGCGACCTCATGCTCCTCTGCGGGCTCACCCTGGTCACCGAGTTCCTCGGCGTCCATCTCGCCGCCGGGGTGCTCGGCGTGCCCGCCCTGCCCGCGGTGGTCGTCTGCGCGCTCGCGCTTCTCGTCGCCACCCTGACGGGCAGCTTCCGCCGCTGGGAGCGCGCGATGTACGTCCTCGTCGCCGTCGACCTCGCCCTGGTCCCGCTCGCCATCCTCGGCCGTGCCGGCGGCCACATCGCCGCGCGCGACCTCGTCGTCCCCGGGATCGGCGGGGTCGACACCAACCCCGTCGTCCTCCTCCTCGCCCTCGCCGGGACGACGGTGACGTCGTGGCAGATCTTCTTCCAGCAGTCGAGCGTGGTCGACAAGCGGATCACCCCGCGCTGGCTCGCCTACGAGCGCATCGAGACCGTCGCCGGGGCCGCGCTGATGGCGGTGGGCGCGGCGCTGGTGATGATCGTCACCGCGGTGGCGTTCGCGGGCACCGCTGGGGCGGGGCACTTCACCGACGCGGGGGCGGCCGCCGTCGGCGTCGGTGCCCGGCTCGGCGCCGCGGCGCGAGTGCTCTTCGCCGTGGTCCTCCTCGACGGCGCGCTGCTCGGCGCCATGGCGGTGACCCTCGCCGCCTCGTACGCCTGCTCCGAGGTGACCGGCGCGCGCCACTCGCTGCATCGCGACCCGCGCGGTGCGCCCTTCTTCTACGGGGTGATCGCGGTGATGATCGTCGTGGCGGCGGTGGTCGCGGTGATCCCCGGCCTGGCTCCGGGGATGCTCACGGTCATGGTCCAGGCGCTCGCCGGCCTCCTCCTCCCCAGCGCCACGGTCTTCCTCCTGCTGCTGAGCAACGACACTCAGGTGCTGGGTCCGTGGGTGAACCCCCCGTGGTTGAACTGGGTCGCGGCGACGGTGGTCGCGGCCCTGCTCCTGCTCTCGATGCTCCTCGTCGCCACCTCGCTCCTTCCCGGCGTCGCCCTGCTGCCGCTGAGCCTGGTGCTCGGCGCGGTCGCCGCCGCCGGCCTGCTCGCCACCGGGGCGCTCACCGGCTGGGGCCGCCGCTCCTGGGCGCGCGCCGAGTACCTCGACACTCTCCGCCCGGTGGTGCGGGTGCTGGGCGCCGGGACCGTTCTCGTCCTCCCCCGGCGCTCCTCGCCGCCGAGCCGACTCGCCGAGCGTCGCCGCGCCTGGCGCACCCCGCCACTCGAGGAGCTGGCCCGCCCCGCCATGAGCCGGGGGCGGATGTTCGCGATGCTCGCCCTGCGCGTCTACCTGGGCGGCGCCGCCCTCGTGCTCGGGCTGCGCGGCGTCCTCCTCGTCCTCGGCCGCTGAGGGGATCGCCCACCTCGGTGCGTCTGGGTGGCCGGTCCAACTCTGACGCTATTGCAAGGGACTTGCATCTTTGCTAGGGTGGCGCCGAGATGGCGTTGGTCGCAGAGCGGCGGGAGGAGCGATCGGGGCCGGAGCGGATGTCGCCCGCGGAGTGGCGCCGCCTCGGCGGCTTCTACGCCGTCGTCGCCCTGCTCCACGTCGTCGGCTGGGGGACGTTCCTGCTCGTCGTCCTTCCCGCCCACTACCAGGCGCTCGGCATCGGGACGGCGACGCTCGCCTACACCTTCGGGCTGCGCCACGCCTTCGACGCCGACCACATCTCGGCGATCGACAACACCACCCGCAAGCTGATGGCCGACGGCCAGCGGCCGATGGGGGTGGGGTTCTTCTTCTCGCTCGGTCACTCCACCGTCGTCTTCGGCCTCGCCGTCGGCCTGGCGGTCGCGGCGCGCCGCATCGCCGGCGCGGTGACCGTGTCCGGAACCTTCCTCTACCTCATCGGCATCCTCAACCTCGCGGTGCTGCTCGGGATCATCCGCGTCTTCCGCGAGATGCGCGAGGGCCGCTACGACGACGACGCGCTCGAGCGCCGGCTCAACGATCGCGGGCTGCTCTTCCGCTTCTTCGGCCCGCTGGCGCGGAGCATCCGCTCGAGCTGGCAGCTGTACCCGCTCGGCGTCCTCTTCGGCCTCGGCTTCGACACCGCCACCGAGGTGGGCCTGCTCGCGCTCGCGGCGGGGGCGGCGGGCACCGGGCTGCCCTTCTACGCGATCCTCTGCCTGCCGATCATCTTCGCCGCCGGCATGTCCCTGCTCGACACCGCCGACGGCGCCTTCATGTGCAAGGCGTACGGCTGGGCGTTCTCCAACCCGGTCCGCAAGGTCTACTACAACATCACCGTCACCGGGCTCTCGGTCGCGGTGGCGATGCTGGTGGGGACGGTCGAGATCCTCGGGCTGCTCGCCAGCCGGCTGGGGTGGTCGGGACGCTTCTGGATCTGGGTGAGCGGGCTCGACCTCAACGCCCTCGGCTTCCTCATCGTCGGCATGTTCGTCGTGACCTGGGCGGTCGCCCTCGCGGTGTGGAGGCTCGGTGACGTCGAGAGGCGCTGGTCGGGGTCGCTCGCGTCCGGACCGCTACCCGGGGGGATCGAGCTCGAAGCGTGCGGGGAGGAGCTCGTCGGCGCGCATCACCGTCACCACCCCGCCCGAGGGGAAGAGCACCCGCGCCTGCGGGCCGAACTCGGCGATGACCTGGCGGCAGGCGCCGCAGGGCGGCACCGAGTGGGCGGCGGCGTGGACGGCGACCTCGACTAGCCGCATGCCCGGTCCCTCGGCGGCGACGGCGGCGAAGACCGCGCTGCGCTCGGCGCAGCAGGTCAGGCCGTAGCTGGCGTTCTCGACGTTGCAGCCGGTGTAGACGCCGCCGGCGAGGGTGCGCACGGCGGCACCCACCCGGAAGCGGGAGTAGGGGGCGTAGGCGCTCTCCGACGCCCTCCGGGCCATCTCCATCAGGGCCTCGTCCGCGACGTCCATCGCGCCTCCCGATCCGCTGTGCCGCTCTCGTCGCGTGAGGCTACAATCCGATCCACCACCCGTGGCGGATTGGGTGGCGTTGGCGTGCGGGGACAAGGGGGGGCGTCCGCCGCCGGGTACCCAGAGGGAACGTGGAGACAGAGGGCGAGGTCAAGGCCCGGCTCCTCGGCGCGGCCGAGGACGCATTCGACAGCTTCGAGCGCCTCGTGAGCGACCTACCGCTGGCGCGGCGCTACGGTGGCTGGACCCTCCGCGAGCTCATCGGCCACCTGGCCTCCTGGACCGCGGAGGCGGCGCGCGGCATCCTCGAGGACATGGCCGGGTTTCCCTGCAGCCGGGAGGCGCGCGACGCCTTCAACGGCCGCGCCCGGGAGCAGGTCTCGAGGGAGAGCGACCCCGAGCTGCTGCAGCGCTACGCGGCGGCCCGCACCACCTTCCTCGCCACGGTGATGGCCGCCCCGCCCTTCGCGCTCGCCCCGGGCGCGGTCGGGGGTGAGTGGGCCCGCGGCGTCGTCGAGCACTACATGGGCCACATCGCCATGCTCGAGGGCAAGCCCGCCGCCTGACCCAATACCGGGGTGGACATCATCCCCGGCCCGGGTCACCATCAGGTCGACGGATCGCCGACGCGTCGATGGGCGGGCACCGGCGGCAGGAAGGGAATGAGATGACGTTCGTCACCATGACGATCACCTGTGCCCGGCGTCGCGGCGCGCTCGCCGCGGCCCTCGTCCTCGCCGGGGTCGCGGCCGCGATCGCGCCGTGGGTCCCCGCGGCCGCCCGGTCGGGCTCCTCCCACCACGGCTCGCACCGCAGCGGCTCCGGCGGCCAGGGCGGCGCGGCGGCACCGGCGCCGCCGGGCGGGCCGGTCAACTGGCTCACCAGCGCCGACGGGACCCTGCACACCGCGGTGGGGGTCTATTCGGACTGCAGCGGTGCGGCGCCGGTGCCCACCGACATGGCCGCGGTCGACACCTGCGTCCGCGGCCGCACCTACTTCGTCGGCCACAACCAGGGGGTCTTCACCCCGCTCATGCACATGGGCCCCGGCTCGCTGATCACCTGGTACGACGCCCGCGGAGCGGTCCACCGCTACCGGGTGGTGGCGGTGCGCGACGCCGCCGGCGGCGCCCATCCGCTCACCACCTCGTCCCACCGCGTCGACGCCCAGTTCCAGACCTGTGCGCTCGCCAACGGGTCCGTCGACCGCATCCTCGACGCCGTGCGCGCCTGAGCCCTCAGCCCAGCCGGCCGGCGACGAGGCCGGCGACCGCCAGCGCCGCGGCGAGAACCGCGATCGTGATCACCGACTGTGCGGCCGGCCCGAGCGCCGGCGGCCTCCGGCGGGCGGCGATCGCGCCGGCGGCGAAGGGCGCTCCCGCGAGGACCATCAGCGTGATCCCGAAGACCGACAGCGGGGGGAAGCCCGGGTCGGCGTGTCCGAGGGTGAACACGCCGAGCATGAAGGCGGCGAAGCCGCCGAGGAGCAGGCCGATCCCGGCCAGGGGGAGGAGCCTGGGCAGCCCGTCGGCCCGGCCGGTCGCGCGGAGAGGACGGACCGCGACCTCGCCGTTGCCCGGGTCCGCGCCCAGGGGCTCGAGGAACTCGGGGCGCTGCAGCCGGCGCATGAGCGCCGCACGCCCGACCGCCGGGCGCTCCTCCAGCGCACGCAGGATCCGGCGCCCCTCGGGGTCGCCGTCGAGCCACTCGACCAGCCTCCGGCCGAGCTCGACGTAAGGGTCGGGGCCGTGCTCGCCGTCGAGCCGCGCGACGACGCTCGTGTGGATGCTAGGTTCCACGCCGCTCCCTCTCCTGCCTCTCGTGGCCCTCAGTTGACCCTGTTCCGGCGTCCTCCGTCAAGAACAGCGCGATGAAGAGGCGGGAGTGTCCCGGGGTGACTCTCGCTATGGGCCGCCGGGGGGAAGCGCGGCGGGGGTCGCGTACGGCGACGAGGTGCTCACCGGCGCCGGGGTCGGCCGCGGCGTCGGCGGGATCAGCGGGAACACCGAGGTGACCGCCGCCCCGGTCAGCGGGGTCCCCACGGCCGCCGCCTGCGCCGGCTGTCCGCTCTGGGTGAGCAGTGCGGTCGCCACGGCGGCGGCGGTGGGGACCGCCGCCGCCAGCAGGGCGTTGCGCACCCTGCGCCGGGTGCGGCCGCCTCTGCCCATGACTCCCATCTCCCTTCCCTCTCGCTGACGTGCACACGGCGGTCGCCGCGTGCCGCTGGTCATCGCGGCGCGCTCCGCCCGCCGCCGGTCTCGATGTCGGCGCGGCTCACCGCGCCGCGAAGCACCGCCTCGCGTGCCAGCTCCACCCGGCGGTTGCCCGACCCGGTGGGCGGCAGCCCGAACTTGTCGTAGAGCCGCAGCAGGTGCTGCTTCACCGCGTCCTCGGTCACCACCAGCTCGGCGGCGATGCCCCGGGTCGACGCGGGGACGCCCAGGACGTCGCCGCTGAACACCGGACGGCAGAGCGCGACCAGGACCTCCCGTTCGCGCGGGGTGAGCGGTGGCGCCGCCTCGCGGGCGAGGGTGACCGCCTGGTCGTCCTCGCTCGGACGGCTGATCCGGTACACCAGCCGGGTGCTGCCGATGCGCAGCTCGTCGCCGTGCTGGAGGGTGCGTCCCTCGGAGACGCGGGTGCCGTTGACGAAGGTTCCGTTGCGGCTGCCCAGGTCGCGCAGCCACCACCCCGGCCCGAGGCGCTCGAGGACCGCGTGCAGGCGCGAGGCGCTGTCGTCGGCGGCGAGCACGATGTCGTTGCCCGCGTGCCGTCCGATGGTGACCCGGTCGCCGTCGAGAGGGCGGAGCTCGACTCCCGTCGACGCCGCGATCTCGAGGTACTCACGCATTCGCGGAGCCCGCCTCCCGCTCGAGAAACCCCTGAGCGGCAGGATAGTCGGTCCGTCCGTGCGCGGGCTCTCGACCACCCGCAGGATGTCCATCCCTCCCTCGCGGGGCGTCACCTCCGGCGACTCCCATGCCCGCGGTTCCGGCCTCTGCGGGCTCCGGGACCGCCCATTCGATCACCCCTCCTGGCGGGACACCTGTTGTCACGAAATTGTCGGGGGGGCGGGCCGCCGGCGAGAAGCCCCCCGGCCGGGACGATCCCGACCCCCGGGGGGGAGGTGGATGTCACCGTCCGGTGAGCATGTAGACGCTGTCGACCCCGCCGGTGTCGGTGCCGCCGCCGATCGCCCAGACCCGCCCGTCGGGGGTGCTCGCCACCGCGGTGTAGAGCGGGACCGGGAGGGGCGCGCCCTCGCTCCAGTGGTGGGAGCCGGGCGAGTACACCTCCACGGTCGCGACCGCATGGCTGGTGTAGCCGCCGACGACCTCGACACTGCCGTCGGGGGCGATCCCCGCGGCCAGACCGCTGCGCGGCGAGGGGAGCGGGGTGGCGGCGGTCCAGGTGTTGTCGGTGGGGCTGTACACCTCCACGTCGGCGAAGTCGGGGCCGTCGGCACCCCCGAGCGCATAGATGCGCCCGTCGGGAGCGGCGACCGCGGCGAGGGCGCCGCGGGCCCGGTGCATCGGCGCCACCGTGCTCCAGCTCCCGCTGACGGGGTCGAAGACCTCGACGCTGGCGAGCGCGTGGCGGTCGTCGGTCCCGCTGAAGCCGCCGAGCACGTAGATGCGGCCGTCGCGGGCGGTGACCGCGGCCGCTCCCCAGCGGGGGACGGCGAGGTGCGCCACCGGTGCCCACGCCTCGCCGGGGGTGTACGCCTCGACGCTGTCGAGGGGGCGGTCGGCCATACCGCCGATGGCGAAGATGCGCCCGTCCGGGGTGGTGGCGGTGGCCAGCCCCCAGCGCGCCGTCTGAAGGGGGGGCATCTCCGACCAGCGGTCGCTGCGCGGGTCGTATGCCTCGACGGTGGCCAGCGGCCGCCCGTTGAGGCCGCCGACGGCGTAGATGCGCCCGTCCGCGGCGGCGGTGACGCCGAGCCAGGAGCGCGCCGTCGGCATCGGCGAGCGCGCCGTCCAGCCCGGGCCCGAGCGGTGGAGAACGGCCACGCCGGCGAGGGCGGCTGCGGCGACCACCGCGAGGACGCCCGCCGACGCCGCCAGCGCCAGGTTGCGGCGCCCCGGGCGCCGCCGGGGCTCCCGGGTGCTCCCGGTCACCACCGCGACCCCCGGGCGGTCTCGACGCGGCGAGGCGGCCCCGATCAGCTCGACGTCCGCGCCGCGGTCGACGTCGAGGACCAGCGGTTCGGAGAGGACCGCGCCGCCGGCGCGGGCGGCTCCGCGCAGCTCGAGCCCGAGCTCGAGCGCCGAGCGCGGCCGGTCCTCGGGGCTCTTCGCCATCGCCCGCTCGAGCACCTCGCAGAGCGCCTCGGGCACCCCGCTCGAACGGAGGTCGGGCACCGGCCTGGTCCCGATCCGGGCGATCATCGCCAGGCTGTCGGGGTCTCCGGCCGCGTCGCCGGCGAACGCCGGCCGGCCCCGGATCAGCGTGTACACGGTCGAGGCGAGGGCATAGACGTCGCTGGCGACCGAGGGGCGCCCGCCGCCGAGGAGCTCGGGCGCCGCGTGAGGGATGCTCGCCACCAGCGCGTCCCCCCGGGTCGCCGCCGCGCCCTGGAGCTGGGCGACGCCGAAGTCGGCGAGCTTGGGCTCTCCGAAGGCGGAGAGGAGCACGTTCTCGGGCTTGACGTCGCGGTGGAGCAGCCCGGCGCGATGGGCGGTCTCGAGCGCGCCGGAGATCCGGATCCCGGCGAGCACCGCCTCCTCCCAGGGCATCGGACCGGACCGGCGAAGCCGGTCGGCGAGCGTCCCTGAGGGCTCGAAGCCCATCACCAGGTAGGGGTTGCCCATCCCGGTGAAGCCGGCGGAGTGGACGGTGACGATGTGGGGGTGGCCGGAGAGCGCCCCCATCGCCCGCAGCTCACGGGCCAGCCGGCGGCGGGCCTCGCCCTCGATCCCCGCCTGGCCGAGGACCTTGACGGCGACGGTACGGCCGAACTCGGGCTGCCAGGCGCGATAGACGGCGCCGAAGCCGCCCCGGCCGATCTCGACGGCGTGCTCGCACCCCGGGACCCCGAGGTCGATCCCGACGGGGGCCGATCCCTTCTGCTCGCCACGCTCACCCGCCCTCTTCACGGTTCAACCATCGTGCAGGCTCGAGGCGCCGTTTACAACCTGGGTACGGTCGAACCCTCGACGTGCGCCACCGGTGTCGCACGACGGCTCGCACAAGCCGGCGCCCCGGCGTTCTGTGCGCCGGGGCCGTCGCCCGGCGACCCCGGGCCGCCCTACCCTTGCGCCATGGCTCAGCTCGCCGTCGTCATCCCCGAGACCGAAGGCCATCGCCGCCTCGTCGCCTGTCCGCGGTGTGAGTGCCGTCGCCGCGTGATCAGTGAGGTGGGCGACCGGCTGGTGGGTCACTGCCTGCGATGCGGGGAGGTCCTCACGACGCCGCTGGAGGTCGAGAACCGCTAGCGGGTCCTATGGCGGGCCGCCTGCTTCCTCCTCGCCGGGGCCGCGAGCGTCTCCTCGCGGCCTCCTGGCGGGGACGACCCGCATCCCCCCACCCCCGGTAGGATCTGGGGCATGCCCGGCATCTCCGAGGTCTCGGTCGTCGAGGCCGACCGCCTCCGTACGAACGGCCACCGCATCCTCGACGTCCGCGAGGACGACGAGTTCGCCGCCGGGCACATCTCCGGGGCGGTGCACGTCCCCCTCATGCAGCTTCCCGGCCGGGCCGCCGAGCTCGACCGCGACGCCGACTGGCTGGCGGTCTGCCGGGTCGGCGGCCGCAGCCTCCAGGCCACGGCCTACCTCACCCGGCTCGGCCTGCGGGTCGCCAACGTCGCCGGGGGGATGGAGGCGTGGGCCGGAGCCGGACTCGAGTACCAGAGCGCGGCCGGAGGCCCCGGCCGGGTCATCTAGTCGCGGCGGCGGAAGCCGTAGACGCCGAGGCCGAGCATCGCCAGGCCGAAGCCGAGCAGGAGCGCGGTCTCGCCGAGGACCGGGATGGTGTGCCCGGCGATG
>VBHE01000258.1 GCA_005889515.1 Chloroflexota bacterium | reverse complement strand
GCGACGTTGATCAGCTTGTCGAGGAAGTCGTACATCCGCCGGCTGCGCAGGGTCACCTTGATGCCGATGGGCATCCCCTCGCGCAGCTTGAAGGCGGCGACCGACTTCCTCGCCCGGATGACGATGGGCTGCTGACCGGTGATCTGCCGGATGTCGGCGCTCGCCGCGTCGATGGCCCGGCCGTTCTGGATCGCCTCACCCATGCCGATGTTGACCACCGCCTTCTCCAGGCGGGGGACCTCCATGGCATTGGCGTAGCGGAACTCCTTGACCAGGGCGGGGACGACCTCGTCCTGGTAGCGCTGCGCGAGGCGCTGCTTCTCGACGGGACTTGCGAGCGCCATCAGACCGACGTCCTCTCGTAGATCTCGCCGCACTTCTTGCAGACGATCGCGTAGGTGCCGTCCAACTGGAGGGCCCTGCTGATCCGGGTCGGCTTGTCGCAGCGGTTGCAGACGAGCATCACGTTGCTGTACGCGATCGGTGCGCTGAAGTCGATCACGCCGCCCTGCATGTTGCCCCGGACGCCGGCGCGGGTGTGGCGCTTGAGGATGTTCACCCCGCCCACCACGATCCGCTGGTCCTCGGGGATGGTGCGCTCGACGACGCCACGCTTGTCCTTGTCCTTGCCGGCGAGCACCACCACGGTGTCACCGGTGCGGATGTCGAGCGGCCGGTCCTCGCCGTGGGCCCATCCCTGGCGGCGCAGGTTGGTCCGCCGGCGCTGCTCGGGGGTGCGACGCGCGGCCATCAGAGCACCTCCGGTGCGAGGCTGACGATCTTCATGAAGTTGCGCTCGCGGAGCTCGCGCGCGACGGGGCCGAAGATGCGGGTGCCGCGCGGGCTGCCCTGCGGGGTGATCAGCACCGCGGCGTTCTCGTCGAAGCGGATGTTGCTGCCGTCGGTGCGGTGGTACTCCTTGCTCACCCGCACCACCACGGCGCGCACCACGTCGCCCTTCTTGACCTGGGCGTTGGGCTGGGCCACCTTGACGGTGCCGATGATGATGTCGCCCACCGAGGCGTACTTGCGGTAGCTGCCGCCGAGCACGCGGATGCAGAGCAGCTCACGCGCCCCGCTGTTGTCGGCAACCTTGAGGATGGTCTCCTGCTGGATCACGTCGACGCGCCCCTACTTCGCCTTCTCGAGGATCTCGTCGACCCGCCAGCGCTTGTCCTTGGAGAGCGGCCGGGTCTCGGCGACGCGCACCCGGTCACCCACCGCGCAGCTGTTCTGCTCGTCGTGCGCCTTGAAGCGCACCCGGTGCCGCACCACCTTCTTGTAGAGCGGGTGCGGCTTGAGCTCCTCGATGACGACGACCACGGTCTTGTTCATGGCGCTGCTCGCCACCACCCCCTCGCGGACCTTGCGCCGGCCGCGGGGGTGCGCCGCAGCGCCCGGGGTTCCTGCCACGCTGCTCACGCGTCCTCCTCCCCCTCGTCGTCGCCGCGCTCGGCGGCGCGCCGGGTCTCGATCTGCACGGTCATCGCCTGGGCGATCTCGCGACGCAGCGCTCCGATCTGCTGGTGGTCCTCCACCTGGCCGGTGGCCTGCTGGAAGCGCACCTCGAAGAGCCGCCGGCGCTGCTGGCGCATATGCGCCTCCAGCTCCTCGGGGGCCATCGCCCGCAGCTCCTCGAGCCGCTGCGCCTGCTTGGTCACGACGCCGTCTCCACCGCGCCGGGCTCCGCCTTGATCAGGAAGTGGGTGCGGATGGGGAGCTTGTGCGCCGCCAGCCGCATCGCCTCCTTGGCCACCTCCTCGGTGACCCCGGACATCTCGAAGAGCACCCGCCCCGGCTTCACCACCGCCACCCAGCCCTCGGGCGAGCCCTTGCCGCTGCCCATGCGGGTCTCGGCGGGCTTCTTGGTGTAGGAGTGGTCGGGGAAGATGCGGATCCAGATCTGGCCGCCGCGGCGGACGTGACGGGTCATCGCGCGTCGCGCGGACTCGATCTGGCGGTTGGTGATCCACGAGGCCTCGAGCGCCTGGAGACCGTAGGTCCCGAAGGCGATGTGGCTGCCCCGCTGGGCGGCGCCGCGCCGGTGGCCGCGGTGGATCTTGCGATGCTTGGTGCGCTTCGGCATCAGCATGGCGTCACTCCTCCTCCACCTCGGGCTCCACGGCCTCGCGGGCCTTGGCGGGTCCGGGCTTGCGCGGCGCGGCCGGCTTGCGGCGTGCCGGGGCCCGCTTGGGACCGACCTCCGGACCGCTCGGGACCGCGTCGGGGTCGGGGATGTCGACGCCGGAGATGTCGATGTCGGCGAGCTCGTCCGGAAGGTCGTCGACGATCTCGTCGGCGACGTCCTCGGTCCCGACGTCGTCCTCGACCTCGACCACGGCGACCGCCTCGGGCTCGGGCTCGGGCTCGGGCTCGGGCTCGACCGCTGCGGGCGCGGCCGGGGCCGGCGCGGGTGCGGGTGCCGGGACAGCGGCCACCGGCTCGGCGGCGGGGGCGCGGGGCTCGGCCGGGCGGGCCGGCTCGGGACGCGCCGCGGCGCCCTCGGCGCGCGCTGCGGGCGTGCGCCGACCCCGCTCGGGCGCGCCGTCGCCACCTTCCTCGCGACCCCGGCCGTCGCCGCCGGGGAGGATCGGCTCGCCGGTGGCGGTGACGAAATCGCCCTTGTAGATCCAGACGGTGACGCCGATGCGTCCGAAGGTGGTGCGCGCCTCCGCCTGGCCGTAATCGATGTTCGCGCGCAGGGTGTGCAGGGGCACGCGGCCGTCGCGGTCCCACTCGCGGCGGGACATCTCCGAGCCGCCGAGCCGCCCCGACACCTGGATCTTCACGCCCTTGGCGCCGGCGCGCATGGTGCGCATGATCGACTGCTTGATCGCCCGCCGGAAGGCGATGCGCTTCTCGAGCTGCGAGGCCACGCTCTCGGCGACGAGCTTGGCGTCGACCTCCGGGGACTTGATCTCATGGATGGTGACGCGGACCTTCTTGCCGCTGATCCGCTCCAGCTCGTCGCGGAGCGCGTCCACCGAGGCGCCCTGCTTGCCGATCACGATGCCCGGCTTGGCGGTCTGGATGATGATCGTCAGCTGATTGGCGCTGCGCTCGGTCTCGATCCGCGCCAGCCCGGCATTGCGCAGCCGGCCGGTGATCAGCCGGCGCATCGCCAGGTCCTCGTGGAGGAGCTTGGTGTAGTCCTTGTCCGCGTACCAGCGGGCGTCCCAGTTCCGGTAGACGCCGAGCCGGAAGCCGACGGGGTTGACCTTCTGACCCATTTACTCTTCTGTCTCCGCCTCGGCCGCCGCCGCGGCGGTGGTCTTTTCCTCTACGGTCGCCGTCTTCCTCGCCCGGGGCGCACGCGCCGGGCGGCGCTCCGGGGCCGGGGTGGGCTTGGGCGCGGGGGCCGCCTCGGCCGCGGGGGCGCGGCGCCGCCGCTGCCGCTGCTGGGCCAGCGCGGTGTCGTCGCTGACCACGGCGCGCAGGTGGCAGGTGCGCTTGAGGATGCTGAACGCGCGCCCCTGGGCGCGCGGCCGGAACCGCTTGATCACCGTCGCGCCGTCGATCTCGATGCGGCTGACCCGCAGCGTCGAGACGTCGAGGTTGTAGTTGTGCTCGGCGTTCGCGGCAGCGGACTTGATGACCTTGGCGACCTCGATGGCCGCGGCCCGCGGGGTGAAGGCGAGGATGGTCAGAGCATCGCCGACGGGCAGTCCCTCGACGGTGGCGGCGACGAGCCGGCCCTTGCGTGCGGTGGTGCGCACCCACTTGGCGGTGGCGACGACCTCCATGGCTACTTCAGCGCCGCGCTGCGCTCGGTGTGATGGCCGTGACCGCGGAACCTGCGGGTCACGGCGAACTCGCCGAGCTTGTGGCCGACCATGGTCTCGGTGATGAAGACGGGCACGTGCTTGCGCCCGTCGTGCACCGCGATGGTGTGCCCCACCATCTCCGGGAAGACGTCGCTGCGGCGCGACCAGGTCTTGATGACCTTCTTCTCCCGGGTGCTGTTCAGCACCTGCACCTTGCGGAGCAGGTGCTCGTCGCAGAACGGACCCTTGCGCGTCGACCGGCTCATGACCGGTACCTCTCTGCTGCTCTCATGCTCGCCGTTTCCTACTTGCTCCGGCGCCGCACGATCATGCGGTCCGTCGACTTGTTGTGCCGGGTGCGATGCCCCAGCGCGGGCTTGCCCCAGGGGGTCTGGGGATGGCCGCCGGCGCCGCTGCGGCCCTCACCGCCCCCGTGGGGATGGTCGAAGGGGTTCATCGTCATGCCCCGGACCGACGGGCGGAAGCCGCGCCAGCGCATCTTCCCGGCCTTGCCGATATTGATGTTGGCGTGCTCGACGTTGGCCACCTGGCCGATGGTCGCCGAGCAGCGGATGTCCACCCGGCGCATCTCCCCACTGGGCATGCGCAGGGTGGCCATCGGGCCGTCCTTGGCGAGCAGCTGGGCGGCGGTGCCGGCGCTGCGCACCATCTTGCCGCCCCTGCCGAGGGTGAGCTCGATGTTGTGGATGGTCGTGCCCAGCGGGATGCTGCTCAGCG
>VBHE01000257.1:13056-13531 GCA_005889515.1 Chloroflexota bacterium | reverse complement strand
TGCCGCGGCGAGAGCAGCTCGAGCGCCCCGGCGAGCTGGGAGAGCTCGGCCTGCAGCTCGGCGTCGCCGAACACCGACTCCATGAGGTCGCCGAGCTGGCGGCGCATCTCCGGGGAGAGCGACTGCATCAGCGAGTCCATCCGGGCGAGCTGGCGCTGGAGCTGCTCGAGGAACTCCTCGAAGGTGGCGGGGGCGTCGGGGAACATCCGCCCCCACCTGCGCAGAAAGGCCTGGTAGTGACTCTGGAGCTGCTCCGGCGGGATGCCCTCGAGGCGCTCGCGCATCAGCGCGTTGAGGTCGTGGATCATCTCCCGCAGCATCGACATGTCCTGGCCGGACATCTGCTTCAGCCGCTCGGACATCTCCTTGAAGTGGGTGTCGACGATCCCCTTCTTGAGGTCCTCGAGCAGCTTCTGGAACGCGTGCTCGGCGCGCGGGTCCATGAACTCGTACTGCTGGAGCTCGCGGATGGCGC
>VBHE01000257.1:2403-12958 GCA_005889515.1 Chloroflexota bacterium | reverse complement strand
TGAAGATGCCGTCGAGATTGAAGCGCTCGAGCTGCTGCTGGCGGCGGCGGCGGAGCTGCTCCATCATCTCCTCGAGCCCGAGCAGCCGCCGCCCCCCGCGGTCGCGCCAGCCCTGGCTCAGCAGCCGGCGCAGCGCGGACTCGAAGTCCCAGCCGTGGAACACGTCCTCGCTCAGCCGCGAGAAGAGCTCCTCGACGTCGGGGCCGAGGGGGTCCTGGGTCCCGTCCCAGGAGGTGAAGCGACGCGGCCGGAAGTCGGGGTTGCTCATCCGCCGTAGATCGCGCTGCCGTCGACCGGCGTCTTGTTGAGGCGCTTGCTGAGGTGCAGGCCCTCGAGCACGAACTCGAGCGCCGCCGCCTGGGTGGCGGGGGTCGAGGGCTCCTCGAGCTTGCCGAGCACCCGCTCGAGCCCGCCGAGCTCGCGCACCACCGAGGTGTAGGTCTCGGAGGCGGCGTTGTCGCTGACCTCGACGGTGAACCCGCTGCGGTCGAAGCGCTGCACCACGTCGGCGAACTCCTGCACGGTGAAGTGGCGGCGGAAGACGTTGCTGGTCGCGGTGCGGATGATCTTCTCGAGGACGGCGGTGTCGTCGCCCTCCTCCCAGGTCTCGAGCTCCAGCTTTCCCGAGCTCGACGCCACCAGCGAGGGCAGGTCGCTGATCCGCGGCACCGCCTCCTTCTCCCCCCGGCGGATGGCGCGCCGCAGCGCGTTGCTCGAGAGGTTCTCGTAGTTGGCGATGCTGACCCGAACCGAGACCCCGCTGCGCTGGTTGACCTGGGGGCTGCGCCGGGCCAGGTGGGTGATCTCGGCGATGATCTCCTTCATGTAGGCGGGCACGCGCACCTCGGCCGGCGAGTCCTCGAAGACGGTGTGCTCCTGCTCGACGATGGCGATCTCGTGCTCGAGGGAGCGCGGATAGTGGGTGCGGATCTGCGCCCCGAAGCGGTCCTTGAGCGGGGTGATGATCCGCCCGCGGTTGGTGTAGTCCTCGGGGTTGGCGGTGGCCACCACGTAGACGTCGAGCGGCAGCCGGATGCGGTATCCGCGGATCTGGACGTCGCGCTCCTCGATGACGTTGAGCAGGCCCACCTGGATGCGCTCGGCGAGGTCGGGGAGCTCGTTGATGGCGAAGATCCCGCGGTTGGTCCGCGGCACCAGGCCGAAGTGGATGGTGAGCTCGTCGCTGAGATAGCGACCCTCGGCGACGCGGATGGGATCGACCTCACCGATGAGGTCGGCGATGCTCGTGTCCGGGGTGGCGAGCTTCTCCGAGTAGCGGCGCTCGCGCCCGAGCCAGGTGATCTGGGTCTCGTCGCCGTGGTCGGCGACGAGGTCGCGGCAGCGGCGGCAGATCGGGTTGTAGGGGTCGTCGTTGATCTCGCACCCGGAGATCGCGGGGATGTGCTCGTCGAGCAGCGAGGAGAGAGCGCGCACCAGCCGGGACTTGGCCTGGCCGCGCTCACCGAGCAGGACGATGTCCTGGCCGGCGAGGATGGCGTTCTCCAGCTGGGGGAGAACGGTGTCGTCGTAGCCCCGGATTCCGGGGAAGAGCGGCTCGCCGGAGCCGAGCTTGCGGATCAGGTTGCGGCGCAGCTCCGCCTTGACGGAGGCCACGCCGTACTCCGAACGCCGCAGGTCGCCGACGGTCTGAGGAAGGCTAGCCATCCCGCTGAGCGTACACCCCTCACACGCTCAACGCGGTCGGCCCCGGCTCACGCGGGGACCATGCCCTCACCGCGGCGGGCGCGGCGGGTCTCGCGCATCCGCCAGACCAGGCGCTCGGCGAGGCTCGGATCCTGGCCGAAGTGGAGGTTGAGAAACGATGCGACGAGGTCGCCCTCCACCCAGCCCTCGCAGCCGAGCGGCTCGCCGTCGGAGTCGTGCACCGACCAGGTCGGTCGCGGACGGCTGCCCTCGATCGTCCCCGGGCCGACCAGCGAGCAGGCGTGGTACTCGTGGCCGCGCAGCCGGGCGCCGGCGCTGCCGAGCATGCAGTCCTCGAGCAATCGAAGCGTGCGGTAGCCGGCCTTCGGCGTCGCCGAGCGGGTGGCGACCTCGACCGGCACCAGGCCGGCCATGTCGTGGACGGTTCCGTCGGCGGTGCGCAGCGAGCGCCCCAGGAGCATCAGCCCGCCGCACTCCGCGTAGATCGGCATCCCCTGCGCATGGGCGCGATGGAGGGCCTCGAAGAGGCTGTGGTTGGAGCTCAGCCGGGCGGCGAAGACGTCGGAGAAGCCGCCGCCGAGGTAGAGGCCGTCGAGCTCGCGGGGCAGGGTCTCGTCGAGCGGCGAGAAGGGGACGATCTCCGCGCCCGCCTCCTGGAGCAGCTCGAGGTTCTCGGGGTAGTAGAAGCAGAAGGCGTCGTCGTAGGCGACCCCGAGGCGCACGCAGTCGCCGTCGTCGCCGCAGGGCTTCGCGGCGGCGGTGAATGCGGGCAGCGGCTCCGCCGCGGCCATGAGCCGCTCGATGAGCTCGAGGTCGCAATGGCGCTCGACGGCGTCCGCGACCCGTTCGATGGCGGCGTCGATGCGGGGCGCCTGGGCGACGGGGAGCAGCCCCATGTGGAGCTCGGGGATGCCGATCGCCTTGTCCGCGGGGAGAGCCCCCAGGACCGGCAGGGTCGCGTAGCCCCAGATCGCGTCCTCGATGAGGCGGCGGTGATGGTCGCTGGCGACGTTGTTGAGCACGACCCCGAGCAGCCGCAGGCGGGGGTCGAGCTGGCGGACGCCGAGGGCGATCGCGGCAGCGGTCTCGCCCATCGCGGCGGCGTCGATCACGAGGATCACCGGACAGCGTGCGATCCGTGCCAGCTCCGCGGTGCTCCCCGGGAACGGATATGCGCCGCGCTCCTCGTCGGGTCCGCGACCGTGGCCGTCGTAGATGCCGTTCGCGCCCTCGACGACCGCGCAGTCGGAGTCGATCGCCCCGCGGGCGAGCGAGCGGCGGACGCCCTCGTCGCCGAGCATCCACGCGTCGAGGTTGCGGCAGGGACGGCCGCGGGCGTGGGCCAGGTACGCACAGTCGAGGAACCCCGGGCCGACCTTGTAGGTCTGCACGCTGCGGCCGCGGCGGCGCAGAGCGGCGACCAGGCCGAGCGTCACCGTCGTCTTGCCCGTGCCCGAGCTGACGCCGGCCACAACCAGCCGGGGGAGTCGAACCTCGTCGATCATGCGTGTCTCCGGACTCGGCGTTGGGTAGGCGGCGGCCCCCCCGCGTACCGGACCCCGGCCCGCTGTGACGCTAGCACCGGTGGCGGAAGCTGTAAAGGAAGAACGCGTCACAGGCACCCGCAAAACCTTCCGGGAGCCCGTACCATGGCGCCATGAGGGGAACCGCGTGGACGCGGGTGATGGTCGCGACGGTGTCCACCCTGGCGCTCGCCGGATGCGGGCAGCCGCAGGATGCGAGGACCGTCACCGCGACCGTCCCCCGGGTGCAGGCGCCGGCGCCGGCGCCGCTGCCGTACTTCCCCACGCCCGCGCCCGCACCGCCGCCGCTCGTCGACCCGGCGATGGCCCTCAGCGCCCCGCCGGCGCCGGTCCCGCTCCGCTTCGTCGCCCCGTCGGTGGGGATCGACGCCCCGGTCCTCGCGGTGGGCCGCACCCCGACCGGGGCGATGGACGCCCCCGAGGGCCCGGCGAGCTCGCCCCTCTGGCACGAGACCTTCTGGTATCGCGGCGGCTCCGAGCCGGGTGCGCAGGGGACCACCACCATCGCCGGCCACGTCGACGACGTCCTCGGCCGCCCCGGCGCGTTCTGGAACGTCCGCGACCTCAAGGTCGGAGACGTCGTCGAGCTCGACGACAGCCGCGACGGCGCGAGGTCCCGCTACCGGATCACCGACGCCGCCGTGTACAGCTTCGCGCAGGCCAACTCACCCGACCTGCTGATGCGGCTCTACGGCGAGGCCGCGTACAACGGCGACCCCAGTCAGCGCAACCTCGCCGCCGACGCGGTGAGCCGGATCAGCATCATCACCTGCACCGGCACCTTCCACCGCGGCTCGAGCTTCGGCTACGACCACCGCTACATCGCCTTCGGGATCCTCATCCCCGACGCCACCGCGGCGGCGAACGTCCCCGGCTCGGCCCTCCACCTCTTCTGAGCCGGGGAGGCTCAGCCCGCGGCGAGCCTCGCCCGCAGCGCGACCTCGACCCGGTCCGCGATCTTCTGGTAGCCCGAGGCGGTGCAGTGCAGCCAGTCGGTCTTGTCCGCCGGGAGGAGACCCTTCTCGACGTCGAGCAGCAGGCCGGCGTGGTACTTCGTGGCGAGCGCGCTCAGCGCCGTGTCCCAGGCGGTGGTGTAGACCTGGGGGCCCCTCCCCGGCGCGTTGGGATAGCACGGGTTGACGGTGCAGTCCACGTGGGTGCCCATGAGCACGATGGGCACATGCGCGGCGGCGATCACGCGGAGCACCCGGTCGAGGTCGGCGCTCGTCTGGGCGATCGGGACGTCACGAGCGGCCTCGACGGTGCCGAACCCCACGACCATCAGCCGGGGGTGGAGGGCGAGCAGGGCGGGGAGCATGAGGCTGGCCGGGCGGTGGTTGCCGTCGATGGCGGGGTCGAACATGCCGGCGGCGCTCGTCCCGCTGACCCCCGCGTTGACCACGGGGATGCCGAGGTCCTGCTGCATGTCCCACGGGTAGCTGTGAGCCGGAGCGGGCCCGAAGTACGCCTGGGTCACCCCGTTCCCCCATGAATAGGTGAGGCTGTCGCCCAGGGCCACGATCGGACCACTCGCTGCCGGGGTGGGCGTCGGCGTCGGCACAGGGGTGGGCGTCGGCGTCGGCACAGGGGTGGGGGCCGGGGTCGGTCCCGGGGTCGGGTCGGGGGTCGGGGCGGGAAGTGGCAGCTGGGCCAGCACCGCCGCGGGTGCTGCGGTGTAGGCCTCGGTGCCCTGGACCGCGAGCGCGCTGACGACGCCGAAGAGGGCGCCGAGCACGGCGGTGGCGGTCAGCGGACGCATCCCTCAAACCCTGCGTGGAGGCTGTGGACGGGACGGTAACGGCGCCGACCCGGGACGGTCGCGGAATGATGACCGCGAGATCGCTCGCTCGGGCGAGCTTCGACCGCACCGCGGCCTCGATGCGATCGGCCATCAGCTGGTAGCCCCGCGCGGTGCAGTGGATCCAGTCGGTCATGTCCGCCGCGGTGAAACCGTGCTCGACGTCGAGCACCAGGGCGGCGCTGGTGTAGACCTGAGGCGGCGTGCCGGCGGGCCTCTCCGAACCGGCGCACGGCTCGACGGTGCAGTCGACGTGGGTTCCCACGAGGACGATCGGCACACCGGCCGCGGCGATCCGGTCGAGGAGCTCGCGGAAGCTCGTCACCGTCCGGGCGACCGGCCAGCCGAGGTTGGCCGCCTCGTTGGTGCCGAACCCGACCACCATCAGCCGGGGATGGAGGGCGAGCAGGGCGGGGAGCCGGAGGTCCGTCGGGCGCGGCTCCGGCTGGGACGCCGGGTCGAGGACCTCGGCTGCGGTGGTGCCGCTGACGCCCGCGTTGACCACCGGGACGCCGAGGTCGCGGGCCATGTCCCAGGGATAGCTGTGGGCAGGGGCGGGCCCGAAGAACTCCGTCGTCACCCCGGTCCCGTAGCTGTAGGTGAGGCTGTCGCCCAGGGCCACGATGGGGCCGGCGGGCGCCGGCGTGGGGAGGGGGGTGGGCGTGGCCGCCGGCGCGGGTGTGGCCTCGGGGCTGGCCTGCGCCACCGGGGGGGCCGTGGCGCGGATCGGCGTGCCCGCGGCGAGAGCGCGCACCGGCCCGCCCGCCGGGGCCGCGGTGTTCGCCACGCCGGCGGCGAGGGCGGCCGCGGCGGCGAGCAGGGCGACGACTGAGCGGCTGGGGGGCATCTCAGCCGCAGGGTCGCGTGCCCCCGATGCGGGATCCGGTTCACCGCGGTCACATCACGATGACGGTCGCGCGCCGATCTCCGCGAGCGTGTCTACCCGGCGGCGGCGAGGGCCTCGCGGGCGGGACGCAGGTCGCGCAGGCGCAGGCGGACCCGCTCGACCCCGTCCCAGCGGTCGAGGTCGGCGCCGAAGAGGGCGTCGACGCGACGGCCGGGGGGGAGGTGGGCGGCGAGCCCGGGCTTGTGGAAGGCGACCGCCTCGATCACCCGGCCGCCGGCGTCGGTGAGGTTCACCTTGAGGTGCTGGCGGCTGGCGCCGAAGCTCGACGCCCCGACGACGGTCGCGCCGCGCAGGCAGAGCAGCGGCTCGGGGTTGCCCTGGCCGCAGGGCTCGAGCAGCGCGAGCTCGGCGCAGAGCTCGGGGACGAGGTCGGCGATCGAGACCGTCGCCTCGACGTGGTGGAGGCGCTCGCGAGGGGCGTCGCCGAGCTGCTCCGCCACCGCCGCGCTCACCCGGTCTCCGAACTCGCCGAGACGCCCGGGGTCGAGGCTGAAGCCGGCCGCGACGGCATGGCCCCCGTAGCGGAGCAGGCAGTCCGACGCCACGCCGAGGGCGCGGACGAGGTGGACGCCCCGGACCGAGCGGGCCGAGCCCTTGGCCTCCTCGCCCTCGAGGCTGCAGATGAAGGTCGGTCGCGAGTAGCGCTCGGCGAGCCTCCCCGCGACCAGGCCGACGATCCCCATCGGCCAGCGGGCGTCGCCGAGGACGATCGCGGGAGCGTCGTCGGGGATCTCCGCCACCCGCTCCTCGGCCTCGACCATGGCCCGGGCCACCGCCGCCTGGCGGTCGACGTTCTGCCCCTGGAGCCGGCCGGCGATCGGCTCGGCCTCGGCGGTCGAGGCGGCGAGGAGCAGGCGCAGGGCGAGCTCGGCATCCTCCATCCGGCCGGCGGCGTTGATCCGCGGCGCGAGCCCGAAGGCGAGATCGGCGGCACGGAGCGGGCCCCGCACCCCCGCGGCGGCGCAGAGCGCGGCGAGCCCCGGCGACGGGGAGGCGGCGAGCGCCTCGAGCCCGCGCCGGACGATCAGGCGGTTCTCACCGCGCAGCGGCATCATGTCGGCCACGGTGCCGAGGGCGGCGAGGCCGAGGGATGCGTCGGCGCTCCCCGCCGGGACGACCCCCTCGGCCTCGAGCGCGGCGAGGAGCTTCCAGGCCACCCCCGCCCCCGCGAGGGCGTCGAACGGGTAGGTGCAGTCCGGGCGCTTGGGGTTGACGAGGGCGTCCACCTCGGGCAGGGCGACCTCCCCGCCACCGGGGGCGAGGGGGAGGTGGTGGTCGGTGATCACCAGCCGCATCCCCGCCGGGCGGCCGGCGGCGACGTCGACGCTGCTGGTGCCGCAGTCGACGGTGACGACGCAGCCCACACCGCGGGCGGCGAGCTCCTCGAGGGCGGGCCCGTGGAGGCCGTAGCCCTCGGTCATGCGGTTGGGGATGTAGGGGACGACGTCGGCGCCCGCGGCGCGCAGGGCCAGGGTCAGCATCGCGCAGGCGGTGACCCCGTCGGCGTCATAGTCGCCGTACACCGCGATCGGGGTGCGCTCGGCGACGGCGACGCCGACGACGCACACCGCCTCCGGCATCCCGGCGAGGGCGAACGGGTCGTGGACCTCGCCTCCGTGGTCGAGGAGCGCGGCCGCCGCCGCGGCGTCGTGGCCACGGGCGGCGAGCACGGTGCCGAGCACCGACGGCAGCCCGGGGAGCGGCGGCGCCGCGCTCTCCACCCAGCGGCGGGGGGCCGGTCTCATCCCCGCGCACCCTTGAGAAGGCGAGTGGGGTGCGCGGGGCGGGACTGGCTACGCACGGATGTTCGGGAGTGTAGCGGGCCCGGCGGGGGGTGGGCAACCGCCTCATCACCGGGCCGTGGCGGGCACCCCGAAGAGCTCCTCGAGCTCGGCGATCGTGGTGGCGTCGTCCTGGTGGAGGACCGCGCGCATGCCCGCCTCCTGAGCGCCGATGACGTTGGTGATGAGGTCGTCGACGACCACGCAGGCGCCCGCCCGGACCCCGAGCCGCTCGGCGGCGAGGGCGTAGACCTCGGGGTCGGGCTTGCGCAGCCCCACCTCGTGGGAGAGGACCAGGACGTCGAAGAGCTCGGCGAGCTCGGCGGTGTCGTGGCCCTCGGCCCCGCCCCAGGTGTTGGTGAGCAGGGCGGTGCGCACCCCCGCGGCGCGCAGCCTGCGAGCCGCGGCCGCCATCCGCGGGTTGGGCGGGAGCACCGCGAACATCCTCCCCACCAGGCCGTCGGCGACCGGCGGCGGCGCCCCCGGACGCGAGCGCAGCCGCGACGCGAAGGCGGCCTCGAACTCCGCCAGCGGCATCCGCCCGGTCTCGAGGGCGGCGATGTCGGCGCCGTCCCGCACCGAGTCCGGGTCGATCCCCTCGGAGTCGCAGACCGCGGCGAGCGCCTCGCCGATGGGGACGGTCAGGACGCCGGCGTAGTCGAGGAGGAGGGCGCGCGGCCGCTCAGCGGCCACCGAGGTGACCCCAGGTCGTCTCCAGGTGGGAGCGGTACCCCTCCGGCCAGAGCATCTCGCAGAGGCCGACCCCCGGCCGGCCCTCGATCTCGAAGCGGCAGCCGGTCTCGGTGAGCTCGACCCCGGGGAACGGGAAGACGGTCCCGCCGAAGCGCTCGCCGCGGGCGTGGGTCAGCCGGCCGGCGGCGTCGCGCAGCTCGAGCTCGACCGTGCGCGGATGCAGGTCGGACTCGTAGGAGCCGTCGAAGCGCGCGTCGACGAGCGGCGAGAGCAGGCCGTCGCGGTACACGTAGCCGTTGACCATCACCCGTCCGCGCCAGATCACCTGGGTGGCGTGCACCGCGAGATCGTCGCCCGCCTGGGCCGCGATCCACTTGTAGTGCATCATCGCCGCCCAGTCGCGCATCCCCCAGGAGTGGTCGTGGTGCCCGGTGGTGCGGAAGCCGACGGTGCGGCCGTTCCGGCGCAGGGTCCCCTCGACGGTGCCGCACTGCTCGACCCGGTTGTGGCTGGTGAAGGCGAGCGGGCTGCCGTTGGGGTTCTCCCAGTAGGAGAAGGCGCGGTGCATGCCGCTGAAGCGGAAGTC
This sequence comes from Chloroflexota bacterium, assembly GCA_005889515.1. GTDB lineage: Bacteria > Chloroflexota > Dormibacteria > Aeolococcales > Aeolococcaceae > CF-96. The sequence goes on along the minus strand of VBHE01000257.1, from coordinate 3,984 downwards.
GAGCTCCAGCTCCTCGCCCGCGTAGCTCACCTCCCAGGTGCGCAGCGGGTCGGGCTGGCGCATGTGCAGCCGTCCCACGGTGAAGTCGTCGAGGTCGTCGCCCACGATGGGGGCGTCACGGATCTCGTCGAGGAGCACGGTGCGCAGCTCCGGTCCCCAGCCGAGCACGACCTGGGTCGCCTCACCCGTGGGCTTGATGTACGCGTACACCGAGATCCCGAGCCGCTCCTCGGGCAGGCAGATCACCCAGTACATCGCCTCGCGGGCGCTGGGGTGGTCGGGCAGCCGGTGGCGGAGCGCGTCGCGCTCGGTCAGCTCGGCGGGCGGGGCGGTGTCGATCATGGTTCCCCCCTGCTCTCTCATACGACGGGCTGCTCGTCGGCGCGGGACACCCCCAGGGCGCAGAGAAGCTCCTCGTGGAAGAGCATCCAGACGGTGTGGACCGAGTCGCACGTCACCGAGGCGACCCAGGCGTGCTCGCCCCGGTCGACGCGGCGCAGCGCGTGGTCGAGGCGGCCGGCGTAGCCCGCGAACCGCCCGTCCACCGCGGTGAGGCGGTCGAGCTCCGCGCACGCGCAGTCGAGCGTCGCCGCCAGGCGGTCGAGGATGCGGATGTCGTAGTCGGGGTCATGGTGGTCGTTGGGGACGCCGCCGGGGCGCAGCTGCCAGTCGGTGCAGAGCTTGAGCAGGCGCGCGTTGAGCGAGCCGAAGCGCTGGTACACCTCGCGCACCACGGCCTCCTCGGGCGAGCCGGGGGTGAGCCGCGCGCGGGCCGCGTGGGCGGCGCGGCCGGCGTCGGTGATCGCGACCAGGTCGCCCCGGCGCACCACCAGTCCCATCAGCTCCAGCTCCCCGGTGTGGCCGGGGGCGGGACGGAGCACGCTGCCGCGCAGGCGCACCTCACAGAGCGTCGACCACTCCTGGGGTGCCAGGGCGGCGGGGTCGTTCATCGGTCACTCCTGATGGCCCGGTACCAGACGGGCCGATCTGGATGTAGGCGAGCTGCTCGGTCATCGCCCCGAGCGCCAGGGCGAGCAGCTGCGGCTCCGCCGCCGCTCCCGGCGGGGCGGCGCCGATCTCCTCGAGCCAGGCGCCGATCCGGCCGATGAAGCGGTCGCGCATGCGCAGCCACATCGCGGTGAAGTCGGGGTTCACCGCCGCCGCCTCGCGGAGCAGCGGGAAGAGGCGGCGGTGGCGGGAGTAGGTCGCGAAGAAGTCGGTGTTCACCCGCACCATCGAGTCGAGCACGTCGCTGCCCTCGGCGAGGGCGCGGACGAAGGGCTCGACGAGCTCGTCGAGAAGCGGCTCGAGCACCGCGACGAAGACGTCGTCCTTGTTCTGGAAGTGGCGGTAGAAGTTGCCGTGGGACACCCCCGCCGCGTGGACGATGTCGGCGATGCGCGTCCCCGAGTAGCCGTGCTCCGCGAACACCGACTCGGCGGCGCGGAGCAGACGCTCCCTCGTCGACGCCCCGCGCGCCGTCTTCGGCGCCGTGTCGGAGCCGAGCGCGTTCTGGGCCACCGTGCCTCAGGCGCCGGCGCTCAGCGCGCGGATGGTGGCGTGCTCGGCGTCCTCGAAGGT
>VBHE01000257.1:0-2270 GCA_005889515.1 Chloroflexota bacterium | reverse complement strand
GAAGGTGGCACCGGGCTCGTCGATGAGGAGCACCAGGCCGGCGACCCGCGCGGTGTCGTCGAGGAGGTCGAGCACCTCCACCGGCGAGGTGACGTGGACGATCTCGCCGTCGACGGCACCGGTCGCAAAGGTGGGGGTGCCGGTTCCGATCACGGTGGAGGTTGCGGTCATCTCAGCGGCCTCAGGCGGTGGTGGGCGAGTAGGGGGCGAAGAGCGATCCGAAGAGCTCGCCGACGGTCTCGGCGGTCATCCGCGGGAAGCACTCGTCGACGTGCGGCGAGAGCGACCAGTCCAGGCCCTCGACCCCGGCCTCGTAGGCCCAGGAGAGGGTGCCCTCGGTGAAGTAGAAGAGGGCTCCGGACATGATCTTCCGCTGCAGGTCCCAGGAGGCGATGTCGCGGTACACCCGGATGTGGGCTGTGCGGGTCGCGTCGGCGATCGCGGTCGCCTCGCCGAGAGGGATCCGCCGCCACTCGCCGGAGTCGCGGGTGAAGAGCGCCGCCCGGGTCACCCGGTCGATGTACTGCTCGGGCGTGAAGCTCGGCGTCGCCCACGGCGCCATGTCGACCGCGGTGTCGCGGATCGACATCGCCAGGGTGAGGCTGTGGTACGGCACGTCCGCCGCCGCGGCGCTCCACGCGTAGCCGTCGGGGCCCATCGCGTAGTAGTCGCGCAGCAGGACGACCTCGCCGGGATGCGACGAGGGATAGGGGCCGGAGTCGAAGGTGTTCTTGCGGCACTCCAGGCTGTCGAGGAAGGTGTAGAGGAAGAGGGTGCCGTTCAGCCGCTTCAGGGCGGCGTGGCCGTCGGCATCGAGCGGCTCCAGCGCGTCGGAGAAGGTCGCGAGCAGCTCCGGGCTCGCGCAGCGGTTGTGGCCGCCGATGTCCTCGAAGGCGACGAAGGCGCCGTCGTCGCGGTAGCCGCGGCACACGCGGCGGGTGAAGTCGAGGACGTAGGCGACGTCCTCGAGCCGGTCGCCCGGACGCCAGAGGCCGAGACCGATGCCGAACTGGCGGCCCCACAGGTAGAGGCTGGTGAGCGCCCAGACGTTGAGCATGTCGACCCCGCCAACACGGCGGTCACGGGTGTGGCCCGGCTGCCGGACGCGGCGCCCCAGCTCCTCGGGGGCGACGCGCGCCTCGACGGCGCGGAGGATGTCGGGCTGGCGGTCGAAGATGTCGAGACAGGAGAGGATGATGTAGGGCGGGGTGGGGACCAGCGTCGACTGGATCTCGGTGCGACCGAGGAGCAGCTGCTGCGAGCACTGCTGGTTGCGGACGAGGAGGTCGTCGAGGGTGAGAACGGACATGATGACGACGATATCAGCGTCAGGTAGCGGTTGAAAAATAGCCACAGCCCCCGACTGATGTGACGCGGGAGTCACGTTGGTCCGGCTCTGTACGTTCGTGGGGTCTGTGGCGTTCGCCCCGTCTGGCGGGCGGCACGGTGAGGGCGTCATCCCCGGCTCACCGGCGTGAAGTCCTTGCGACCGTACACGAGGAACCGCGACCGCGTGCCCCGCTGGTCGGCCGGGCCGCGGGGAAGGGTGAGGAGCAGGCGGTACCGTTGGGCGAAGGTGGGATCTCTCAGCAGCGTGGCGTGCGGCGCGAAGAGCGCGCCGTCTGCGTAGACGTCCTCCCAGAGCAGGACATACTCGGGCCGGCGCCCCAACACGTAGGCGTTGTCCTCCTTCCCGAACGGCGGCTGCCCGGGCGCGCGCGCAAGCCGGGCGTCGGTGAGGCCGAAGAGGTCGAGGTAGCGGAGGTCGTCCGCGTAGTAGGGGATCAGCCCGGCCTCCTCGATGGCGACCAGGGAGCCGGCGGCAATGTGCTCCTGGAGCCATGAGGCAACGGCTCGGTACGAGGCCTCGGGGGTCACCCTGCCAACCTGGACGATCGGGCGCAGCCAGGGCACCTGCTCCTCGACGGTGCGCATCTGCATGCCGGAGATCAGCGCCAGCACGGCGACGGCGCATGGGACGGTGGCAGGCCGGAGCGCTCGGGGGCGCGCGGGAAGACGGCGGAGGACAAGTGCGAACCCCACCGCCGCGAGCAGGACGAGGAACGGATAGGCGGGGATGGCGAACCGAAACCCGGGCATCCAGTCGCCGCCCTCGAGGAGGATGGCGGTGAAGGTGATCCCGACCCACGCCGTCGCCAGGCCGAGAGGCAGCTGACCGCGACAAACCATCCGCCAGACCAGCAGTGCCAGGGCGGCCGCGAGGATCGCGGCGACCCCCAGCACCTGGCTGACGCGCACCGCCGGTTCCG
>VBHE01000256.1:434-5636 GCA_005889515.1 Chloroflexota bacterium | reverse complement strand
GCAGGCGGAGCTGCCGTGCCCGCGCGAGCGCCGCCGAGCGGCTGCGCACGTCGAGCTTCGCGTAGAGGTTGTAGAGGTGCCACTTCACGGTGGCGACGGAGACGCTGAGGCGGTCGGCGATCTGCTGGTTGGACAGACCGGCGTTGAGCAGGGTGAGCAGCTCGAGCTCGCGCTGGGTGGGGGCGTCGACGGCGACGGTGCCCTTCCCACCGGGCCATCCGTCCGCGGGTGATGCGGGCTCGCCGACCTGCCGGCACAGCTCGGCGAAGAGGTCGAGCTCCTCGGGGAGGGCGAAGACCCAGTCCCGCGGGGTGGTCGCCTGGATCAGGGTCCCGACGAGCTCGAGCTGGTCGTGCAGTGGACGGAGGATGCGGCGACGTCCCGCGGCGGCGATGGCGCGGGTCATCGAGCGCACCGCCGCCGCGGTGTCCCCGGTCTGGTACGAGATCGCGGCGGCGGCGACGTGGAGCTCGACGACCCGCGGCCGGCGCCCGCTCTGGGTCGCCGCCCGCAGCTGCTGGTCGAGGAGGGTCCGCGCGCGGCGCTGGTCGCCCCCGGCGATGAGGAGCTCGAGCCGGGCGGCGTCGACCGCCTCGCGGGCCGCGGCGTGCATCGCCCTGCGCGCCTCGCCGGCCGGGTCCTCGGCCGTCTCGGGGTCGATGCCCACCCCGCGCGCGACCTCGAGCGCCTCGCCGGCGCGGCCGAGCCGCACCAGCCTGCGGACGGCCGCGCAGTCGAGCATCAGGCGCAGCCGGGGCGGGTAGTCCTGGGCGAGGCGGGCGAGCGCCGCCGGCGCGAACGCCGACCCCTCGTCGCCGGACCAGAGGGTCACCGCGGCCTGCAGGCCCGCCGCGGTGGTGTCGACGATGCCGTGCGCCGTCGCCCGTTCGAGGCCGAGCTCGAGCGACGCCCGCGCCTCGTCCGGCGCGCCGGCGGTGAGCGCACAGGAGGCGTGGACGAGCGCGACCGTGGAGACGATCCCCGCGTCCCTGCCGAGCGCGCGCTGGCCGCGGGTGAGCGCCTGGGCGACGTTGGGGAGGGCGACGTTCACCGCTCCCTGCTGGAGGTCGATCAGCGCGTCGAGGAGCGCCACCCAGGCATGCCCGTACTCGCTGCCGGTCCGCGCGATCGCCGCCTGAGCGGTGCGGATCGCCCGCTTGGCATCGGCGAAGGCGTGGTCGGCCAGCGCGGAGATCGCCATCGCCGACGCCACCGTGGCGGTGTCGAAGGGCTCGGCGCCGGCGTCGGTGCTCAGCCAGCGCGCCCCCTGGCGGCGCGCCTGGGGAAGGCGGTCGGTGAAGATGTCGATCGCCACCCGGACGACGTCGACGCGCGCGCGCAGCTCCGCCTCGACCTCGGACTCCGCCGCCGCGGGGCGTGACTGCATCCGCCGGACCAGCTTGCCGACCGCCTGCTGCGCCTCCTCATAGCGGCGCGCGAAGACGAGCGCCCAGACGTACCAGCACTCCGCGTCGACGCTGAGCTGGGTGCGCGCCGCGAGCAGCCTTTCCGCCCAGGTGATGTAGAGGTGGAGGTCGCCGCGGTCGCGGACGATCGTCGGCGCGTACTCGTCGAGGATCTCCCGCGCGAGCGCGAAGCGGCGCGACTCCATCGCGTACTCGACGGCGTCGTGCCAGCTCCCCTCCTCGCGACACCACTGCGCGGCACGCGCACAGATCTCCTCCCGCTCCCTCTCCGGCAGCCGCCGCCGCGACTCCTCCATGAGGAAGTCGCGGAAGAGCGCGTGGAAGCGGAACCAGGTGCGGTTGCGGTCGAGCGGGAAGATGAGCACGTTGCGCCGGACCAGCAGGTCGACGAGCGCGCCCGCGCCGGCGACCCCGGTGGCGTGACCGCAGAGGTCGACGGAGAAGGTCCGCAGGGGGGCGATCCGGGCGAGGAAGTCGACGAGTGCGGGCTCGAACCCCTTGAGCACCTGCCGGTTCAGCCACGACGCCAGGTCGACGTCGGAGCCCGAGAACTGGGCGAGGGCGCGCATCGGGTCGTGGTCGGAGGCGAGGATGATCTGGAGCAGGCGGACCGCCGCGGGCCAGCCCTCGGTGCGCCGCCGCACCAGCTCGATCGTCGCGGCGTCGAGCGGCATGCCCCCGGCGGTGAGCAGCTCGCCGATCTGCCCGGCGTCGAGGCTCAGCTCCGCCGCCGACACCTCGCGCAACCGCCCCTCGAGCTTGGCGCGGGCGTGGTCGAAGGGCGGGAGCTGGGCGGTCGAGACGACCAGCCGGACGGACCGGTCGGTGCCGAAGACCGCGGCGTCGACGAACCGCTCGACCTCGGGCGCGGTGCAGTACCCGAGGTTGTCGACGAAGAGGGTGGCGCCGTCCCCGTTCTCGAGGGCGGCGAGGATCCGCTCGATGCGCCGGTCGACGTCGGCGGGCGGCTCGCTCTCGAGGAGGTGGCCTCCCCGGGGCGCGCCGGTACCGAGCGCCGCCTCGAGATGGGAGAGCAGGTGGTCGAGGTCGGTGTCGCGGTCGTCGAGCGACACCCAGACGCAGCGGGCGCCCCGGGCCTCGAGGGTGCGGTAGAGGGTCGACAGCAGGACGGTCTTGCCATACCCGGTCGGCGCCGACACCAGGAGCAGCTTGGGCAGCGCCCCGGCGGGATCGGTGAGCCCGCGGGTGACCTCGGTCTCGACGAGGCCGAAGTCGAAGTACGGCGGCTCGTACCTCCCCCACTGCCCCGTCGCGGCCGACGACCGCCCCACCTGGCGTCTCCCCCGAACGGTGCCCGCGGCACGCCTGGGGCCGAGCATAGCGACCGTCAGCCGGTGAGGTCGCGGCCCAGCAGGGTGCGGGCGATGACCCACTTCTGGATCTCGTTCGCCCCCTCGTAGATCTCCCCGATCTTGGCGTCGCGGTAGAGCGCCTCGAGCGCGTAGTGACGCCCGCCCTCGGCGAGCTCGCGGACGAAGCCGTAGCCGCCGAACACCTGGAGGCAGTCGCGAACCACGTCGACCGACATCGAGGTCGCGTACCACTTCGCCATCGCCGCCTCGGGCTCGGGGAACGCCGCTCCCGCGTCGAGACGCGCGGCCGCCTTGAGATAGAGCGTGCGGGCGCACTCGATGTGGGTGGCGTGCTCGGCCATCCGGAACTGCCAGTGCTGGAACTCGCCGAGGCGGCGGCCGAAGAGCCGGCGCTCCTGGAGGTGGGAGACGGCGAGGTCGAGGGCCGCCTGGGCCATGCCGACGCCGGCGGCGGCGACGCCGAGGCGTCCGTAGACGAGGGTGCGCAGCGCCATCCGCAGCCCCTGTCCCGGCTCGCCGATGACGTGGTCCTCGGGGATCTCGACGCCGTCGAAGACGATGTCGGCGGTGACCTGGCCGCGGTTGCCCATCTTCCGGTCAGCGCGGCCGACGCGGACCCCGGGGGTGTCCTTGAGGGGGACGAGCACGAAGCTCAGCTCGCGCTCGCCGGTGCGCACCAGCGCGGCGACGACGTCGGCGACGACCGAGTTGGTGATGAAGCGCTTCCGCCCCACGATGCGCAGTCCGCCGGGAACGCGCTCGGCGCGGGTGGCGATCGACTCGGGGCGGAGGTCGCTCGACGCCTCCGGCTCGGTGGTCGCGAAGGACGCGACGACCTCGCCGGTGACCAGCTTCGGGAGCCAGCGGTCGCGGACCGCCGCTGCCGCCTGGGCGATCGTCTGCCCGGAGAGGATGCACTGGCCGTCGTAGACCCCGGCCATGCTGTTCGAGACGTAGGCGATCTCCTCGGTGGCCGCCGTCGTCGCCATCGCGGGGTGCTCGAGCCCCGGGCCCAGCGGCGCCGGGAACGGGATCGCGTAGAGGCCCGCCGCGCCGAGGGCGCGGAACGCCGCCCAGGGGAACCCGTCCTCCACCTCGTCGCCGGCGGCGATGGCGGGGGCGAGCGGGGCGAGGTCGCGCATGCACACCTCGCGTGCCCGCTCGCGGACCTCGACCACGTCGCGAGGGATCCACGGGTCGTCGTGGTACATCCGGTCCTGCAGCCGCTCCGGCACGACGGCCGGATCGGCGGCACGCGCCGCGGTGCTCATGCCGCGGTCACGTTGGCGACCGTCGCCCCGGTGGGCACGAAGCGGTCGGCGTGGATCCGCTCCCTCGGGAGCCCGAGCTCCACCAGCCGGCGCTCGCAGGCGTCGACCATGGGGGCGTTGCCGCAGAGGAAGGCGTGGACGGCGGCGAGGTCCTCGCCGAGGGCCTCGGTCACCAGCCCGCGGCCGCCCGTCCAGCCGCTCTCCGGCGGCTCGTGGGAGAGGAGCGGGATCACCCGCAGACGGCCGGGGTATCGCTCCGCAAGCGCCGCCAGGCGGTCCATCACGAAGAGATCGTGCTCGCGCCGCACCCCGAAGACGACGGTGAAGCGCGCGCCCTCGGACGCGGCGAGGGCGTCCTCGACCATGCAGACGATCGGCGCCAGGCCGGTCGAGCCCGCGACGCAGACGTTGTGGCCGGTCTCGTCGTGATCGCCGAGGATGCCGAAGGGGCCGAGCAGCTCCATCTCGACGCCGGCGCGGTCGGCGGCGAAGAGCCACTCGGAGAAGGCGCCGCCGGGCAGCTTCTTGATGTAGAAGCCGACCTCGGTCGTGCCCTCGCGCGGGGCGGGGGTGTGGAACGAGTAGGCGTGACGCACCTCGCTGTCCCGGGCCCCGATCGAGCCCCACTGGCCGGGCTGGAAGCGGAAGAGTGTGTCGAGGCGCAGCCGCAGGTCGATGACCTCGTGGCCGACGAGCTCGGCGCTCGCCACCACGCCGGTGACCCGCTGCACCGCGACCCCGCCCCCGCGCCCGATCGGCGCCTCGATCTCGATGTCGGTGAGGACCTTGGACTGGCAGGCGAGGATGCAGCCGTCCTTGAGCTCCTGGGCGGTGAGCGGAGAGAGCGCGAAGTCGATGAGCGGGCGGATCCTCCCGCTGACGAGCTTGGTCTTGCAGCTGCCGCAGGTGCCGACCCGGCAGTTGTGCGGGTAGGCGACGCCCTGGTCGAGCGCGGAGCCGAGGAGGAGCCGCCGGCGCGGCACGTCGAAGGAGAAGTCGGCATTGGTGACCCGAACCGTGCAGGGCTCGGGTGCGGGGGTGCGGTGGAAGAGCTTCACGACCGTGGCCTCACGCGGTGGTCAGGCGGACGGCGGGGGCGTCGACCCAGCCGGCCTTCACGTTCGCCTCGTGGGCCAGCAGCCGCTCGCGGGGGGTGGCGAAGCGCTCGTC
>VBHE01000256.1:0-306 GCA_005889515.1 Chloroflexota bacterium | reverse complement strand
CGCACGAAGGGGGTGAGGTGGTTCCAGGTGTGGCGGTTCTGGAACTGGCCCGGCGTCTCGGTCACCAGGCCGTAGTGGTTCACGTAATTGAAGCACTCGAGGAGCAGCCGCGGGCCGAGGAGGATCGCGGCGGCGGTCCAGAGCATCCCCGACAGCCCCCCGGCCGCGTAGAGCAGCCCGTAGAAGACCGCCATCCCCGCGGTGCAGCGCACCCAGCGATTGCGCGGGTGCCACCAGGCGCGCTCGCGCTTGGTCCACATCGTCCGCTCGAGGTCGTAGGCGTCCTTGATCTGCCCGAGGAAGGTG
>VBHE01000255.1 GCA_005889515.1 Chloroflexota bacterium | reverse complement strand
CTACACCGGTGAGGTCTCGCCGGCATCGCTCGCCGGCTGGTGCGACCTGGTGCTCGTCGGCCACTCGGAGCGGCGTCACCTCCTCGGCGAGACCGACGAGCAGGTGGCGCGCAAGCTGCGCCGGGCGCTCACCCATCCGCTGCGCGTCATCCTCGCGGTGGGGGAGACCCTCGCCCAGCGCGACGACGGGACCACCCTGACGATCTGCCATGGCCAGCTCGACGCCGCCCTCGGCGGGCTCGATGCCGCGGCGCTCGAGCGCATCGTCGTCGCCTACGAGCCGGTGTGGGCCATCGGCACCGGGCGGACGGCGACGCCGCAGCAGGCGCAGGAGGTGTGCGCCGCGATCCGCGAGCACGTCGCCGGGCTGGTCTCCCCCGAGGCGGCAGGGCGGCTGGTCATCCAGTACGGGGGCAGCGTCGCCCCCGAGAACGCGGCCGCGCTCTTCGCGGAGCCGGACATCGACGGAGGCCTGATCGGCGGCGCCAGCCTGAAGCCGCAGGCCTTCGGGGTCATCGTCGCGGCGGCGGCCGCCACCGCGAACGCCCCCGTCGAGTCGTGAGCCGCGGGCCCTGTGTCCTCGTCGTCTGCGACGGCTGGGGCGAGAACCCCGACAGCTTCGGCAACGCCATCGCCGCGGCGAACACGCCGCGGGTCGACGCCCTGCGCGAACGCTGGGCCTGGACGACGGTGGCGGCGAGCGGCGAGGCGGTCGGCCTCCCCGACGGCCAGCAGGGCAACAGCGAGGTCGGACACCTCACCATCGGGGCGGGCAGGGTGCTCTTCCAGAGCCTGCCGCGGGTGACCCGGGACATCGCGCAGGGGGGCTTCTTCAGCAACCCGGCGCTCGTCGAGGTGGTCGACGGCGCCCGCACCCGCGGAGCCGCGCTCCACGTCATGGGGCTGATCTCACCGGGCGGGGTGCACAGCCACATGGACCACGGCCTCGCGGTGGTCGAGCTGGCGCGGCGCCACGGGCTCGAGCGGGTGTGGGTCCACGCCTTCCTCGACGGGCGCGACGAGCCCCCGTCGAGCGCCGCCGGGTTCGTGCGCACCTTCGAGGAGGAGCTGGCCCGGATCGGGGTGGGGCGGGTGGTCACGGTCAGCGGCCGGTACTACGCGATGGATCGGGATCGGCGCTGGGAGCGCACCGCGCGCGCCTACGAGGTGATCGCCGGGGCCGGCGACGGCACCGCCCCCGCCGCGGTCGACTACATCGAGGGGCGGTACGCCGCCGGGGTGACGGACGAGTTCGTCGAGCCGGTGTCGATTGTCCCTGTGGGCTCGGAGCGGGTGCGGATCGAGGACGGTGATTCGGTCATCTTCTTCAATTTCCGGCCGGACCGCGCCCGCCAGCTCACCCACGCGCTCGTCGACGAGGACTTCTCGGGGTTCGCGCGGTCCCGCCGGGTCGCCGGCCTCCACATGGCCGCCTTCACCGAGTACGAGGCGGGATTGGCGGTGCGCGTGGCATACCCGTCGGATGAGGTGCGCGACACCCTCGGCGAGGCGGTCAGCGCCCACGGCCTGCGCCAGTTCCACGTCGCCGAGACCGAGAAGTACGCCCACGTCACCTACTTCATCAATGGCGGGCGTGAGCAACCGCTCCCCGGCGAGGAGCGGCTGCTGGTGCCGTCGCCCAAGGTGGCCACCTACGACCTGGTGCCGGCGATGAGCGCCGAGGCGGTGACCGAGGCGGTCCTCGACCGGCTGCGCGCCGGCGGCGACGCGCTCATCGTGGTGAACTTCGCCAACCCCGACATGGTCGGCCACACCGGTGACCTCGCCGCCACCGTCACCGCGGTCGAGGTCGTCGACGGCTGCCTGGGCGAGATCGCCGACGCCGCGCTCGCCGCCGGCGGGTCGATGCTCATCACCGCCGACCACGGCAACGCGGAGTACAAGGTCGACCCCCGTGACGGCTCGCCGCTCACCGCGCACACCACCAGCCCGGTCCCCGTGATCCTCTGCGGGGACGGCTGCGGCGGGCTGCGCGCGGGCGGCGGGCTCGCCGACATCGCCCCCACGGTCCTCGGGGTCCTCGGCCTCCCCGCTCCCGCCGTCATGACCGGGCAGGACCTTCGCGAGACCGCCACCGACCTGTGACCGGGCGGGCCGCAAGATGCGGGGGCGACGGTCGTTCCCACATACGGGTTCGTCCCGAATGCAGCTGGGTGTTGGTGACTGGGGGTCGATGTCGTGGGTCGCGGACGGCGACTGGGAAGACGCGCGCTCATGGTGCGCACCGCCGGGGGCGGTGTCACCGCCGCCGTGGTGCTCGTCGCCGCGCAGCCCTTCGTCGCCTTCGGCGCTCCCGCCGGCTCGGTTCCCTCGTTCAGCGTCGCCACCGTCTCCCAGGGCGCGGAGGTCACCTGGACGGTCGTCGACCCGCTGACCACCCCCATCGAGGCGGCGGTCGTCGACGACGGATCGGCACAGTGCTTCGGCGGCGGCGAGCATGGCAACGGCTGCTTCGACCACATCAGCTCGATGGTCGGTCGCCACAACGCCGCGGCGGGGTTCACCGCCAACTACAACAACGGGGTGGACATCCTCGGCCTCGCGGTCGTCGACCATCACGCGTGGTCGGTCCCCGACCCGCACACCACCTCGCTGTGCGTCGGCGACGCCATCTCCGGCGCGACCCGCCCGAGCATCACCATCACCAAGAATGCCGACGCCACCCAGTGCCGCACCGCGGTGTCGGGAGAGCGGGTGGTCACCGACGGCCAGGTGGCGATCGAGGGCGCGGCCGATGAGGGCAACCGGGGCGCGTTCTGGTGGAGTGTCGAGCAGTCCTCGCCGGTGCAGCGGACCGTCGTCGGGCTCAAGCAGGATAAGAGCGGGGACCGCAACGGGATGACCCTGCCCGACACCGCGCGCTGGCTGATCGCTCACGGCGTCGTCAACGCGATCGCCCTCGACGGCGGCCACCAGGCCGAGGCGTACGTCGACGGCCGCGGCTCGATCGTCCCTCTCCAGGCGGGCCAGCCGGGAGTGCAGGTCGCGCTGCTCCTCGGCCACACCGTGCCCGCGGTGGCGCCGCCCCCCGCCACGGTGACCCCGGCGCCCGCCGCCGTCGCCGCTCCCAGCGCCATCGTCGGGGCGCCGGCGGCGACCCACGCCCCGGCTCCCACCCCGAAGCCGCGCGGCCCGGTGCCCGGCACCGGCGTCCTCGGTGACGTCGTGCTCCGCCGCCTCCCCGAGAGCGGCGCCCTTCCGGCCCCCGACGGAACCGACGTGGGCCTCGCCGGCGGTGGGCTGTCGATCGATCCGGCCCCACCGGCCGCTGCCGCGGCCTCGGGCGCGGTGACCGGCCAGACCGCCTGGTAGCCGACCCGCTGGCGGCGGCTCACGGGGCGGAGCTCTCCCAGTCGGCGCGCATCGCGGCGAGGAGGGTGGTCGCGGCGGGCGCGGAGTCGAAGCCGATGTCGAGCTCGTGGTTGCGGGCGAAGCCTCCGGCCGTCCAGTTGGCGCTGCCGAAGAGGACGCGACGGCCGTCGGCGACCGCCGCCTTGGCGTGGAGCTTCTCGCCCCACCCGCGATAGAGACGGACCGAGACCCCGGCGGTGCGGAGCAGCTCGGCGGAGGCGTCGCTCGGGCGCTGGTCGGGATCGAGGAGGAGGCGCACCCGGACGCCACGGGTGTGGGCCCGCGCGAGGGCGTGGACGACCCCCGCGTCGGTGAGCACGAAGAGCTCGAGGTCGAGGGTCGTCCGCGCGCCGTCGACGAGCTCGAGCGCGAGTGCACGGATGCCCGAGTCGGGGAGGGTGGTGGCGACGACGATCGCGGGATCGACGGTCTCGGTGGGGACGCCGACCGGCAGCCCGGAGGTGGCGAGATCGCGGAGGACGACGCGCTCGAGGTTGGCGGCCGCGGGGCCCCGGACGAGGGCGTCGAAATCGTGGTTGGGACCGGAGGTGGCGCCCCAGTTGATGCCCCCGACCACCGCCGCGACGCCGCCGTCGACGACGAGGAGCTTGACGTGGTCGATCATCTGCCGGCGGACGGGATAGGCGGCCACCCCGACCCCGGCGGCGCGCAGGTGCTCGGCGGTCGCCTCGCTGGCGGTCACCGACGGGTCGGTGATCACGGTGACCGCGACGCCGCGCCGGTGGGCGTCGACGAGGTCGGCGGCGAGATCGGCGCGGCCGAACTCGTAGATCTCCACGTCGACGCGGCGCCGGGCGGTCTGGATCAGCCTCCGGATGAGAGGGAAGGCGACGACGCCCCGGGGGAGGACGCTGAGGGTGTCGGCGCCGACGCCGACGGGTGGCCCGGCCTCCGCCGGATAGGCCGTGGTCGGCGGGCCAGGCGCCGCCCGCGAGACCGCGGGCGCGCAGGCGGAGAGGACGGCGAGGCCGAGGAGCCCGGCGACGAGGTGCGGGCGGCGGGGGCGGTTGCGGGGGAGGGAGGGCATGCCTCGACCGTACTACTTATCTGTATACTTGTCAACGCATGACCACAGAACAGATGCAGGAGCCGGCGGCGGCGCCGCCGCTATACTTCCCCGGCGCGTCCTCGGAGGTCCGGTTGGGTGAAGACAGCTCTTTCAGTGCTCCAGGTACTCCTGGCCATCCTCATCATGCTTGGCATCTTGCTCCAGACCCCGAAGGCGAGCGGGCTCGGCGGGACGATCGGTGGCAGTGGGGACATCGGTGGCGGTTACCGGCGCCGGCGCGGCCTCGAGCGGAGCCTGCTCCGGGTGACGGGGGTGCTGATCGGCCTGTTCATCGTCGTGTCGGCCATCGACACGTACATCGGGTCTCACTGACCCCAGGGCGGCGCCGTGCCGTCCAGATCGCCATCGCCGCCGGGGTCGTCGTGGTCGCCGCCGGGGGCACCATCGCCGCCGCGACGTCGGCGTTCCGTCCATCGGCGCCGGCCGACTACCGCGAGGCTCTCGTCGCCACCCACCGGCCGCTGAGCCTCGACCCGCTCTTCGGCCGGGACGACGCGGCGGTCCACGACGTCGGCCACCTCCTCTATGCCTCCCTGCTCCGGCTCGGGGGGGACGGCCGTCCCGTCGCCGACCTCGCCGCGAGCTGGGCGGTGAGCGCCGACGGGTACACCTACGCCTTCACCCTCCCCGCCGGCCGGCGCTGGTCCGACGGCAGCGCGCTCACCGCCCGCGACGTCGCCGCCACCGTCTCCGTGGTGCAGTCGTCGGACTTCCCCGACGGGCCGCTGGCCCAGGCCTGGAGGGACGTCGCGGTCAGCGTCGACTCGCCGGTCTCGGTGACCATGCGGCTGCGGCGTCCGCGGGGATCGTTCGCGGTCGTGGTCGCCGATCTCCCCATCCTCCCCACCGAGGTGATCTCTCAGCCCGCCGCGCAGCTCGCCCGGATCGCGACCCGCCCTCTCCCGACCTCCGGCCCGTATCGCGCCGCCTCCTCCGACAGCTTCGCGGTGCACCTGGTCGCCAACCCGTACGCTTCCCGTCCGCCCCCGCTCTCGTCCGTCGAGCTGCGCCTGCTGCCCGCCTTCGAGGACGCGCTGCGCGTCTTCGCCGCCGGGCAGGCCGACGCCCTCCTCGCCACCACCGCCGGCCAGCGCGCCGAGGCGGCGATGGTGCCGGGGGCGCGGATCCGCGACATGATCGGGTTCTCCACGGTGCAGGTGCTCTTCAACACCGCGAGCCTGCCCTCGGGCCTCGACCAGCCGGCGGTGCGGCACGCCATCGCCGCCGTCATCGACCGCAATGGCCTGGTCGCCGCGGACCTCCCCGGTGCCGCGCTGCCCCAGGCGGATCCCGTCCCGCTCGGCATCCGCTGGGTGCCCCACCCGCCGGTGCCGTCCCCGGACGCCGCCCTCGCCGCGAAGACCCTCGACGCGGCGGGCTGGACCGCGGAGTCCCCCGGCGCGGTCCGCACCAGGGACAGCGCCCGCCTCGTCGAGAGGCTGATGGTCTCCGAGGAGGAGCCGCTCCCCGCGGTCGCCCACCGACTGGTCCGCCAGCTGCGCCCGCTGGGGATCGAGGTGGAGCTCGACCTCGTGGCGCCGGCGCAGTTCTACGGGATGCTCACCAGCGCGACCAAGCAGTACGACATGGCGCTCGCCACCGTCGAGAGCGGCCCCGACCCCGACATCAGCGCCCAGTGGCGCTCCGACGAGACACCTCCCAAGGGCGTCAATGTGACCGGACTCAAGCCCGACTTCGTCTTCGACCGGGCGCTCGACCGCCTCGCCCAGGAGAGCGATCCCAAGCTGCGCCGCGCCGCCGCCGAGGAGGTCGACCGCGACCTCGCCGCGAGCGCCCCGGCCGTCTTCCTGTACGCGCCCCTGGTCAGCGTCGCCACCTCCGACGCGGTCGACATCCCTCTCCCCGTGGCCGGCTCCAGCGCCCAGCGGTACGACCTGGTGATGGGCTGGCGGCGCCTCCATCGCTGACCGCGGGAGCCTGTCGCCGGGGGCCGGGGATCGGGTAGCATCGAGGCCCGGCGCCGGGATGGTGGAACTGGTAGACACGCAGCGTTCAGGGCGCTGTGCTCGTAAGGGCGTAAGGGTTCGATTCCCTTTCCCGGCACCAGATCCTGATACTAGAAGCCGGTGGTGAACTGGGCGATGGTCTTGAACCTCCGGTTGGGGCAGTCCGCCTCGAGGAGGTGGGCCGACTTGGCGCCGAACCGGGCGGTGCTGCTGTAGCTCACGACCGGATACACGTTGGTGGCGAACCGCTGGCCGCTCTGCAAGGCCGCCATGAAGCTCTGGCGGGTCAGGTTGCTCCCCGCCGCCTGGAGCATGGCGCCGACGAGCTTGGACAGGCCCCACTCGGCCAGCCCGACGTCGTCGGCCGGGGGGACCGCCCCGTTGTACTTCTGGTACGACGTCTTGTAGTCGGGGTCGAGGTTGTCGATCACGTCGAGCTGGGGGAACGGCGAGAAGAACTTGGCCGCCCCGATGGCCGGGCAGCCGACCTGGGCGACGAGGTTGAGCCCGCTGGTGGTGCCCGGGCCCATGTAGATCGGGTTGTAGGCCTGGGCCTGGGCGTTGGTGGCCAGCTTGGTGAAGTTCACCGGCGCCGTGAGGAGGTAGACGACCTCGGCACCGGAGATGCGCAGGGCGTTGGCCTCCGACTGCATCTCCGAGTCCGAGGCGATCTTCGAGATCCGGCTGTTGCGCACGATGTTGAGCCCGCCCATCTGGGCCTGCTGCGTGATGCTCTGCTGCGCCTCGTTCAGTGACGCCGTGTTGGTCACCACGATGGCCAGCCTCGTCTTGTGCAGCACGTTCTTGATGTAGGAGACCACCGCCGGGTGCTGCTGGGCGTAGGTCTGCGAGGTGGCGAAATAGGTCGCCAGGCCGGTCAGCCCGTCCTGGTTGGCACCGGCCGAGAGGTAGGGGACGCCCTTGCTGGCGGCGTATCTGGCGCAGGCCGTGATCTCGTCGGGACTGGCCGGACCCAACTCGAGCAGGATGAAGACCTTCTGGACGTCGACCAGGTCCCCGCAGACGTTGAGGGCCGTTTGGGCGTCGAACCGGTCGTCACGGACGAGGACCTGGACGTTGCGGCCGAAGATGCCGCCCTTCGCGGCGATGTACTTCCAGTAGACGTCCTTTCCAATGTCGAAGGCGTTCTGGGGGTACGGGGCGGCGCCGGTGACGGTGGCCTGGATCCCGATGGTGATCGTGGTGGCGGTCACGCCGGTCTCGGCGCGCGCGGCGGCCGTGGGCAGCACCGGAGCCGGAGCGGGGAGGAGGCCGAGGGCGATCATCGCTCCGCCCGCGGCGGCGACCTTTGCCGAACGACGTGTCATGGTGCGCTCCTCGTGCATCGATCAGCCGGTTACGGCCAGGGACGGAGCCCGGCTTCGCGTCCGCCGGGGCTCCGGTGGGCCGGGGCGCGGCTGAGACCGCCCTCGCGACGGAAGTTCCGGGACGGCCGGCCGACGGGCCCGAGGGTCACGCTGACGAGCACGGCCAGGCCGGCGGCGACGGGGACGAGCAGGGCGGTGGGTGCCGGAACGTGCTCCGAGAGGTCGACCGCCGGGCGGGCCCGGAGGACCGGGGCGGGACTGTGAGGAGCGGCCTCCAGGGGTCGCCCCGCCAGGACCACCGGCACGCTGAGCAGGACGAAAGGGGCG
>VBHE01000254.1:22183-22802 GCA_005889515.1 Chloroflexota bacterium | reverse complement strand
TCGGCTCGAGCGCGGCGCCGTACATCAACAGCCTCGCCAACGCCAACGTCCTCGCCACCAACTGGTTCGGCGTCTCCCACCCGTCGCTGCCCAACTACCTCGCCTTCGACTCGGGGAGCACCCAGGGGGTGACCACCGACTGCACCACCTGCGGACCCTTCGGCGGCGCCGACCTCGGCGGACAGCTCAGCGCCGCCGGCATCTCCTGGAAGGCATACGAGGAGAGCATGCCCTCGGCCTGCTACACCGGCGGCTCGTCCGGGGAGTACGCCAAGAAGCACAACCCCTTCGTCTACTTCAGCGACGTTCTCAACAACGGGTGCTCGAGCCACGTCGTCCCCTTCAGCCAGTTCGCCACCGACATGGCGAACGGCACCCTGCCGACCTTCATCTTCGTCACCCCCAACCTGCTCGACGACATGCACGACGGCACCGTCCAGCAGGGTGACGCCTGGCTGAAGGCCAACATCGACCCGCTGCTCCACAACCCGTGGTTCACGAGCAACGCGGCGGGTGCCGACCTCATCGTCACGATGGACGAGCATGAGGCCGACAACACCAACGGCGGCGGCCACGTCCCCGCCGTGGTGGTCAGCTCCTCCGGCAGGCGCCTCACCGA
>VBHE01000254.1:2776-22167 GCA_005889515.1 Chloroflexota bacterium | reverse complement strand
CTACGGACTGACCCTGCTGGGCGGGGCGGCCAGCCTCAGCAACGGCGACCTCCGCTCCGCGTTCTGAGCACCTCGCGGACCTGTCCCGACCGCTGTGGAGGTGGGAAAGGGGGGCGGGACTTCGGTCCCGCCCCCTTCACGCGTCCCGCACCGGCAGGCGGGTCATCATTCCGGCTGTCATCACCACCTCGGGTTGCCCTGGAGCAGCCTCGACATCTGCTTCGCGGGCATCGCCCGGGCGAAGAGGTGGCCCTGCGCGACCTGACATCCGGCCGATCGCAGCATCGCCAGCTGCTCGCCCGTCTCCACCGCGGTCGCGGCGACGGACACGCCCAGTGTCCTCGCCACCGCGACCAACCGCTCGACCCTCAGCCGATCCTCTCCCGGACCGGACAGCCCGGGATCGATCTTGAGGAAGTCGACAGGAAGGGTCCCGAGGCGCTCCAGCCAGACGCCGGCGCCCGGCCCCACGTGCTGGAGGGTCAGATGCACGCCCCGAGCAGTGAGGGCGAGGAGCGTTGCGAGCGCGGTGCGGCCGGCCTGCGCAACCGACGCGGGGCTGAACTCGAGAGTGAGGATGGGCACCCCCGGAGCGCACTGCATGGCGACCATCGCCTCGGAGACGACGTCGACGATCCCCGGGTCGCTGAGCTCGCGTGCCGAGACGTTGACCGCCACCCGCAGTGGCGGAGACCAGCTGAACGTGCGTTGCCATTGAGCGACCTGCTGCAGCGCGGTGCGCAGCACCCAGGCTCCGATCGGCACGATGACACCATTCTCCTCGGCGGCCGGCAGGAACTCCGCGGGCCACAGCACGCCCCGGTGCGGGGTCGCCCAGCGGAGCAGCACCTCCGCTCCGTTCAGCGCGCCCGTCGAAAGGTCCACCGTGGGCTGGTACACGAGGCGGAACTCCCCCCGTTCCAGAGCCCGGAGGAGCACCGACGCGTTCAGCTGGCGGGCGTGGGTCACCCCGCGCATGCTCTCGCCGAAGAGCCTGATGGTCGCGGGCTCGTCGTGGCGGGCGTGGTGCAGGGCGAGCTGCGCGTTGCGGAGCACCGCCTCCGGGTCGGTGCCCCCGTCGTCGACGGCGATGCCGACGCGGGCGTCGAGGGCCACCTGGTCGCCGGCCACCGCGATCGGCTGGCCGATCGCCAGCAGGAGGCGCTGAGCGATCCTCGCAGCGTCGAGCGGATCCTCACCACGCTCGCAGACGGTGACGAACTCGCCCCCGCCCAGCCGCGCCACGGTGTCACTGGGACGCAGCGACGACTGCAGCCGTGACGCGACGACGCGCAACAGGTGATTCTCGTCGCCCTCCGTCCGGACGCTGTCCGGAGAAGGTTGGCCGTCCAGCTCGAGCACCATGACCGCCAGCCGGGGCTGCTCACCGGCCGGGTCCACCGCCCCCCGCGCCGCCGCCGCCTGCCGCGGTACCGAGACCCTCACCGCCCGTGCCAGCGCGATGCGCAGCCGGTCCATGAGGACGGCGCGATTGACGAGGCCGGTCGTCGGGTCGTGGAAGGCGAGGTGCTCGAGCGCCTTCTCCTCCCGCACACGCTGGACCGCATCGACGATGCGCCGGGCGAGAAGCCGGGGGTCGAGCCCGTCCCTGGCGACCACGTCGTGGGCACCCCGGCGCATCGACTCGCGTGCAAGCTCCACAGCGTCCGGGTCCGTGACCACGATGAGAGGGGTATCGGGAACCGCCGCCCGCAGCTCGTGGAGGTCGTCGAGCCCTCCCAGACTGCGGCCGCCCAGGGCCAGGACGACGCACGCCGGGCGTCGCGCCCGGATCCGGGTGAGCGCGTCGTCGAGGACGTGCACCTGCACCACCTCGAAGCCCTCGTCCGCGGTGCCCTCGGAGAGCATCTGGGCGATCGGCGACGGGCTGCCCGGGCCTCCCTCGATCACGAGGAGCTGACCCGCCGGCGGGGCGCCGGGTTCGCGCGACACCATCTGCCATGCCCTCTCGCGAGGCTCAGGCGCTCCGGGGCCGGGCCGTCGCCCCGTGATACCACCACGCGCCCCGCATGACCCGTAGCATGCGGACCGGCGACCCCGTTGACAACCAAACCGATGTCAAGACTTGTGTGTCGGCGTGGGCGGTGGCCGATCGCAACCTCTTGCTCACGTCTTGCCCGCCTATTACCCGGCTCTTACCCCGGCCCCTGCGACGCCGCGGGCATCCCACGCACGTCCGATCGCGCGCGTGAGTGACGGGTACACGATGAGGTGGCGGAACGGCCCGATGAGCATCATGTAGGCCTTGCCCCGCCTGCCGCGAGGCTTGACGTAGACAGCCATGTGCGCGCGATGACGACCTCCGCCCTCCTCGACCCATGCAAGGTGCAGAACTCCGTGCACGGTGGCGTTCGAGATCTCGGCAGCCCACTCGTCGTCGGTGCGATACAGGGGGATGAAGCCGCCGGCGGCTCGCTGCATCGCCCCGCTGATCTCCGCAGCACTCGCGCTTCCTCGAAGATCGTCGGAAAGGCGAGCGCTCAGCGTCGTCTCCGTGCACCCGGGGATCCGGCGTCTCCTGGCGGCATCGTCCCACCCGAACCAGCGTCCCAGGCGAAATCGCAACGAGAAGAGTGCGCGACTCGCTGCTGAGCCCGCACCGGCAGGATCGAAGGAGGCCATGATCTCGAGGAGGGAGCCGAATTCCTCGCGACCCCCCTGTGCCGGCAGGGCCCAGACGTCGAGCAGTATGAAATCCGGGGCGATCCGGGCGATCACCCAGGGGTGTGCTTCATGAGTGGAGTTCGGCAGCCTCACGTTGCCCTCCCGCTCCGGACCGCCGGGCGTTGCAAGGGCTGCGGAGCGAACGCCTCCCCCCGGGTGAACCCGCCGAGGCCGGCGTCGACGGCGATGAAGAAGTCGCGAATGATCGTCACCCGCCCGGCGATGAAGTCGGCCCGCTCGGTGGCCCCGGCGCCGCGCGCGGTCGATGCCGCGATCGCCTGCCCGGTCTCCTCGGCAGCGGCCACCACCTGTCGGAGATTCCAGCGGAATCGACGCTCCATGATCTCCTGCATCACGCGCCAGAAGTCGGTGGCGGCCTCGTAGTGGTCCTTCCGTGACCCGGGTACCCGGACCCGTCTCACCAGCTGCCAGTCGATCAGTCCACGCACGCTCACCGAGACGTTGCTCTTGCTCTGCTGCAGCTCGTCGGTCAACGCGTCGAGCGTCACCGGACCGGGGCTCAGATACAGGAGCCCGAAGATCCTCCCCTGGAGCTGGGTGAGGATGCGTGAGGTGGCCGCCGCTGCCCCCATGCCCTCGACGAAGAGGGCCGTGATCCCGTCCACTGGCCTGACCCTACGTGCCGTACTTTCTGAGATTTCAGAATCTTAGCAAAGTTCTCGGAGCCGGCGAGGTCGTGACCGTATCGACGGGTGGCTCGTGACAGCGTCACCGATAGACTGGCCGCCCCCCTCCCACCACGCGATCCAGAGGTGCGACGTGAACCCTGGCCGGCTGCGCGGGCGCGCTCCTCGTTCCAGGAACCTGTCGGAGCCGAGCAGAGTGGCCGCGCGTCGCATCCGGTCACTGCTCTCGTGGTCCGATGTCCGCATTCTCGTCGGAATCTTCCTCGCGGCTCAGGTGCTCGACGCGCTGACGACGTCACTGGCGCTCCGGACCGGCCGCTTCGAGGAGGGCAATCCCTGGCTCGACGAGGCGGTGGCGACCCACCCACTGGTCACCTACCTGACGAAGTTCGGCATCGCCCTGGCGATCGTCATCGCGCTTCTCCTCATCCGCATCCGCTGGCGGTTGAGGAACTGGGTGCTCGCCCTCTTCGCCCTTCTCAGCGTGGCCGCGCCCACCGCGAACCTGCTGCGTCTCGCGGGCTGGCTCCACTGAAGGACGGGGGTCAGCCGACGGAGGTCGGCAGCGCCTCCGAGCTGGTGAGCCGGCGCGCCAGGGTCACCGCGTCATCGAAGAGCGCCTGGGCGCCGACGATGTTGGCCTCGGCACCGGACTCGGTGCTGACGCGGTGCCCGTCCACGCCATCGCCGATGCGGCCGGCGCCCCGGCTGTACACCGGCCGGCCGGCCGGATTCCGACCGTCGAACCAACCGCGCGCCGCGACCGCCAGTGCCGAGTACTCGGATGCGCCGGTCACATCTGCGAGCCGGCTCAGGACGTAGACGGCCGAGGCGACGTCGTAGGGCTGCGTGCGACCCTGGGCGAAGCCCGATCTGACGGTTTCCGAGAAGACGAGCTCGGCGCTTCGGCGTGCCACCAGGACGAGATCGTCGCGACCCAGCCGGACCCCGGCGTCGGCGAGCACGCCCTCCTGGAGGTGACCCCATAGATGCGGATGACCGCGCTCGAACGGCGAGTTCATGAGCATGTCGCCTCGGCGACAGCTCATCACCTCGTCGCTCCAGGTCGCCAGCAGACTGAGGAGCTCCACGTCCTCAGCGTCGACGAGGAGGGCGAGCGCGGTCATCATGTGGAGCACGCGGACGTCGGGCGGGACGTCGGTGGCGCCGGTGTGCGCCAGTCCGCGCTGCAGCGCGCCGTCGATGCGCTCATCGGTGAGGGTCCGCGAGGCAGGGGCCAGTGCTAGCCGTGCGCGCGCCTTCCAGAACCCGCCGCCCGCCACCGAGGTCCGGTCCTCGCGATTCATGGTCCTGCATCGCCAGGACGAACTCCAGCAGACCCTCGCACCAGCGAAGCGCCCAGGGGAGCCGGGTCGCCTGCCACAGGTCGCAGTACAGCTCGAGAGCGCGGGCCGCATCGTCGACGCAGGCGACGCCCTCGTAGCCGGCCTCTTGAGCCGGAACCGCGGCGCCCTCGGCGTCCCCGTACACCGCGATGGCGAGCGCCCTCTCTCCGGCCCACGGCACGCCGCGGCCGAGCCGCGCGATCTGTCTCAGCACGGCTGCATGCGGTCGAGGATATCGCGCACACAGAGGTCGGCGGCGGCCATGCAGCTGTCCGCCGCGCCGTAGTAGAGGCGAATCGTCTCGCCGGCCGGGTCGAGCGCGACATGGCCGCAGGAGAACACGGTGTCGTTGAAGACGCCCACGCGCTCGTACGGCGCGATGGGCGCGAGGATCGGCTCCGGAGACCGGGCGATGACGCGACTGGGGTCATCGGCGTCCAGCAGCAGACCGCCCATCGCGTACCGGGTGTCACGGTTCACCCCGTGGTAGATCTCCAGCCATCCCTCGGCGACACGGAAGGGCACCGCGCTGGCGCCGGTGCGCAGGCTGTCCCACATGCCCGGCCGGGGGAGGGCCACGGGGCGGTGCCCGCCCCAGTGGACGAGATCGTCCGAGAAGGCGATCCAGATGCCGAGCACCCGCCCGAAGGATCCGGGCATGGGTCGGGTGAGTGCCGCGTAGCGACCGCCCGGACGTCCCGGGAAGAGGACGACGTCCTTGTGATCCGGCAGGAACATGACCCCGTGGCGATCGAAGGATCGGAAGTCCGTCGTGGTGAGCCGACTGGTGGTGATCCCGATGCGGCCGACCGAGACATACGTGATGTGCCACACACCGTCGATCAGCGTCGCCCGGGGGTCCTCACAGCCGTATTCCTCGAAACGGTTCGCCGGAGCCACCGACGGCACGGGGTCGACCTCGAAGTGGATGCCATCCCGGCTGCGTGCCACGCGCAGGTGGGACATCTGGGTCAGGAGGTCACTGAAGTCGTCGGCCGCCGAGCTGAACCCCCCGGTGGGATTGTGATAGCGGATGCTCCGCGGATCGCTGAGGTCCAGGCCGGTGAGGTTTCGGGGGAGGAAGACGTCGCGCACACGCGGGGGCTGATGCTCGGTGTCGAGGAAGGCGACGCCGATGAGGTCCGCTCCCGCGTAGCCCGGGCCGAGCGGCCGGAGCTGCGGCTCCGGCCCGGTGAGGTCGAGGGTGAGCGCGTCCGGCGGTGGGGTCGCGCCCAGGCGAGGTCGCTCACCGACACGGAGCAGCAGTACCACCTCGCCGTCGACCTGGGCCGCCGCGGCGTTGAAGACCGACATCACCTCCAGCCCGGGGAGGGAGGGGATCACGTCCTCGGCGGTGAGGATGGGGTTCTCGGCCAGCCGCCGAGCGAGATCCGGGGCGGGCTCCGGTGCCCGCGGACGCGAACCACGTGTCGGGCCTCCGTCGACCGCTGCGGCCATGGCCGTCATGACGCGGAGGAAGGACTCCGCCGCCCGCGGCCACGTCGCGTCCTTCGCGTACGCGAAGGCCGCCCGCTCCAGAGAGCGTTTCGCCACCGGATCGTCGAGGATGGACACCACTGCGCGACCGAGCTGGCCAGGATCGCGGAAGTCGACGCGGACGCCGCGACCGTCGCTCAGGGCTTCCGAAGCGTGCAGGTACCTGGTGGACACCACCGCCTTGCCCGCTCCGAGAGCGTAGGAGAGCGTGCCGCCGGTGCTCTGGTTGGGATCGAGGTACGGGGTCACGTAGACGTCCGTCGCGAGGAGGAGCTCGATGATGTCGCGCTGGCTCATGTACTGGTCGATGAAGGCGACGTGGTCCTCCATCCCCTGCAGACGGGCCTGTGTGACCAGCCCCTTGCGATATTGCTCCCCCTGCGCGCGCACCAGGTCCGGGTGGGTCTGCCCGGCGATGAGGTAGAGCGCGTCCGGATGCCGCGACACCACCTCGGGCATCGCCTCGATCATGTACTGCAGGCCCTTGCGCGGGTCGACCAGGCCGAAGGTCGAGACGATGGTGCGCCCCTGCACGCCGAGCTTCGCCTTGAGGCGATGGCGCCCGTGGGGCTCGATGGTCGGCATCCCATGGTGGATGACACGAAGCGGGGTGGTGATGCCGTACTCCGTCGTGAGGATGTCGACCGCCGTCGCCGCCATGACGATCACCTCGTTGCTGAGCTCGGCGATGGCGCGCACCGCTCCACGCATCGATGGCGAGGGCCGCGGGAGGACGGTGTGCATCGTCGTCACCACCGGCTTGGTGAGCACCTCGAGAAAGGGGCGAAGATGATCGTCGTACCCGCCTTCGATCCACCGGCCGCGGGTGAACGTCGGCTCGGTCCAGGTCCCATAGAGCCCGAACTCGTGTTGCACGTTGACCACGTCGGCATTCGATGCATTGATCGACCGCGCCGCAGCCCGGTAGCTGTCGACGTCGCCCTGCCGGATGCGCCACCGCACCTCGGACCCGTACGGTCGCAGCACCGTGGGCTCGTCGATGGCGGCGACACGGCAGGTCGACCCCGGATCAGCAACGCGCACCGCGGCGACGAGGTCGGCGGTGAACGTCGCAAACCGGCGAGGGATGGCGGACGAGATGAAGGCTATGCGGATGGCTCGCTCACCATACGCTCGTAGCCGGAGGCGGCGGGTGATCGAGGGCGATCCTGTGGCTCTCTCTCTCCCGGTCAGGGAGTACACTCATCATCACACTGATAATCCTACCAATGCGCCAGCGAGCGTGCGCCGTACGCACGTTCCGGCGACGAGGCCAGCAGGGATGACCGTGGCACATGTCCAGGATCGAGAGCCCGGCGCGGTGTTTCTCGCCGCCATGCTCGAGCGGGGCGGGAGGTGCCCGTTCTGTGACCGGCCGCGTGGCGATCCCGTCACCGGTCATGGCCGCTTCTCACTGGCGTGGTGCGCGACCGCATGGAAGGCGGCCGGGGCCGAGGGTCGCTGGCTGAGAGCTCATCCCGATCGGCCCGATCAGCCGTCGTGAGGATCAGCGCGGAGTAACCGCCGACATTCAGCGGGGCCGGAACCAGCGTCGACGGGCGCCATCGGTGGGCTGCTCGTGCGGAAGGCGGCCATGCTTTCCTCGGTAGCAGTCCATCTCCCTCGCGACGGTGGCGAGATTTGCCCGCTCCTCCGGAAGCAGACTGTCGGAAGCCTGCAGCTCGGCCAGCAGTCCGTAGGCGCTGGTCCCGGCTCTCTGACATGCGTTGAGGAACCCCATCATGTCCCGCGCTCGCGCGGCGCCGGAGGCACGACGCAGGTACTCCTCCTTCCTCGGGTCGGAGATGTCCGCGCTCATGACCGTGGTCCATCTGTGCGCTCGGGCTGGAAGGCGGCCACCGGCACGCGACGGACGATCAGACGATCGCGGTCCTGTCGGGCGCCGGGACGCAGGTCATCGAGAGCGATCTCGAGGCTCTCCGGTTCGGCTCGGTCCCACGAGCGAACACTGCATCGACGAGATTCTCCGTCCACGACGGCGACTCCGACCGCTCCCTGCGCCCGCTGCAGCCCGCATGCCTCGCACAGCACCACCAGCGTCTCGGATCCAGGTTGGGGCTGTCGCCAGCGGGTGCGATCCGGTCCGCCATATCCCTCGCCACGAAACCTCGACCCGCATCCGAAGCAGCTGGCCCACCGCGGGACCCAGTCCCACGAGAAGACCTCTCCACCGATGCGGAGCGATGGACGCCGGCGGTTGTGCCGGCTCGATCCGTTCCCGATCTGCGACCCGGGGGCTCCGCCCTCGCTGTGCGGCATGTCCCTACTGCCGTCCGATCAACGGGGCGCGTGCATTCGCCGGCCACCAACCGGCTCGCGGACGGGCCCGGCCCGAGGCCGCCGCGCAGGTGAGGTTCCCGATCTCGCTGACGAGGCTGTCCGCCATGGCCGCCGCCCGGCGGGCCCCGCGCCCGCGTGCCCTGTGCTCGAGCTCGGCGTCGAGCTCCTCCAGATGCACGAGCGTCCGCTGCACGTCCACCTCGTCGAGAACGCTCTCGACCACGTGCGGCGTCGGACGCCATTGCCCAGGGACCCCGGGCGACAGCTGCTCGGCCAGCTCGGTGGCGATGACCACGGCGTGCCCCAGACCCCGGCGCGCCTCCTCCACCCGGTCGCGTCGCACGGCGTCGCCCACCTGCCCAAGAAGCTCATCGAGGTCCTCGCACAGGGTGCGCAGCCGCCGATGGAGCACTCGCCGCTCCTGATCGGCGTGCGCGATCGCACGCTGGCAGTGGTCGTCGCCAATGAGTCGCTGCTGAAGGTCAGGGGCGGCGGCGATGGCCAAGCGGGCTCACAGTCCGCACCTCGAACCCCAGCCGGCGTAACGCTGCCCGGGCCTGGGTGGTGTTGAAGTCGAGGACGTCGATGCCGGTCGCCCGGGCGAACACCTCCTTGACCGGATACAGCTGCCGATCGATCTCGACGGCGTGCTGACGCACCACCCCGAAGCCACCGTCACGCACGGCACGCATCACGTCCGCCTTCCGCAGGCGGAGCCGCTCCCCCCGCACGACCAGTTCGACGGCCTGTGTCTCGGGCATCCGCCGTTCCTCGCTTGCGCCGGGGTACACCAACTATCACAATAACGATAATACTACCAGCAAGTCTCGGATGGCGGGACCACTCAGGAGGACGATGACCACCCGCTTCGACGCGTACCGCCCTGCCCCCCGGCCGCGCTGGGCCCTCCTGCCCGATGAGCCCGTCGCTCCCGTCACGCCGCCCACCCCGCGACCCGAGGCCCCCCACACCCACGTCTCCGTCCGCGCCCTCTCGGCCGCCGAGCGCACCACGCTGCGCCTCACCGCGCCCATCCTGGCCGCCGACCTCGACGCCGCCGAGCGCCTGCGCTCATCCCCCATGGTCTGGCTGAGCCGCGGGGTCACCGCCTCCTCGGCGGCCGGGGCGGTGGACCGACTGCGGGCGCAGGCGCGCACCGCCCTTGGTCCCCCTGCCACCACGCCCTGAGCCTGCGGCCACCGGGATGGCCGCGTTGAGGCGGATCGTCGTCCTCACGAGATGCCTGCTGGGCCTGTACGCCATTCTCGGCATCGTGTCGGCCGGCCTGGCGGTCGGTTCCGCCCTCCGGGGCCAATATGGCTCGGCGGCCCTCAACGCGGCGCTCGCCCTCGTCTGGTGGGTCCTGTTCCGCCGGCTGCGGCGGCGGGGATTGGCCACAGGATCCGGTGGGCGCCGAGGATGAGGTGGACCCACGACCGACGCGCAGTTCTACGGTCACGTGCCGCCGACGGTCGCTCTGTGGTCCGCAGGCGGAATCGACGCGTCCGCTCGCTGACCGATTCTCCGCAGGGCGGAACTGGCCGCGTTGTACCCGCACATGCCGTGGGCGCCCGCGCCGGGCGGTGTGGCGGCTGAGCACAGGTACACCCCTTCGATGCCGGTGGTGTACGGGTCGAGCGCCGCGCGTGGCCGGAACACGAGCTGGCGCATGTCGTTGGACCCGGTGACGACGTCTCCGCCGACGTAGTTGGCGTTGTGCTCCTGGATCGCCGAGACGCTGCGCGGGTGACTGGCGAGGATCCTGTCGCGGAATCCGGGGGCGAAGCGCTCGATCTGGTTGATGATCTGGGCGGTCGCGTCGCCGGGGTAGCCCGCGGGGACGTGTGCGTAGGCGTACAGCGGGTGGACGTCGCCGTTCGACCGTGTCGGATCGGCGAGGTATTGCTGGCAGACGAGCACGAACGGGTTCTCGGGCATCTGTCCCATGCAGGTCAGGCGCTCCGATGCGGCGATCTCGCCGTACGCGCCGCCAACGTGGACGGTGCCGGCATGACGTGAGGCCTCGTGCTGCCAGGGCACGCCGTCCTGGATGGCGAAGTCGACCTTGAACACCCCGGGTCCGTGACGGTACCTCGTCAGCGCTCGCGCGACGGGCCCGGGCATGCGATCGCCTGCGATCCTGGCGGCTGCGGCGGGTGCCACGTCCAGCATCACGATGTCCGGCGTGCCGAGCTCGTCGAGCGAGGTGACGCGCACACCCGTCTCGAAGTGGGCGCCGTGCTCCTCGAGGAGGCTGATCATGGCCGCGATGATCGCGGCCGACCCGCCCTCGGCGACCGGCCAACCGTACCTGTGCGCGGCGGTCCCCAGGGTCACGCCGATGGCTGCGGACATCGGCGAGCCGAACGGGCGGAACGCGTGCGCCGCCACGCCGGCGAAGAGCGCCCGGGCATCCGGCGTCGTGAACCGTCGCGCCACGAGCGCGACCGGCATTCCGGCGTAGGTGCCGAAGCGGGCGAGCTTGATCGCATGCCTGGGCAGGTGCAGCAACGGACGCCAGAAGTCCTCGGCGAGGTCGTCGAAACGATCGGAGAGCGCACCGAACAGCGAATGCCAGCGCCTCCCGTCGCGCCTGCCGAGGCCCGCCGCGGTCTCGTCGACCGACCGCCAGGCGGCGGCGCCCGCTCCACCGTCGAGCGGATGGGCGTATTGGACCAGCGGCCACCGCCACGTCAGCCCGTGACCGGCGAGGTCGAAGCGCCGCGAGAACGGGTTGTCGATCGCCAGCGGATGGGCCGCCGCGCACTCGTCGTGGATCAGCCCCGGCAGCGTCAGCTCGCTGGATCGCGCGCCGCCACCGAGGCGATCGGACGCCTCGAGCACCGTCACCTCGATGCCCTCGGCGGCGAGGGTGAGGGCGGCAGCGAGCCCGTTCGGCCCACTGCCCACCACGACGGCGCTCGTCATGCGCCCACCGCCCCTCCGGCCACCGGCACGGCCCCGACCCGTGGGTAGCTGACGCGTCCGTACCCCGCAAGCCGCCAGTCGACCCTGGTCGGAATCGGCCCGTTGGGCAGCCAGTTCTCCGCGCTGACTGCCTCCTTGACTGCCCAACTACCGCGTTCGACGATGCCGACGGCCGCGTCCATGACCCAGTACTGCTGGCGGCCGTCACCGAGGGGTTCGGCCTCGACCCACACGACGGTGAACTCGCCGGGCGCGAACCGGCAGCGCTTCTGGATCGCCTCGATCAGCCGCCGGTCGTGCAGATGGCCGTCGCCGAAGTTGAAGCCGACGATCGCATTGCAACCGAACTCGGCCTCGCGCAGCGTGTAGTGATCGATGTCATCGCCCAGGTGGTTGATCATCACCGAGTTGAGCCCGCGTCCCTGGCTGTGCAGTGAGCGCCAGGCGAGGATCATGGTCAGGGTCACCTCGGCCACCCGCTCCTCGTATCCGAGCAGCGGGAGCTTGAGCTGGAGCTGATCCTTCTGCATCAGCGCCGCCTTGGTGAGGCCCTGGTTGAGCTTCGCTTCGCACCCGGGCGCGAATGCCCACATCGCGGACGCCCAGTTGCCCGCGTACTGCCGCATCGACGGGAGGAAGGAGACCAGATCCGGCCGCAGGTTCCCCAACACCGGGAAGAACAGCAGCCCCGTCACGGTCAGGATCAGCAGCCCGGTGCCCATGTCCCCGAGCGCGTACCCGTCCTGGGCGGGGTAGCCGAGGAACAGGAATGCGGTGACATACATGAAGACCACGTTCCACTCCAGCGGCACCGCGAGCGGGAACGTCGAGAGGATGAACAGGTGGTAGACGATCATGACCGCGACGGCGGTAGCCGTCACGGCGTGGCTGTGCGAGAACAGCAGAACGACAGGCGGGACCAGCTCCCCGAACATGGCCGGGCCATGAGCGAGCCGCTGAGTGAACTCGGACGGGCACAGGTCGTCGGGGAAGCTGCGGTAGAGCCGCCGCTTGATCGCCTTGACGGTGAGCCACGGCACGTTCGACACCATCGGCGGCAGCACGCTGGGGAAGTGCCGGTTGAACTTCGAGAGGCCGGCCCCCAGCCAGACGGTGACGATCAGCAGCTTGGCGGCCACGATCATGTCCACGAATGGGAAGAACGCGAAGAAGATCAGCGCCGGGACGTACTGCTCGCTTCGAGCCGCCAGGAAGAGCACCTTGTCGCGGAGACCGAGGATCCCGAGCAGGGCGATGACCGCGACGATCACCGCCGGCTGCACGAGACCCCTGTTCGCCCCCAGCGCCTTGTCGATCCCATGCGTGTGCGTCCCCGGGAGAGCCACCGACACCACCAGCACGGCCAGCAGCGCGACGTAGAGCGCAACGTCGAACGGGGTGCGCTCGTCGCCCCTCGTGAACGGGACCCTCTCCGGCCACGGCGGGAGGCGGATCGTGCCGGGCCGGGCGTAGTAGTGGACACCACCGCTCATCGGCTTGAAGTGACCGGCGAGCGGGCCCCAGGAGCCCGCGAACCCCAGGCACTCGAGCAGCAGCGTCCACAGGATCGACTTCTCGTAGAAGATCGGCTCGTGCCACCACGCCGCGGGGTGCAGCGGGTTGAGGCCCGACGTCAAGGTGCCCACGAGCACGCCGCCGAGGACGTAGAAGAACAGCAGCTTGGTGATGTAGATCAGCGCGATGACCTTCGGAGAGCCGAAGCCGTGGTCGACCCAGTGCCTGGAGAGCGTCTTGAGCCGCTCCCGGTACGGCTGGTCCATGAACGCCGCCGGCTCAACGGGCGGGAAGTTCCCTGTCATCAAGCCCATCGTGTCTCTCCTCAGCTCCGGGCCAGCGCGCGCAGCGCCGGCTTGTCAATCTTGCCGACGGGGTTCTTGGGCAGTTCGTCCAGCAGCTCGATCGCAACCGGCCGCTTGTACCTCGCCAGTTGCGCGGCGCAGAGCTCGTGCAGCTCGTCCACCGTGACGTCGGTGCCGGGGCGAACCGAGACGTAGGCGAGCACGACCTCGCCGAGGACCTCGTCGGGCCGGCCGACGACCGCGGCTTCGAGGACACCCTCGTGGGTGTAGAGCGCGGACTCGATCTCCTTGGGGTAGATGTTCTCCCCGCCGCGGATGATCATGTCCTTGATGCGGTCGACGATCCGCAGATAGCCGTCCTCGTCGAAGATGCCGACGTCGCCGGTGTGAAGCCAGTCGTCGACGATCGTCCTGGCGGTCTCCTCGGGCCTGCCCAGGTAGCCGCGCATCACGTTGGGCCCGCGGACGACGACCTCGCCCCGCTGACCCTGGGGCAGCCTCCTGCCGTCGGCATCGACGACGTGGACGTCCTGGCCGATCAGCGGCAGGCCGACCGTCCCGGGCTTGCGGATCCCGTCGTAGGGGTTGAGCGTCGACGCGCAGGTTCCCTCGGAGAGTCCATAGCCCTCGACGAGCACGACGCCGAGGCGCTGCTCGACGCGCGCGATCAGCTCGGCGGGCATCGGCGCTGCGCCACACACCACCAGCCGCAGCGAGGCCATGTCGGCGGACTCGGCCTCGGGCAGCGCGGAGAGCATCGCGTACATCGCCGGTACCGCCGAGAAGTAGGTGGGGCGGACCCGTTCGACGAGGTCGAAGAACGTCCTCGGGCTGAAGCGCCCGGCGATCGTGACCTGCCCTCCTGCGAGCAGCGGCGTGAGGGTGCCGACGACGATGCCGTTGACATGAAACAGCGGCAGGATGAGCAGGCTGTGGTCCTTGGCCGTCACCCCGAGACCCGCGCTCGCCATGGCGCACATCGACGCGATGTTCGTGTGGTCGAGCATCACGCCCTTCGGCTTGCCGGTGGTGCCGCTCGTGTAGATGAGGAGCGCGAGCGCGTTCTCATCCACCTCGACGCGGGCGTCGTGAACGGCCGGCTCGAGGGCCAGCTCTTCGACCTCGACGACGGTGGCGGCAAGCTCGAGGTCGGTGCCGATCACGACCTTGGCCCCGGCGTCGTCGACCTGGTACTGCATCTCCGCCGCCGTCAGCGCGGGGTTGACCGGCGTCGCCGCCGCACCGAGGCGCCAGGCCGCGAACAGCGAGACGACGAGCTCGACCCGGTTGGAGAGCGCGACCGCAACGACGTCGCCCTCACTCACGCCGAGGCGCGCCAGCAGCGCGGCTGCGCGAGCCACCCGATCGGCGAAGCCGGCGTTGTCGAGCCGGACGGCGTCGTCGGCGATGCACGGCGCGGTGGGTGCCAGCGCTGCGCGCCTCTCGGGCAGCGCCGCGAGCGGGACGCGCTGCGTCGACGGGCGGGTGTCGGACACGGACATCGGATCTCCCCCTGACGTCTGTCCCGCGAGGGCTCGCGCGGCAGGAGCCAACAGTGCCAGGTTCGCGCCGTCTCCAACAGGTGCATTTGCCTACGAATCACACCCCGAGGGGTGCACCTGCCCACCGACCGGGGAGGTAGGATCACCCCATGCCAGCCCCGAACCTGGCCCGGCGCATGCACGCCCGCCTCGAGGGCCTCATCGCCGGCACCAACGCCACGATCCTCGACTCCCTGGCCGCGCTGGGGTCCGACCCGGTGCTGGCGGCCTACACCCGCGAGAGCACGAGCGCCAACGTCACGCGATGGGTCACGGCGATGATGGCGCGGCCCGACCTTCCCGTGGGCGTCGACGTACCACCGCAGGCCCTCGACCTCGCGCGCGACATCGTCCGCCGTGGCATGGACCGCGACGCGCTCCTCAGCTCCTACCGATTGGGCCAGAACGTCGTGTGGGGTATGTGGATGCGGTGCGCGCGCGAGGAGGGACTCGACGGCGACGACCTCGTCGCGGTGCTCGATGCCGGCTCGCGGTCGCTCTTCGGCTATGTCGACGGGATCCTCGCCGCCATCGCGCGTCAGATGGAGCAGGAGCGCGATGAGCTCATCGGCGGCGCACTCGCGCGGCACCGCGAGACGGTGACGCTGATCCTCCAGGGAGCGCCGATCTCCGAGGCTCGCGCGAGCGCCAGGCTGGGGTACGAGCTCCGCCGCCCTCATGTCGCCGCGATCGCCTGGTCTGACGAGACAACGCTCGACCAGGGTGAGCTCGAGAACGCCCT
The DNA here is from genome assembly GCA_005889515.1 of Chloroflexota bacterium. Lineage (GTDB taxonomy): Bacteria > Chloroflexota > Dormibacteria > Aeolococcales > Aeolococcaceae > CF-96. The sequence goes on along the minus strand of VBHE01000254.1, from coordinate 6,660 downwards.
CGTCTCACTTGCCCAGGCGCTGCGCTCGTCACGGCCGTTCTCGGTCCCCGCCGGCGCGCGCGCGCTGTGGGCGTGGATCTCGGGTGTCACGCCCGGCGCCGATGAGGTGCGGGCCGCGTCGGGGCTGCTCCCCGCCGGCGTGCGGGTCACCCTCGGTTCTCCGCTGCCCGGCATCACCGGCTTTCGCGACAGTCACATGGAGGCGCTGGCGGCCCAGCGGCTGCTCATGCGCGCACCCGACGGCCCACGCTTCACCACCTATGCCGACGTGCAGGTGGTCTCCCTGGCCTCCCAGGACGAGGCGCGCGCCGCGGCATTCGTCAGGGCGACGCTGGGGAACCTGCGCAGCGCCGACAGCGAGCTTCTCAAGACCGTCCGCGTCTACCTGCAGCAGGACAGCAGCGCTGCCCGGGCGGCCGCCCTGCTGTATACGCACCGCAACACGGTGCTCAAGCGCGTCGACCGCGCGGACGCGCTGCTCCCACGCGGGCTGGCGGGGAACGGGTTTGAGGTGCGCCTCGCGCTGGAGCTGCTTCGCTGGCGCGGCGTCTGATCGGGGGCGCGGATGCCGACCGGATGTGCGCGGGCCACCTGGCTGGAGCCCAAGCGGGGCTGGAGCCCACGGTGGGCTGGAGCCCAAGGTGGGAATCGAACCCACGACCTACGCCTTACCAAGACGTTGCTCTGCCCCTGAGCTACTTGGGCCGGGATCACCGATACGAGTATGTGATGGTGGACGGGGGAGGATTCGAACCCCCGAAGGCATAGCCAGCTGATCTACAGTCAGCCCCGTTTGACCAACTTCGGTACCCGTCCAGGCATGCCACCATCCGGACCTGACGGCGGACCGGGAGCAGCCGAGACTCTAGCAGCCGCGCTCGGCCCGCCTGCAGCGGTCGGGTGACGGGTGGGGCCGGCCGGGTCACGGGGCCCGGCCGGCGCCGGGTCACTTCTTGCTGGCGGCGAAGGCGGCGCCGACCTCGTCGCAGAGGTCGAGGAGCTGCTGGCCCACGGCGGGGTCGTTGGTCTTCTTGGTCTCGCCTGCCTTCTTCGTGGCCCGCCAGAAGAGGTCGTGGAGCTCGGGCACCTTGGCGAGGTGCTCGGGCTTGAAGTAGTCGGTCCAGAGCACCCAGAGATGATGCTTGACCAGTTCGGCGCGCTCCTCCTTGATCACGACCGAGCGCAGCTTGAACTCCGGGTCGTCGCTCCCGTGGAACTTCTCCATGCAGGCCTTCACGGACTCGGCCTCGATGCGCGCCTGCAGGGGGTTGTAGACCCCGCAGGGGAGGTCGCAGTGGGCGTGGACCGGGCGGGGGGCGGAGACCCGGTCGGCGAAGGTCAGAAGTCGGGACAGCAGGGACATCACCTCACTCCTTCTGGGGTCGGCAGGGCGTCGGCGGACCGCGCGGGGCCGGGGTGGACCCGATATTGCCATCGGGTGACGCGTCGGCGTCGCCGCCGGCGGCTCAGATCGGCCCGCGGCGGTCGGTCGGCGCGTAGCGATAGACGGCGCGGCCGCGCAGGAGGCGTGCCGGGACCGGGCCGAAGTCGCCGCTGTCGGTGCTCGCCCGCGGGTTGTCGCCCAGCACCAGGTAGCCGCCCCCGGCCTCCATCCGGCCTCCGCCGGCCGCCTCCGCCGCGCCGCCGGGCCCGGCCGCCACCCGCTTCAGCAGCGTCCGGTCCGGGTCGCGCGGGTCGGTGACGGCGACCACCGACCCCGGGCGGACGGGGAGCCGGAGGAGGAGCAGCCGATCCCCCGGGCGCAGGGCGGGGAGCATGCTCTCCCCCACCACCTCGACCCGCCGGGGTCGGAGCCCGAGGGCGAGGGCGGCGACGAGCGCCGCACCGGCGGCGAGGAGGAGCGCGAGGGGGCGACGGCGCTGCACCGCACCGATGGTCCCATGTTCCAGCCGCATGTGGCGATAACCCGTGGCGTCGAAGGTGCTTCGCGACCGCGTCGACCGGCGTAGACTGCGGGCGCGAACATGGAACGGATCGCAGACAGGGCAGGGGTCGCCGCCGGCTGGCTTCTCGTCCTCGGCGTGGTCGTCCACCTGGCGCCCGAGGCCGGTCGCGAGGCGAAGGAGCTCGCGTCCCAGCTCGTCCGGTCGGCGCGAGCCCGTCTCCACAGCGGCCCCGCCGGCACCGAGGACCCGGAACGCGAGGTCCAGGACATGAGGCCCGCGGCCGCGAGCTGGTGACGCCCCCGGCGCGTCGCCGGGGGCGCCCGGTTTGGGGGGAGGGGACGTGAGGTGGTGGGCCGCGGCGTCGAGGCGGGCGGGGGAGCCACCCGCGCCTGGCCCTCGAGGCGGGGACGGAGGGGACCTGCCTCGCGTCGCCGCGGCCCGTCCCCACTGTGGCCGCGACGCCCCGGCGCACGGGTGGTGCGGTCGGTGGGGATGGCAGGGAAGCGGTGAAGGGACGGTATGTCCACAGCCCTGTCCACAGGACATCCACAGGCGCCCCGGAGCCGGCGCGGGGATTCGAACCCCGGACCAGCGGTTTACAAAACCGATGCTCTGCCACTGAGCTACGCCGGCCGGCCCGTGGAGTCTACCCGCCGCTTCGGAGGCGCCATCCCACGTGGCCGGTGGCATGTCCGACGCGAAACGGCGGCGTGATGAAGCGGTTGCACCGGCCGCCCGGGGCGGTGACCTCGCCAGCTCGGCGGCTGGAAGAACAAGGAGATGGACGTCTGCACCCAGTACCTCTACGAGCCGCGCGAGCTGGCGATGAGCCGCATGCAGGCGGAGGCCGAGCAGGTCGGCGCGCAGGTGGTCGCCATCGGCACCGCCGCGACGTCGCTCTCGGACACCCACGAGTATCCGCAGCCCCAGGTGGTGGTCAGCGTCGACAACCGCATGTGACCGCGGCCTGCCGTGAGCGGCTCAGCCGGTGGCGGACGCGGTCGCCTCGCGCACCGCGGCGAGCACGTCCGCGGTCGGGGGATGGTCGCCGGAGTGGCTGCTCAGGAACCGGTAGCCGACCCGGTCGCCGGGGCCGACGACGAGCACCGCCCCCTGCACCCAGGGATTCCCCTTCGTCGCACCCTGGCGGAACCCCTGACGCATCGCCCGGAGGCCGGCGCGCAGCGAGCTGGGGCCGAGGGTGGTCGCGACCCCGCGCGCCGTTCCCAGCGCGCGATAGGTCGCGGTCGCCGGGTCGCTGTAGACGGGGACACCGGGGCAGTGCTCCCCGGCGAAGTCCGCCGCCTGCCGGGGCGACCCGCTGCCGATGAAGAGCAGCCGGGCGCCGTGCGATTCGATCTCCCCCCGCTCGCCGCACAACTGTGCGGCCTGCTCGCGGCAGAAGACTCAGCCGAAGTGGCGGAGCCAGACGGCGACGGTGGCCTGGTCGGCCCAGAGGTCGCCGGTCCGCACCTCCCGGCCCTCGGCGTCGAGGACGGTGATGGCGGCGAGGGCTGCGACGTCCATGCCCGCTCCGCAGGCCCTCCATCCCCGCGGGCCAGTACCCCCCTCGGCTGGCCGGAACCCGAGCCGATCCTGGACAGCAGCGTCAGGAACTGTACGGCCATGCACACCACGGTTTTTTGCCGTCTTCGTACACGACATCTGCGGCATTTACTGAGCGCCGAACTTGCGTCGAGGCGGCACCCGCGGTACGCTACGCGCCCGCCGCTCGCCGCAACCAAGGGGGCAGGGACCGAGGGCGGCGAGGTTGGAAGGGGTTCGTCCATGTCCAGGACGAGCGGGGAGGGCGACGAGCGGGTTCCGGATCGCATCGCGGCCGGCCCCGGCTCGGGTGGGTTCCGTCTCGGACGCTGGGGCGGCCGGCTGACCCTCTGCGCCTTCATGCTGAGCGCCGGGGTGGTCGCCGGAGTGGCCGTCCACAGCTGGGGGCCCGAGTTCGCCCGCTCGCCCTAC
>VBHE01000254.1:0-2571 GCA_005889515.1 Chloroflexota bacterium | reverse complement strand
CCGGCGCGGTCGCCTTCGACCCCCAGCCGGTCGGGACCTCCGCGTCGGCGCGGACGGTCACCGTCGCCAACACCGGGAGCGCGCCCCTTCGGGTCCGCGGGGTCTCGCTCAGCGGTGGCGACGTCACCGCCTTCGCCGTCGTCGCCGATCACTGCTCCGGGGTGACCCTGAACCCCGGCTCGCCCTGCCCGGTCTCGGTGAATTTCACTCCCGACGCGGACGGCAACCGCAGCGCGACCCTGACCATCGACGGCGACGGCGCCCCCTCGGCCACCTCCACGCTTCGGGGGGTGGCCACCGACGCCCCGCTCACCGCCACCGGGCTGCCCGTCGACTGCGGGCAGTCGACCGCCACCCGCTGCGCCGTCGCCGCCCTCTACCAGCACCTGCTCGGCCGGCCGGTGGACGATGCCGCGCTGCAGAACTACTCGACCCAGCTCGACGCCGGACAGACCACCCGGCAGCAGGTGGCGACCGCGGTCCAGGGCAGCGACGAGTGGCGCACCAGGATGGTCGGCCTGCTCTTCAAGGCGCTCCTCGGCCGCCCCGCCGACGCCGGCAGCCTCGGGTACTACGTGCCCCAGCTGCGCTCCGGCAGCGTCGAGGACGTCACCGCCGCGATCGCCGCCTCGCAGGAGTACTTCGCCCGCGCCGGGGGCAGCAACGACGGCTACGTCGCGGCCCTCTACCACGACTTCCTCCGCCACCCGCCGGACGCCGCCGGGAAGGCCGGCTGGGTCGACCAGCTCAACCGGGGTGCCAGCCGCGCCGCGGTGGCGTCGAGCATCCGCCGCTCGGCCGAGGCCCAGGCGGTGGTCGCCGACGCCGCCTATCGCCAGCTGCTCGGCCGGCAGGCGACCTCGGCGGAGCGGACCAACCTGGGCAACGCGATGGTCCACGGCCTCAGCTTCCAGGCGATGCAGGCGTCGCTCATCCAGACCGACGAGTACCTTGCCCAGGCGGCGCCGCTCACCCTCACCGACGCCGCGGTCGCGAGCTTCGTCGACGGCGATCCCAAGGGCAACCCGGGCCAGTTCACCGCCACCGTCGACTGGGGAGACGGCACCCAGCCCTCCGCGGCCACGGTGAGGAAGGCGAAGACCGGCTTCGTCGTCATGGCCTCGCACACGTACGGGGCGCACCGCTCCTGGACCGCGACCATCCACATCGCCGACGTGGGCGGCTCGCAGGCGCAGACGACGACCACCGTCGTCGTCTGACGGGGCGGCGGCCCCGCCGCACAGGCGCCTCCGGCCTTGTTCAGTTCGCCGCCGGCGGGCGCCCGTGCTGGGGCGGGGAATCGCCTTGAGGTGCCCCGGTGATCGAGGCGGTGTGACCGTCTACTCGTCCATACGCTCGGGCGGGCGGGAAACCTCCGCCGACCCGCGGCGGAGCGCCTCGAGGCGGGCGCGTACCTCGGGGTCGAGCCGGTCCTCGAGGCGGCGGGCGAAGCGCGCCTGGTCGCGCATCCGCTCGGCGTCCCGGCCGAGCTCGCCGAGGGCGCCCTTCACCTCCTGCTCGAGGCTGCGCGCGTCCATGGTCGCGACCCCCATCGCCCGCACCATGTCGCGCTGGAGGCGGTCGGAGGTGGCGACGACGACCTCGCTGGCGCGGCCGGCCTGGGAGGCCTGGTAGGCGAGCCGTTCGATGACGTGGTCGGCGCTCCCCGAGGCGCCGCCGAAGCGCACCGTCACCCCGTCGACGACCTCGGCGGGGCTCGCCGTCGACGTCCGCGGCCCGTCGAAGACCACCGTCACCTCGACCCCGCGCACCGCCCCGTACTCGGCGAGGGCGGCGGTGAGCAGCCGCCGCGACTCCTCGAGCCCGCCGCGGTCGAGGGCGGACTTCAGCTCCGGCCAGGAGTGGATGACGTTGTAGCCGTCGACGATGAGGAGGCGCATCGCCCGCTCATCGTGCGCCGAAGCCGCGCTGCCGCGCCGCCTCGTAGAGGAGGATGGCGCCCGCGGCGGCGGCGTTGAGCGAGGCGACCCGGCCGAGCATGGGCAGGGAGACGAGCGCGTCGCAGCGCCGGCGGGTGAGCGGCCGCAGCCCCTCGCCCTCGGCGCCGACGACGAGCGCCACCGGCGAGGTGTAGTCGAAGCGGTCGTAGCGGAGCTCGGCGCCGGCGTCGAGGCCGACGCACCAGAGGCCGGCGTCGCGCATCCGGGTGAGCGCGGCGGCGAGGTTGGGCACGACGGCGATGGGGACGTGCTCGATCGCCCCCGCCGACGCCTTCGCGGCCGCAGCGGTCACCCCGGTGGCCCGGTCGCGCACGAGCACCATCCCGCCGGCGCCGGCGGCGTCGCAGGAGCGCGCCAGGGCGCCGAGGTTCTGGGGGTCCTGGATGCCGTCGAGGACGAGGAGGAGGCCGGGTGTGCGCATCTGCTCGAGCAGCGCGTCGAGGCTCAGCGGCGGGCGGGAGTGGAAGTAGCCGGCGATGCCCTGGTGGTGCTCGGTGTGGGCGATGTCGTCGAGGCGCCGCCGCGAGGTCTCCTCGACGGGGATGCCGCGCTCGGCCGCGCCCTCGAGGATCTCGCGGAGCCGGGGCTCGTCGCGGACCCCCGCGGCGAG
>VBHE01000253.1:5750-11407 GCA_005889515.1 Chloroflexota bacterium | reverse complement strand
GATGATGGGCGGCAGCCCAGGACGCTCCGTCACCCGGCCTCGATCGATCGAGACCCTGAAGCTCGCGCCCAGCAAGGCCTGCGACCCGGTCGCCCCCAGGCAGACGATCAGGCGCAGGCGCACGGTGGCGATCTCGGCGTCGAGCCAGGGCCGGCAGGCGGCGATCTCGGTCGCGTTCGGCTTCTGGTGGAGGCGCCGCTTGCCCTGCGGCTTCCACTTGAAGTGCTTCACCGCGTTGGTGACGTAGACGCGATCGCGGTCGATGCCCGCCCGAGCCAGCGCCTCGTCGAGCAGGTGGCCGGCCGGACCGACGAACGGCTTCCCCGCCAGGTCCTCACGATCGCCGGGCTGCTCTCCCACGAACATGACCGTGGCCCCCACCGCGCCCTCGCCGAACACGGTCTGGGTCCCGGTCTCGTGCAGGTCGCAGGCCTGGCACGACGCGGCCGCCTCCCTCAGGCTGGGCAGGCTCAGCTGGTCGGGGATGAGCTGGAGGGCGGGCGACTCAGCGCGCCGCCGGCTCATCGAGGGGCAGGGTCAGGGTGAACTCGCTTCCCTCCCCCGGTCCGGAGACGGCGACGATGTCCCCCCCGTGCAGGCGGGCCAGCTCGCGGGCCAGGTAGAGGCCGAGCCCGGTCCCGGGCACGTCGGGCATGGTCTCGGCGGCCAGACGGCTGAACCGCACGAAGAGCCGAGGCATGTCCTCGGCCGCGATCCCGATCCCCGTGTCGCGCACCGCCAGAAGCATCATGTCCTTGACCGAGGAGAGGTCACAGTAAATGTCGCCACCGCCGGGTGAGTACTTGACCGCGTTGTCCAGAAGGTTGTTGACCGCGATCTCCAGACGGAGCCGGTCTCCGCTGACCACCACCGGGCCTGGGCTGCGGTCGTGGATGACCAGCCGGTGGTGGGGAGCGGTCGCCTGCACGCTGGCGGCCAGGCGCGTGAGCAGCTCTCGCATGTCGACCGGCTCGCGGTGGAGCTCCATCCCACGTTCCTCGAGGCGCGCGGCTTCGATCATCTCGCTCGCCAGCACGTTGATCTGGCTGGCTTTCGCCTGCAGCACCGGCAGCACCTGGCGCAGTCCTTCCGGGAGCGGTCCCAGCGTCCCGTCCTCCAGCATCGACAGGTAGCCGCGCAGGGTCGCGGCCGGTCCGCGCAGCTCGTGCGAGGCCAGGTTCAGGAACTCCGACTTGGCCCGCTCCAGCTCTTCCAGGTGGTCGGCGCGCTCGCGCAGCCTGGTCTCGCGCGCCTCCCGCTCGCGCGGGACGTCCTCAGCTGCCCCCCCGGAGACCATCAGGATGTGGCTCACCCGCGAGCCCCGACTCCGCACCGGCAGGACGTCGAACGATGACAGGATCGGCCTTTCGTCCTGGCCCCCTTCGCCCCGCACCACGAGCCGGCCCGGCTGGCGGCCGGAGCGCACCTGCTTGCAGACCTGGAGGGCGCGCTCCTGCTGAGGACCGTCGAGCATGTCGCTCAGCCTCCCGCCGGCTGGGCCGCTACGGCTGAGCCCGACTCGCCGGTTGAACGCGGGGTTGCTCCCCAGGCACTGAAAGTCATCACGCGTGGCCTCGAAGAGAGCGGCAGGAAACGGCAGGGCGTCAAGCAGCCGACGGATGAGCTCGTCGTCGGCACGCACCTCCGCCCCGGCCTTCATGGGTCGCTCCTCGCGGCTCGCGCTCAGAGAGAACATGGTTGCCTGCTCAATAATGATATTACCGCAATAACATCATCCAACAGCGCCTCTCAGGCTCAGGAGTAACGCCGGTTGAGCTCGAGCTGCGGAGATCAGCCAGCGGGCTCAGCGGTTGCGCTCATCGCGCAACTGATCCACCCGTTCGCGCCAGAAACGAAGCCGCCGCTCCAGCCTCGCCGCCTCCGCGGCCAGGATGGTGAGGTCGGTCTTGCCCACCTCCTCCCGGGCGATCTCCTCCATCTCCGGGGTGAGCTCGCCCGCGCTCTGCAGCAACCGGCTCTTGAAGGCCAGGAGGTCCTGGTAGACCCGAAGCCAGTGCACGGCGTCCTCGAGGTGGGTAGTGGACGGGTTCTCGCCCTCCAGGAGGCGCTCGGGATCCACCGACTCACTCGCCACCCGCTCGATCTTGGTTTCTTCGTTGCTCATCCGTTACCGGATCTCACCGTAACATGCGAACCCAGGAGCTGTGCAGACGGTGATCGATGACGACCCCGAGCGGCGCCGCCTGCGCGAGGCGGCTTCCGGGATCGCGCCCTGGCGCCGGTGGGGCCCTTACCTCAGCGAGCGGGCCTGGGGCACGGTCCGTGAAGACTACAGCGACGACGGCAAGGCCTGGCATTACTTTCCGCACGATCATGCCCGGTCGCGCGTCTTCCGCTGGAGCGAGGACGGCCTGGGCGGAGTCTGCGATCAGCGCCAGATCGCCTGTCTGGCCTTCGCCTTCTGGAACGGGCGCGACCCGATAGTGAAAGAGCGCCTCTTCGGACTCACCGGAGAGGAGGGCAACCACGGAGAGGACGCCAAGGAGTACTGGTGGTATCTGGACTCCACGCCGACCCATTCCTGGATGCGCTGGCGCTATTTCTATCCCCAGGCGCCCTTCCCCTACGCCCGGCTGGTGGAGGAGAACCGCCGCCGCGGGAAGCTGGACCCCGAGTACGAGCTGCTCGACACCGGCGTCTTCGACCAGGACCGCTACTGGGAGATCACCATCGACTACGCGAAGGCCAGCCCGACCGATCTCTGCATGCGGCTGCGGATCCGCAACGCCGGCCCGCAGGGGGAGACCCTCACCGTGCTGCCCATGCTCTGGTTCCGCAACACCTGGGCATGGGGCCTCGAGCGGAGGATCCCGCGCCTCTCCGCCGTCGACGGTCGCATCGTCGCCGAGCACCGACTTCTCGGCCGCCTGACGCTCGCCGGCGACCCCGGCGCCGAGCTGCTCTTCTGCGACAACGAGACCAACACCCTCCGCCTCTACGCCGACCCCGACGGCCCGCCCTATCCCAAGGACGGGATCAACGACCACGTCGTCGGTGGCGCCGCGACGGTGAACCCGGAGCAGACCGGCACCCGGGCGGCGCTGCGCTACCGGCTCGCGGTCGCGCCCGGCGCAACCGCGCGCATCCGGTTGCGGCTCTGCGCCGCCGACGCCGTGCCCGACCTGGGCGACAGCCACTCGGCGACGCTCTCGGCGCGGCGCAGCGAGGCGGACGACTTCCACGCCGCGCTCGTGCCCGCGGGAGCCTCCGCCGACGAGGCGTCGGTGCTCCGCCAGGCGCTCGCCGGGATGGTGTGGTCGTACCAGTTCTACAACTACAGCGTCGAGCGCTGGCTCGACGGGGATCCCGCATACCCTCCGCCTCCGGTGTGCAGGGACCGGCGCAACGGCGGCTGGCGGCACCTCGGCAGCCACGAGGTGATCTCCATGCCCGACACCTGGGAGTACCCGTGGTTCGCGGCGTGGGACCTCGCCTTCCACTGTGTCGCGCTCGCCCACGTCGACGCCCAGCGTGCCAAGGAGCAGCTGATCCTGCTCTGCCGCGAGTGGTACATGCACCCCAGCGGGCAGCTGCCCGCCTACGAGTGGAGCTTCGGCGACGTCAATCCCCCGGTGCACGCGTGGGCGGCGGTGCGCGTCTTCGCCATCGACGGCGCGCGCGACCACGACTTCCTCGAGCGCGTCTTTCACAAGCTGCTCATCAACTTCACGTGGTGGGTGAACCGCAAGGACACCGACGGCAGCAACGTCTTCGAGGGCGGCTTCCTCGGCCTCGACAACATCGGTCCCTTCGACCGCTCGATGCTCCCCGCGGGCGCCGGGTACCTCGAGCAGTCCGATGCCACCGCGTGGATGGCGATGTACTGCCTCAACATGCTCGAGCTCGCGCTCATCCTCGCGCGCCACGACCGAACCTACGAGGACGTGGCCACCAAGTTCTTCGAGCACTTCACCCTCATCGCCCTGGCGATGGAGGACCAGGGGCTCTGGGACGACGCCGACGGCTTCTACTACGACGTCCTCCACACCCCTGACGGCTCCCAGGTTCCGCTGCGCGCCCACTCGATCGTGGGGTTGATCCCGCTGCTCGGCGTCACCGTCCTCCCCGGCGCCGTGGAGAAGGTGCTCCCCGACTTCGCCGCGCGGATGCGGTGGTTCCTGAACAACCGGCCGCGGGCCGCCGAGGTGGTGTCGCACATCACCGTCCCGGGGATGGGGGAGCGGCACCTGCTGTCCATCGTGAGCCCTCAGCGGCTCCGGCAGGTGCTCGCCTGCCTGCTCGACGAGAGCGAGTTCCTCTCTGCGCACGGCGTGCGTGCGCTGAGCCGGCGCCACCTCGAGCACCCGCTCACCACCACGATCATGGGCGCCACCTTCACCCTCGACTACGAGCCGGGCGAGTCCACGTCCGCGCTCTTCGGCGGGAACTCCAACTGGCGCGGACCGGTGTGGATGCCGATCAACCACCTCATCGTCGGGGCGCTGAAGCGGTTCCACGCGTACCTCGGCGACGGGTTCACCGTCGAGCATCCGGTGGGATCGGGGTGCGAGCTCGACCTCGGCGCCGTCGCCGACGACCTCGCCGGGCGGCTGATCGGCCTCTTCACCCGCGGCGCGGACGGCCGCCGCGCGTGCTTCGGCGAGAGCGCACGCCTCCAGCAGCATCCGGACTGGCGTGATCGACTGCTGTTCAACGAGTACTTCCACGGCGACACCGGCGCCGGTCTCGGAGCGTCGCACCAGACCGGCTGGACCGGCCTGGTCGCCGACCTCATCGTCAACCACTGCAGACCCTGGTCGCCGGGGTGAGCGCGCTCGATCGGCTGGTCGCCGACCTCGCCGCGATGCGGCTGGGCGGCACCTTCAACCAGTACTCGGAGTGGGGCGGCGACGACTGCGGGCCGGAGGCGCCGCTGATCCACGCCCGCCGCGACGCCCCGGTGGTGGCCGTCGCCGAGGCCGCGGGCTGGCGCGGGGCCCGCTACTCCGGGCTGGTCCTGCTCTGCGAGCGGCAGCTCGCCGCCGGCGGTCCGTACCGGCGCAGCTCGCGGCATCCGCGGGGCTGGAGCGAGCCCTCGGCGACGATCGTGCAGTCGGCGCTCGCCGCCGGGGCCTGGACCGAGTCCGTGCTGCTCTGGAACCTGGTGCCGACCCATCCCGCGGGCGCCGACCCGCACAGCAACCGCCGCCCCACCCGGGCCGAGCTCGACGCCGGGGCCGGCGTCCTCCGGCGGCTGCTCGACACCGTGCGTCCCCGCCACGTCGTCGCCATCGGGCGGCTCGCCGGCGCCGCGCTCGGCGACGGCGTCCCCGTGGTGCGCCACCCCGCCAACGGGGGCGCCACCGCCTGCCGGGCGGGGCTCGGCGCGCTGCTGAGCGAGTGGCTGGGCGCTCCCGCTCTCAGCGGTGCCAGGAGCTGATGCCGGCGAGAATGTACCAGCCGAGGCCGAAGCTCGAGACGGCGACCGCCAGACCGACGATGCTCAGCGCCGCGAGCGAGACCTTGCGGGTGATCAACCCGAGCAGCCCGGCGATGCCTCCCATGGCGCCGCCGGCGATGGCGCCCATCGCGAAGCCCAACGCACAGAGGTCGAGGACGAAGCCCCCCACCGTGCGGTCGACGGTCCCCTGGAAGCCGGTGTGCGTCGTGGTGATCGGCGCCTTCCAGAGAAGCCA
>VBHE01000253.1:4653-5689 GCA_005889515.1 Chloroflexota bacterium | reverse complement strand
CCTTGCCCCGCTGCGCGGGGGTCATCGGAGGCGCCGGCACCGCGTTCCACTGTCCGCTCCATCCGGGCGGTGGTGGCGGAGGCGGCTGGGTCGCCGACCAGCCCGTGGGCGGGGGCGGCGGGAACGCGGGCGCTGGGTTCTCGTCCACCGTGGCCTCCTGGGCGCGGCGCCGCACGGCGCCGGATTCGGGAGATGCTAGGACAGGTCCGGACGCGCCGCCGCAGCGGACCGGTTACGCGCTCATCTCCAGCGAGGAGCACTCACCGATGACCCGGATCCCCCGCTGGAGCGCCGGGATCGGGGCGGTGAAGCAGAGCCGGAGCCACCCGCCCATCCCGAATGCCGCACCCGGGGCGACGAGCACCCGGCGGCGGGCGAGCGAGGCGGCGAGGGCGAGGCCGTCGTCACCGGGGACGCGCACCCAGAGGTAGAGCCCGCCCTGCGGCTCCGCCACCTCGAGGTCGGCGTCGGCCGCGAGCTCGAGGACCAGGTCGCGGCGCGCGAGATAGGGAGCGAGGTCGACGTCGAACGAGGGGAGGTGGACGAGCATGCGCTGCATCGTCGCCGGGGCGTTGACGAAGCCGAGCGCTCGCATGCAGAGCTCGAGGCCGCGCATCACCTCCGCGGTGGCGAGCTCGGGATGGAGGGCGAGGTACCCGATGCGCTCGCCGGCGAGCCCGAGGTCCTTCGAGAAGGAGCGCGCCACGACCGTGGTGGGATGGACGTCGAAGGGATGGACGTGGACCGCGGGCGGATAGACGAGGCGGTGGTAGACCTCGTCGACGATGAGCACGATCCGCCGCCCGCCCCGGCGCCGGTGGCGCTCGAGCAGCGCGGCGAGGCCGCGGAGCTCCTCGCCGGTGGCGGCGTGCCCCGACGGGTTGCAGGGGGTGTTGAGGATGAGCGCCGCGGTCCGCGGGCTCATCGCGCGCTCGACCGCCTCGAGGTCGAGACCGAACCCGGGCGCGGAGGCGGCGGTCACCCAGACCGCGCCGACGCTCGCGCAGTAGGCGCGGTACTCCCCGAAGTAGGGCAC
>VBHE01000253.1:0-4627 GCA_005889515.1 Chloroflexota bacterium | reverse complement strand
TCGGGGCCGACGTCGCTGCCGGCGTCGGCGGCGACCCGCTCGCGCGCCTCGGGGAAGCCGAGGTTGGGCATGTAGCCGAAGCGCCGTGCGCCGCGCTCGGCGGCGGCGGTGCGGAGCGCGGTGCGCACCGCCTCGACGGGCTCGCCGAGCGGCTGGCCGAGGGCGAGGTCGGCGACCGAGTCGGGGCCGTGGAGGGCGCGCAGCCGCTCGCCCTCCGCGTGCATGCGCCGCACCCAGCCACCTGCCTCCAGCTGCTCCGCCGCCCAGGTCGAGAGCATCTCGTCGCCCGTCATCGGGGGGACTCCCGATGCCAGGAGTAGGGGTAGCGGCTGTCCAGAACCTGGCGTGCGGTGGTGGTGCGATGCAGCGGGCGGAAGGTGTCGATCATCACCGCCAGCTCGTCGGTCTCCCGCGGCGCCTCGCGGGACGCCTCCAGCGCCCCCGGCTGGGGACCGTGGGGTACGCCGCCGACGTGGAGGGTGATCGACCCCTCCTGGATGCCCCGGCGGGCGCTGTAGTTGCCGCCCGCGTAGTACATGACCTCGTCGGAGTCGAGGTTGGAGTGGTGGTAGGGGAGCGCCACCGCCTCGGGGTCCCAGTCGATCTTGCGGGGCACGAAGTTGCAGATGACGAGGTTGGGGGCCTGGAGCACCTGGTGGGTCGGCGGGGGCACGTGGAAGCGGCCGGCGCGGGGCTCGAAATCGTGCACCGACAGCGCGCAGGGATACACGGTGCCGTCCCAGCCGACGACGTCGAAGGGGTGCTGGTCGAGGCAGTAGCGGGTGACCCGTCCCGCGCGCTTCATCCACACCTCGGTCGGACCCTCGCCGCTCTCGAGCTCCACCGGTCCGCGGACGTCGCGCTCGGAGTAGGGGGCGGACTCGAGCAGCTGCCCGTTGCGCGCCCGGTACCGGTCGGGGGAGTCGGAGGCGGTGGATCGTGCCGCGCGGGAACACCGCGTAGTCACCCTCGCGCAGCGGCAGGCGGCCGAAATGGGACTGGAGCGACCCCGACCCGTGGTGGAGGAAGACCACCTCGTCCGCGGAGGCGTTGACGTAGAGGGTCTGCTGCGCGTGCGCCGGGGCGGCGACGCCGATGCGGACGTCGTCGTTGACGAGCAGCCAGCGGCGGCCGCTGACCGGGTCGCCCTCGGGTCCGAGCCGCCAGGCCTCGAGATGGGAGTGGCCGTGGACCTGCTCGAGCTCGCGCGCGGCGGTGTCGTCGGGGCCGGGCGCGACGTCGTGCACCGCCTCGGGCATGCCGCGGTGGTAGAGCAGCGACGAGGGTCCGCTGAACCCCTCTCTCCCGAAGAGCTCCTCGAACAGCGGGCGGCCGTCGCGCTCCACCCGCATGTGGCGCTTGCGCGGCACGTCGCCGAGACGCATGTAGGAGCGCATCAGCAGCTCCTCACAGGTTTCCCCGCGCGGCCTGCTCGCGCTCGATGGCCTCGAACAGCGCCTTGAAGTTGCCCTTGCCGAAGCCGCGGGCTCCGCGGCGCTGGATCACCTCGTAGAAGAGGGTGGGGCGATCGCCGACCGGACGGGTGAAGATCTGGAGCAGGTATCCGTTCTCCTCGAAATCGACGAGGATGCCGAGCTCTCGCAGGTGGTCGAGGTCCTCGGAGACGCCATGCTCGGCCGCCCGCGGGGCCAGCTGCTCGTAGTATGCGGCGGGCGCCGTCAGGAACTCCACCCCCGAGTCGCGCATCCGCCGCACCGTGTCGACGACGTCGTCGGTGTGGAGCGCGATGTGCTGCACCCCCGGGCCGCGGTAGTAGTCGAGGTACTCCTGGATCTGCGAGACCCGCAGGCCGGCCGCGGGCTCGTTGATGGGGAAGGTGATCATCGTCCGCG
Organism: Chloroflexota bacterium; assembly: GCA_005889515.1. Classification (GTDB taxonomy): domain Bacteria; phylum Chloroflexota; class Dormibacteria; order Aeolococcales; family Aeolococcaceae; genus CF-96. The sequence goes on along the minus strand of VBHE01000253.1, from coordinate 2,774 downwards.
CGTCGCGGGTCACCTTGGAGCGGAGCGCGCTGTACCGGGTCGCGATGTCGTTCTCGTCGAACTCCTGGAACACGTCGAAGTTGAAGACGGTGTGGTACCAGTCGACCCAGGGGTCCATCCGCCCCACCTCGACGTTGCCCACCGTGTGGTCGACGAAGCGCAGGCCGACGCCGCTCCCGGGGCGGCGGTCCTCGCGATATCCGGGGAGGTGCGGGCCGGCGTAGCCGTTGCGCTCGACGAAGCGGTGGACGGTGTCACCGAAGGTGGCCACCGCGGCGCTGCGCACCGCGCCCGAGGCGTCCTCGATCCGGTGGGGCTCCTCGACGGGGCGGGCGCCCCGGGTGGTCGCCGCCTCGTACGCCGCGGCGGCGTCCTCGACCCGCAGCGCGATGCTGCGCACCCCGTCGCCGTGGAGACGGACGTGGTCGGCGATGGCGCCCTCGGGGGTGAGCGGCGCGGTGAGCACCAGCCGGATGTGGCCCTGCTGGAGCACGTAGGAGGAGCGGTCGCGCATCCCCGTCTCCGGCCCCGCATAGGCCACGACGTCGAAGCCGAAGGCGCTGCGGTAGAAGTGCGCGGCCTGGCGGGCGTTGCCCACCCAGAGCTCGATGTGGTCGGTGCCGAGCAGGACCGGGGCGCCCGTGCCCGCCGCCGGGAGCGCCGTGTCCGTCATACCGCCTGCCTCCGCTCCTCGAGCCCGTCCCAGAAGACCTTCACGCCGTCGAGCATCTCGCGGGCGCCCTCGAGGAACTTCTCCTCGTCGAAGTCGGGGCGCGCGTAGGCCTCGACGAGCTCGTCGAGGGTGTGGGCGGCGTGCTGGTCCTCCACCCGGTCGTGCCAGGTGAAGAAGGAGAGGCGGAGCTCGGGGCACTCGCGGTCGCGGAACTGGTCGAGACCGGCGATCAGCTGCTTCCAGAAGCCCGCGGCGGCCCAGTGCTCGACGGCGAAGGAGGCACCCTCGGCGATGTCCGGGTCCTCGTTGCCGTAGATGCGGGCGAGCTCGTCGCAGAAGTGCAGCGTCGAGGCCCAGCCGTGGCGGCGCTTGCCGATGTCGCCGAAGCCGAGCCCCAGCGGCTCGGCGACCTTGGTCAGCCACTCGAAGTGCGCGGCGGTGAAGTGATAGGTGCCGCCGTCGACGGTGCCCTCGGTGGAGACGAGCGCGGGGTCGCCGAGGCGCTCGACCTCGTCCTCGTCGGTGGGCACGACCGTCGGCCGGGGGGTGGTGCGACCGGAGCGGAAGACCACTCCCAGCTCGTTGACGAGGATCTCCTTCGACTCCCGCGCCTGGGCGAGGCTGGGGGCGTTGATGGTCTTCAGCAGCTGGGCGACGATGAAGAGGTTGCTGAAGACGGAGAACTGCTGGACCAGGTCGCGCACCTGGGCGCGGGTGGCCCGGCCCTCGGAGAACCAGGCGCAGTAGCGGTTGTCGGTGACCACCGGGTGCTCCATCACCACCGCCCGAACCCGGGCGAAGAAGCGGTCCCACCCGGGGCCGTGGCCGCCCGCCGACTCGTGGACGAGCATCGCCATGTCGTTGCGCCCTCCGCAAAGCACGAGAGGATCTGGATGATCCGTGAAGAGTATCCGGCCTTGGGCATCGATCTGTCGATGACAGGCCGGTAACTAGAGACGAATACTCATGTAATTCGCAAATGTACGACAGAACGTCTGACTCAACACCCTCCCTGCGGGGGAGGGCTGGACGCTTCGCCGCGGCGCCTCGGCGGCGGGTGACGAGACCCGTCACCAAGCTCTCAGCGTGGGCTCAGCGTTTGCGGACGGGTGTCGGGAGAGACTGGGCTCGCCACCCCGTCCACCACCTCCTCGGAGATCCCACCCCATGGTCCGCCCCCGCTTCACCCTCACCCGGATCGCCCTCGCCGGCGCCGGGCTCCTGACCGTCGCCGGCATCGGAGCGGCCACCATCCCGGCGGCGCTCGCCTCGACCCCCGCCGCGGCGACGTCGACGACCTCGCCCGCGACCACCACCCCGACCCCGAAGGCCTCCCCCGCGCCCGGTGCCAAGGGCAAGGCGAAGGCCCGCCACCTCGGCCTGCAGCTGCGCAAGCTCCTCGTCGAGCAGACCGCCACGCAGACCGGTCAGACCGTCAAGCAGGTCCGCACCGAGCTGCGGTCGGGAAAGAGCCTCGACGCCATCGCCGGCTCCAAGGCCCAGGCGGTCCGCGACGCCGTGCTCGACACCGTGACCAAGCGCCTCGACGCGCTGCGCGCCGAGGGGACCATCACCCAGGCGCAGGAGACGAGGATCCTGGGCCGGATGAGGACTCGCATCACCAAGGTGATGGAGGCCGTCCCGCACCACAAGGCCGCCGCGGCCGCGTAGCCCTCCGGGCGCTGCTCACCCCCTTCCCGAGGCCGTCGGCACCGTGCCGGCGGCCTCTGCCGTGTCCGCGGTGTCAGCGCCTTCGGGCGAGGACCAGCCCGATGAGGCCGGCGAGCCAGAGCAGCAGCCCGATGCCGATGCGCTCCTCGGCGCCGGTGACCGGGACGGCCACCGGGGAGTGGGCTCCGCTCGCGGGGAGGCCGGAGGCGGCCACGCCGGCGCTGACCGTGCTCGTTGTCGACGTGGTGGTCGTCCTGGTCGTCCCGGCGTCGGGGGGCGCCGGCCTGCCCGCGGACCTCGCCGCGTCGCCGCTGTCGTTGGTCGGCACGGGCGCGGCGGCGGGGGCGCGGCCGGCGGCGACGCCGCTCGCCCGGTGCGCGGTGCCGCGGTCGACGCCGCGGTCGCCCACGCAGTTCGTGTCACTGCTGTC
>VBHE01000252.1:5325-5885 GCA_005889515.1 Chloroflexota bacterium | reverse complement strand
CATCGGCTGGGCGTGCGCCCACGACCCGTGGGATCCGGAGGGCCTGGTGCGGGAGGCCGACGCGACGCTCTACTGGGACAAGCAGCGCCGCCGGGAACAGGCCGCCCGTCGGGTTGGGCGCCGGCGCGAGGCGCCTCCGCCACCCGCTTCGGCACCACCATGGCCCATGCGTCCATGACGATGCGGCGCATCTCGTCGCCGTCGATGGCCGCCAGGCGGACCTCCACCCAGTTGTACCGTAGGTCGCAGGGCGGAGGCATCAGGAACCTCTCCGGCGCCGACTCGATCAGCGCCTCGCGGAACATCTTCGGGAAGGCGAATCCCATCACGGTCTCGTCTCGCGAGAACGCGAGGAAGACGATCCGGCCGACGCGGAACTTCACCCGTCCGCGGACGACCGCCTCGTAGGCACGGGGAAGGCCGAGAGCGACGTCGCGGACGGCGTCGAGGTCGGTCATGGTGCCGGGACACCATACGGCTCCGCGCCATATGCTGCGCATCCCAGATCATGCTCGGCCTCCGCCTCGCCCTCGCCGCCACCACCGCCGCCATCGTCGTCG
>VBHE01000252.1:0-5274 GCA_005889515.1 Chloroflexota bacterium | reverse complement strand
ACGGGGGCAACCTCGAGCGCCACCCCCGCGCCGGCGCCGGCGCCCACGCCCACCCCTCCGCCGATCACCCCCCGGGGTACCGGCGCCTACGGCTACGTCACTGCGGGCCCAACATGCCCGGTGGAACGCCCCGACCAGCCGTGTCCCCCACGCCCGGTCTCCGCCCGGGTCGACGCCGAGGACGGGTCGGGTCGCACGGTCGCGTCGACGCAGACCGACCAGGCCGGTCGGTACAGCCTCGCCCTCGCTCCCGGCAACTACACGCTGGTCGTGGTGACCGGGACGGCGTTCCCGCGCTGCCCGCCCACGGCGGTGACGGTGCGCTCCGGCGCGCCCACCCGGGCGGACATCGGCTGCGACACCGGGATCCGCTGACCGCAGCTCCGCGCACGTGCTGCTCGGCGCCGCAGCTGCCGCAACGGAACCTGGCCAGGATCGCCGCCGCGTGGTGACGACCGCATGACGGCGGCGCCCCACCGCCGGACGCTTCGCATACTCGTCCCATGCCCGACACTCTCCACGTCGACGTCGCCGTGATCGGTGGGGGCATCGGAGGGATCTCCGTCGCCTCCGAGCTCGCGCTCGACCGCAGCGTCGTCGTGATCGAGGCGGAACGGGAGCCGGGGCTGCATGCCACCGGCCGGTCGGCGGCGTCCTACGTGCCGAGCTATGGACCGCCGATGGTCCGGCGGCTCACCGCGGCGAGCCTCCCCGACTTCGACGCTCTGTCGGACGAGGTCGGCCGCCCGCTGCTCACAGCGCGGCCGGTGCTCTATGTCGCCGACGCCGCCCGGGTCCCTGCACTCGCCCGTATCCTCGTGGCGCAGCGCGGCGGCCCCGTCCGAGAGATCTCCGTGAGTGACGCCCTCCACCTCTGCCCCGTCCTGCGCCCCGACGTGCTGGTGAGAACCGCGATCGACGAGAGCGCGAGCGATCTCGACGTCGCCGGGGTGCTGGAGGCCTTCGCCGCGCGGCTCCGGGCCCGGGGCGGACGCATCGTCCTCGGCGGCCGCGTGACGTCCATCCGGCGCGGGCTCACCACCTGGACCGTCCAGGCGGGTCCCACACTGGTCGTCGCCGGCGAGGTGGTGAACGCCGCCGGCGCCTGGGCCGACCCGGTCGCCCGGCTCGCCGAGCTGCCCTCCCTCAACATCCAGCCGAGGCGCCGGTCGATCTTCCTGGCCCGCAGCCTGCAGGTGCGCCCGCCGGCGGGCTGGCCCTTCACGCTCGCCGCCGACGAGACCTTCTACTTCAAGGACGAGGGCGAGTCCGTCCTGGTGTCACCCGCGGACGCGACCCCGGTCGAGCCCCACGACGCCCGTCCCGACGAGCTCCAGATCGCCCGCGCCATCGAGGCGGTGAACCGGATGACGACACTGGGGATCCGCAGCGTGGCGCAGTCGTGGGCGGGCCTTCGCTCCTTCGCCGCCGACGGCGAGCCGGTGGTCGGCGGCCTCGACCGCGGCGAGGGCTTCCACTGGGTCGCGGGGCAGGGTGGCTACGGGCTGCAGATGGCCCCGGCGCTGGCCCGGCTCGCCGCGGCCGCGATCCGGGGCGAGGCGATCCCCGCCGACCTCGCCGCTGTCGGCGTGGATGCTCACGCGCTCGCACCCGCGCGCCTCCTCCGCGGATCACGCGGCGGGAACCGGGCCGCCGCCGGCTGAGGTCGGGGGATCCGGGGGCTTCATCGCGGTTCACATCCCTTTCTCGACGGCGGCGTTCTCGACATCGACACTCACTCCCTCAGCACTTTGGAGTAGGAGATCGATGATCGACGCCAGGGGGTCGGGTGCGACCCGGTTGGAGGCGCGGATGGTGGCCGCGGAGGTGAGCCTCACCTTCGTCGCCGCGCGGCTCCGCCGCATCCTGCAGGACGGACCCGAGATCTCCCAGCCGTCGGTCCGGCTCTCGGGCCGGTGCGTCATCGTCGGCTTCGTGGTCGACGGCGCCGAGCCGCTCACCCCCGCGCTCATGCGTGCGCTGGTCGAGATCCGCCGAGCGGCCGACACGACCGGCCTCCCCGCCGCCAGCAGGCTGCGGCTGGCGGGTGTCGACGTCCTCGAGCGGAGCCCGCGACACTGCCAGGAGTGGTCGTGGGAGCAGCTCCGTCAGCGGGCGGTCGATGAGAACGAGCTGCGGAGCATCCTGCGCTGGCCGCGGGTCTCGCGGCTCCATATGGAGCTGGAGCACGCGGTCGAGGAGGCGGTGCGCCGCGCCGACGCCCACGCGCGGCTCGACGAGGCCCTGCGCCGCCTCTGACCCGGGCACGGCGTAGATCACCTGCGCCGATCGGCGGTTGGACCGTGTGCGCACGACCCCGAGACTCGGTCCATGACGAGATCCCGCGGTGGCGCGGCGGCGGCCGTCGCGGCGTGCGCCCTCGCCCTCGCCGCGGTGATCCCCTCCGAGGTGAACCGGTCATCGGTGCCGCCGATCACCGCGCCCCTGCCGACGTTCCTCCTGCCGCCGCAGTCTCCTCCCGGCCCGCAGCCGCCGGCGACGTCGGCGACGAGCACTGCGTCGCTGCCGCTGCTGCCCGCGATCGTGCCGCTCATGGCACTCCCCTGAGGCTTTCTAGATCCGCCGGATCAGGTCCCGCTCCAGCCGGTCCCTCGTCGCCGCAATCAGCCCGTGCACCGGCCGGGTCCGGGTCACCTGCTCGACCTGCCGCAGCATCGAGTAGAGATTCTTCACCGCCTTGATCACGTCGCCGACGTCGGCCCCGGCGGGAGGCTCGATCTCCGCGAGGGGGACGCCCTCGGTCCAGTGGTACGCCGCGGTGACGTAGTCGAGGGAGAGCGGGCGCAGCGTCTCCATGTGGTGCCGCTGCTCGAGCACTGCGAGGTGGTGGAGGGCGGTGCGCAGGGTGCGCCAGCCCTGCTCGACCCGTGAGGTGGGGAAGGTGCGGCGCACCGGGCCGTGGTCGCGGCCGCGGTCCTCGGCGACGAGCATGACCAGGGTGGCGGCGAGCTCGGCGGGCTCGAGGTCGTCGAACCACGAGCCCTCGATCGCCTGGGCGACGACGAGCGCGCTCTCGCCGTAGAGCGAGGCGGCGAGCGTTCCCAGCGCGGTGGGGCGGTCGTTCTCGAGGAAGCCGGCCTCGTGGAGCACCGCGCGGAAGGCGTGGAACTCGGTGCGGTAGCGCTCGCGCGCCCGGCGCAGCTCCTCCTCGCCGCCCTCGAGGGTCTCACGCAGCTCGCGGATCTCCTGGTGGTTGGCGCGGTGGTCGGCGAGGTGGGGGCAGCCCCGGCAGGGGCTCGCCGCGTGCCGCGACTGCAGGTCCTTGAGCTGCCGGCGCATCTGCTCGGTGCGCTGCCCGGGATCGGCGGTGCGGGAGCCGTAGCGGCCCCGGCGGCTGTCCCGCCAGTTCTCGCGGCGGGCCCGGCGCAGCCGGGCCTGGACGGTCTCGATCTCGATGCCCTCGCGCAGGAACTGCACCAGGGTGCGCTCGGTGCAGCGGATCCGGGGGTGGCGGTAGACTCGCGCGCTGAGGTCCTCGAGCCGCTCCTTGAGGTTCTGCTCGCGGTGCACCCAGTGCTCGGTCCGCTGCAGGTTCTGGAACTGGCCGAAGGAGCGCTCGAGCAGGTTCTCCGCCTCCTCGACGGTGCGGTTGCGGAGCAGGTTGAGGGTCATCGTGTAGGTCGGGGCGAACTTGGAGAGCACCGACATCTCGTCGCCCATCGCCGCGTCGTAGATGTCGTGGACGTCGACGTCGCTCTCCTTGAGGATCACCCCGTGTCCCAGGGTGTCGATCCCGCGCCGCCCCGCCCGGCCCATGAGCTGGGTGAGCTCGGCGCTGGTCAGCGCATGGAAGCCGGTGCCGTCGAACTTGGTGAAGGACGAGAGCACGCACGCGCGCGCCGGCATGTTCAGCCCGAGGGAGAGGGTCTCGGTGGCGAACACCACCTTGACCAGGCCGGTGAGGAAGAGCTGCTCGACGGTCTCCTTCGCGTACGGCAGCATCCCGGCGTGGTGCATCGCCACCCCGCGGGCGAGGAGCCGCTCGGAGGCGGCCTCGCGGAACACCCGGCGCTCGTCGTCGTCCTCGATCGCCACCAGCCGGTCCTCGTAGAGGGCGGCGATGCGGAGCTTCTCCTCCTCGGTGGTCAGATCGACGCCGTGGATCTCGCAGCGTGCCACCGCCTCGCGGCAGCCGCGCCGGGAGAAGATGAAGTAGATGGCCGGAAGCATCCCCGCGGTGCGCAGCGCCTCGAGGACGTGGAGCAGGTCGTTGTCGGGGGCACGGCGGACGTAGCGCATCCGCTCGGTGTGGATGCTCTCGTTCTGGGCGATCTCCACGGTGCGCCGGTCGGCATGGCCGCGGGCGTCGAAGAGCGGGTGCAGCTCGTTGTTCATCGCCAGCCAGAGCTTCAGCTCGACCGGGCGCTCGGTGCGCACCACCGTCGCCACCGGGCCGCGCAGCCCGGTCATCCACGCCGCCACCTCGTCGACGTTGCTGATCGTCGCCGAGAGCCCGATGAAGCGGATGTGCTTCGGCGCCTGGACGATGACCTCCTCCCACACCGTGCCCCGCGGGTAGTCGTCGATGTAGTGGACCTCGTCGAGCACCACGTCGCCGACCCTGTCGAGGCGCTCGGGCTCGTCGTAGATGACGTTGCGGAGGATCTCGGTGGTCATCACCACCACCGGCGCCCCGTCGTTGACGGTGTGCTCACCGGTGACCAGTCCCACGTTGGCCTCGCCGTAGCGGCGGCGCAGGTCGTGGAACTTCTGGTTGGAGAGCGCCTTCAGCGGCGTCGTGTAGATGACGTGCGACGGCACCCCCCGCGGATGGCGCAGCGCCGCGGGGGCGGCGAGCGCGCGCCACACCGCGTACTCGGCGACGACCGTCTTGCCGCTGCTCGTCGGGGCGCTGACCAGCACCCCGCGATGGGTCTCGAGCTTCTGCAGCGCCTCGACCTGGAAGTCGTCGAGGGAGAAGGGCAGGGTGGCGGCGAACGCCTCGACGAGAGGGTCGCCGGCGGCCGCCCGGGCCGGGATGCTCATGCGTGGATGAGCTCGAAGCGCGAGTTGGTGACCTGCGCCTCGCCCTCGTTCTCGAGGTGGCGGAGCACCTTCTGACACATCTCGTCGGCGTGGCGGCCGTCGCCGCTGACGCAGGCGATGCCGATGGTGGCGAGCTGCCAGACGTCCTGGTCGCCCACCTCGGCGACGGCGATGTTGAAGGTGCGCCGGAGGCGGGCGACCACCGACTGCACCACCTGCCGCTTCTCCTTGAGCGAATGGCTCTCGGGGATGTGGATGCTGACCGTC
>VBHE01000251.1 GCA_005889515.1 Chloroflexota bacterium | reverse complement strand
GGACAGGGTCGCGCACTGGTACTGACCGTCGGGGGCCAGGCCGGTGGGATGGTAGCCGCGCATCCACGGCGCCACCGCGTGCCAGCCGGCGTCCGCGAGCGCGGGCAGGAGGTGCCGCCATGTCTTGGCGTGGTCGGGGAATCCGTGCAGGCACAGCGCGAGCGGACCGTCCTGTGGTCCCGCCTCGAGGTATGCGAAGTCGATCCCGTTGGCCTGGACCCTGCGGATCTCGGTCGTCACCGTCGCCATGCGGTCACCTCCTCCTCGTGCGTGCCTTCGTGCTCTTGCGTGCGGCGGTCGTCGGCGGCTTCGGGCGCGCGGCCGGCGAAGCATACTTGGGTGGGATCGGGGTCGGGCTGTAGTACTTCGAGCTGATCCGCCGCCGGGCCATGAACGGGTAGAAGGCCGCGCCCGTGGCCGCGCCGAGGGCGAGCTTGAGCGGCACCAGCACGGCGGTGACCGCCGTGCTCGAGGCGCCGCTGAGCGGACCGTAGGAGAACACCAGGCTGCAGAGGGCGAAGGCGGCGAACATGCCGACGAAGACGCAGCCGGCGAAGACCTGCGACTGCAGGAAGCTGGGCTTGCGGTTGCGGATGAGGTACTGGACGATCAGGTAGCCGAGGCCGTAGGCGATCGCCACCGGGAAGGGATCGGGGAGGGCGAGGAAATGGAGGAACACCTTCCCCATCTGCCTGCCACCGGAGGTGAGCAGGGTGAGGAGCATGCAGGCGGGGACGAACACCGCGGTGCCGTACACCACGAGCACCCAGCGCAGCTGCTCGGGGGTGGGAAGTGCCGGCGCGGCGGGCGGGTTCGCGTCAGCCATCGGAGTCGGTCGCGGGCGTCGACAGCGGGCTCCAGCCCGCCGCGGGCGGCTCCGCCACAGGGGCCGGCGACGGAGCGGGCTCGACGTGGATGAGCCGGGCGCAGAGGGGCGGGCAGAGCAGCAGCACCGCCGCCACCGCGGCGACCACGCCGCAGCCGGCGACCAGCCCGAAGCTGCGCAGCAGCGGTGAGCTGCCCGCGGCGAGCGCCAGGAAGCCGGCGCAGAGGGTGAGCCCGCTGACCGCGATCGCCGAGCCGGTGCGGGACGCGGTCACCGCGGCCGCCTCCTCGGCGCCGAGGCCGTCGCGGCGCGCCTCGCGGAAGCGGGTCGACCAGATCACCGAGAACTCCGTCGCCAGGGCGACCACGAGGGCGCCGAGGACGGCGGTGATCGGGGTGACCTGGATCCGCAGGGCCACCACGACGAGCGTGGTCCAGCCGGTCGCCAGGGTCATCGGCACCAGCGCGACGAGCGCGCGCCACCCGCTCAGGGTGGTGAGCAGCAGCACCACCGCGACCGCGCCGAGGGCGAGCAGGTCGACGATCAACCCGCTCCGGGCGAGGTCGCCCTCGCCGTCGGCGGCGAGCACCGCCGTCCCCGCCAGCCGGGCGGTGACCCCCGGCGGCGGCTTGAGCGCGGCGCGCATCCGCTGGATCAGCGCCTCCTGGTCGTGGAGCGGCTGGAGCGGGATCCCGATGCTGATCCCGGCGTGGGCGGCGTCGCGGCTGACCAGCCCCTGGAGGATGTAGGCGGGGAGGCTCTGGAGGATGACGTTGGTGTCGGCGGCGTTCGGCGGCGTCCCCGAGTGGACGGTGACGAGCAGGTCGGCGAGCGACACCGGTGGCGGACCGCCGGCGGGGAGCAGCGCCTGCAGCCGCCTCTCGGCGGCGAGCATCCAGCTCACGACCTCGGGCGAGGCGACGTTCGCGGTCGAGTCGACGAGAACGTCGACCTCACCCCCGGCGCCGGTGGCGCTCTCCAGGGTGTCGAGGTCGTGGAGCGCGGGAAGCCCCGGGGAGACGAAGTCGCGCAGATCGGTGGTGGTGCGCTGGAGCGGCGTCAGCGCCAGGCCGGCGACCCCGGCGACGGCGGCCACGATCAGCACCGCGGCGCGGTGACGGAGCCCGAAGCCGCCGATGCGCCCCGCGAGGGACTGGAGACGCTCGCGGGTGCCGCGCGAGGCCTCCCCGGCGAGGAGCAGCACCGGCGCGCCGAGGAGGAGCAGCGCGAGCATCCCGCAGGCGACGCCGATCGCGACCACCGTCCCGAGCGACCCCACCACCGGGATCGGCGACAGGAGCAGCGCCAGCGCACCCGCGGCCGTCGCCGCCGCCGCGAGCCAGAGCGCGCGCAGTCGTGTGATCACGGTGTGCGGTGTGAACCGGCCCTCACCGGCTGCGCTGCCGGCGGCGAGCTGGACGGCGTAGTCGGTGATCAGGCCGAGGAGGATGGGCAGGGCGGCGATCGCCGCCAGCGTCGTCGGCCGCCGGAGCAGGTCGAGCGCCCCGTAGGTGTAGGACACCCCGATCGCGGCGAGCGGGAGGGGGACGAGCGCCAGCCATCCGGGCAGGAGCGCGAACAGGATGACGAGCATCGCGACTGCGGCGACGGGCACGACCACGCGCAGGTCGGTGACCGTCGCCGACACCAGGCCCTCGGAGACCACCGGCGCGCCGCTCACCGTGACCGACACCCCGGAGAGGGGGTACTTCCGGACCATGCTGCTCACCGTGTCGCGCACGTCGCGGACGGTGTTCAGCGAGGCCCCGTCGACGAGCCGCACCACCACCAGGCTGGCGTTCGGACGGGGGAACAGCGGCTTGAAGAGCGGCTTCACCGAGCCGTCGGAGCGGAAGAGGAAGGCGTTGACGAAGCGAGGGTTGTCGAGCCCCGGGATGCCCGTCTCCTTGATCGCGGGGTACTTCTGGAGCAGCGCCGCGGTCTCGCGCTGGAGGGTGTCGACCTCGGCGGCGCGGGCCGCGGCGTCGGCGTCCGCGGAGCTCTTCCCCGCCGTCAGCGCGGCGGCCCGGGCGGCGTCGCCGGCGGCCTTCGCGTCGGTGCGGAGCTGCTGGAGGGCGGGACCGAGGGCGGCGTTCGCCGCCGTGTAGACGAGGCCGCCGGGCCCCTCGACGAGCTTGACCCCGTCGACCTTGCGCACCTCGCCCTCGAGCGCGGCGAGGGTGACGATGTTGCGGGTGTCGGTGGCGACCTTCCAGGGCCCCCGGACCAGGATGATCACCGGGTCACCGCCGAACTGCTGAGCGTACTCGGTGGTGGCGGCCGCCGAGTCCGAGCCGCCCGGGGCGAGGGCGCGTGGACCGGCGTCGATCCCGAGGTGGCGGGCGAGCAGGATCGCCCCGGCGGCGAGCAGCACCGCCACGAGGACGGCGGCGGTGGACAGGCCGCGGATCCGGGTCATCGGCGGGGCAGGGTAGCGCGCGGGGGCAGGTCGATCAGTTGCCGAAGAGCACGGAGAACAGGGTGTCGGGACGCGACGGGCCGCCCCCACCGGAGAACGGGCCGGACGCTCCCGGACCCTCCGCGCCCTGAGGACCGCCCAGGAGACTGCGCTCGCCCAGGCCGAACTGCACCTTCCAGTACTGCAGGCCGTTGGGGGTGGTGCGCCCGAAGGAGTCGCGGAGCTCGACGATCACCTGGTCGATGTCCGCCTGTGCGGGGAGGATGCCCTTCTCGAAGAGCGGCCGGAAGTCGCTCAGGGTGCGGTCGAGCTGGCTCAGGGCCGGGGGCAGCGCGGTGAGCGACGCCATCGCCGCCGGCTCGTTGCCTGCGAAGCTCTGGTTGAGGGTGGTGAGGTCGGTGATCGCGGAGTCGAGGGTGGGGCCGAGATGGGCGGCCTGGGCGCTCACGGTGCCGCCGAACCGGCCTGCATCGCCGATGAGGGCGTCGATGTTGGAGTCGGCGAGCTGGCCCATCACCGCGTGGCTGTGGTCGAGGATGGACTGCATCGTGGCGGCGTCGGTGCTCAGCTGCCTGCTGATCGGGATCATTCCGTCGAGGAAGGCGCGGGTGTCGGCGGTGACCGCCCGGATGTCCTGGGCGCGTCCGTCGACCGAGCGTCCGAGCTCGCGCATGATCGTCTGGAAGCCGGCGCGCGGATCCGCGGTCATCGCCGAGACGATGTCGTCGATGAAGACCGCCGAGCTGGTGTGCGCCAGCCCCACGGTGCTGTCGCCGGCGAGCAGCGGGCCGTAGCCGGGATCGGTGATCGCCACCACCGGATGACCCACCGAGCTGGTCGGGGTGATGTGCACGGTCACCGCCTGGTGCACCGGTCCCTTGTCCGGGTCGAACTCCATGCGCACGTGGGCATGGCCGTCCTGGAGGTCGACGCCCTGCACCTGCCCGACCACCGCGCCGTTGACCAGCACCTGCTGGCCGACGCGCACTCCGAGCGCGTCGGTGAAGTCGGCGCTGAGCTTGTAGGGCGCGTGGATCGGCGGGACCACCCGCTTGCCGAGAGCGGCGATGAACACCTGGACGAGGAAGATGCTCGCGATCACGAGGAAGATCGCCCCGGCGACGGTGGCGGCGTTGCGATAGGCGCGGGTGCCGGTCTGCATCCCTCAGCCTCCGTAGACCAGGTCGAGCATGCCCGAGAGCACGCTCGGCACCGGGGGCAGCCCGCGCTGCGGCGCGGTGCCGCCGGCGCGGGGCGCGGCGCTGGAGCCGCTCGCCGTTCGCGACTGCGATGCCTCGGCTCCGCCGATGCCGCTCGGCGTCAGCGCCCCGAAGACGGGGAGCAGCCGCAGGAAGTAGCCGTTGGCGTCGACCTGGCCGGTCGACGAGGCGAGCTCCTTCATCCAGACCGGGAAGTTGGGCAGCTCCGGGCTCAGCGCGTCGACGATGGGACGCGCCTCGTCGGCGAGGGAGCTGGTGTTGCGGGTCACGGCGTCGAGCTCGTCGAGGGTGTTGCCGAGCCCCGTGGTGCGGTCGCGGAGGATGGCGTCGAAGCGGTTGAGGGTGTCGGCCGCGTCGACGATCACCGCCTGGATGTTCGAGGTGTCGGGAGCGAGGGCTCCGAGGAAGCTGTTGCCGCTGCGGAAGATGCCGCTCAGCGCGTTGACGCGGCCGGCGAGCACCCCGGTGTCACTGGTCAGGGTCGACAGCAGATCGCCGAGCTGGGGCGAGTCGAAGGAGTGGAAGGTCGCCGCCGTCGAGCCCAGGGTGGACTCGGACTGGCGCACCAGCGCCGCGACGTCCCCCGCGCGTCCGCGGACGCCTCCACCCAGCTGGGTGAGGAAGCTCGCGAGCGCCGTCCGGGTCGCCGGGTCGAGGGTGTTGAGCACCTGGTCGAGCTGCACC
>VBHE01000399.1:1758-3889 GCA_005889515.1 Chloroflexota bacterium | reverse complement strand
GTGTCGGCGTTGGCGTCGGGGTTGGCGTCGGGGTCGGTGTCGGAGTGGCGGTTGGGGTCGGCGTCGGCGTCGGCGTTGCCGTCGGGGTCGGAGTTGGCGTCGGAGTCGGTGATCCGTCCGCCATCTTGAACGTCGCGATGACTCCGGTCCAGGCGAACGAGCCGCTGAGCGTGGCTCCGTAGGTCTGCGAGCCGGTGGCACCGAGCACCTGCCACGCCGCCTGCTCCCCGGCCGCGCTTCCGGTGACCGTGGACTGCTGACTGGTGGCCGTCGTATACCCGGCCGTCTGGCCGCTGAGCGTGACAGTCGAGTTCCAGCCGATGTCGGCGACCGCGATCTCGTTGGCCTGGGTGGTGACCGGAGTGGTGCCGGTGGAGGCTGCGGTGCCGCTGCCGCCGAGTTTGGCCATCTGGTCGAGCGGAGTGGACGACGCGCCGGTCAGGTCGAGCACCGTGAAGGCCAGCGCCGACGTTGCACTCAGCGTCACCGTGACGCCTCCCGGCGTGGTGATCGTCGCCGCGTTCGCCGCGAACCAGATCTCGCCGTCAGCCTGCCCCTGAGGTTCCACGACCGCCTTCACCCAGGCGTTGCCGGCCGAGTCGGTGACGCCGGTGACCGATGCCAGGGCGGTGGTGTTGCGGTCGCGGATGGTGGCGACGAGGGACCACGCCGAAGCCGGCGCTCGCCACCGCGGTCGGCCCGACCGGCAGCCGGGCGCCGAGGAGGACCATCAGCACCACCAGAGGGAGCGCCGCGAGTCGGGCTCCCCGCGGGCGCCGCCGAAAATGTCCCCTGTGGCCGGCGGCGTGCATGTCGACGGTCTCGCGGTTCGAATGGAACATGACCAACCTCGACGTCGTGCGTGAGCATTCTTCCTCGCAGCACGACCGTTGCATCAGCCTGAAGCGGCCTGCCCGAGCACACCAGCCCCCGTTGTCGGGTGGTGCCTGCGCCGTACGGTCGAGTGGTGGCACGGGTCCGGTCGTGCGATCGTCGTAGTCGCGCCGCCTTCGGGTGCCGCGAGGATGGTGACCCCGGCGACACCAGCCTCCAGATGGCGTAGCCCACCTACGCCGTCGCGGCTCCGGCCGGCGGGCGTGCGAACGTAGCGGGAGTACGCCGAGCGGTTCATGACGACGCCGGGTCGCCGACGGACACTGACCCTGACCCACCCGCAGCCCCCGGCGCCCTCGCGCGCTCGCGTTCACATCGAGGAGTCTTCAGATGCTCAGAAGCAAGTTGGCGATATCGGGGGCCGTGATGGCGCTCGGTGCGGGAGGCGTCCTGGCGACCCCGGGATTGCACGCGGCCGCGGCTCCCGCGGGCGTGATGTCGGTGACCATCACGCCGGAGAGTTCGCCGCTGCTCCTGGGGGCGAAGGCGGCGGTGACCGCCTCCGTCGCGGACGGGGCGGTCGCCCGCAAGGGCGAGGTCCTCAAGTTCGCGATCACGAGCAGCCCGATCCACGCGCGAGTCGACACCAACACGGTGAAGCTGCCCACACCCCTGGGCGGACTGCTGGCGGGCGCTCTCACGCTCACCTTCCTCACGCCACCGTCGGGGTTCTGGGTTGGCGAGACCGTCAACATCGTCGACCCGAACACCCACCAGAACGAGAAGGTCACGATCGCCGGCGGTCCGACCAGCCCACCGACCCCGGCGGGTCTGCTGTGGACCCTCACCGCGCCGACCCAGTTCACGCACATCTCCGGGACGATCACCGGCTCCTGGGCGGCGACCGACCCCACCACCGGAGCCGGCGCCCCGGCGACGATCACCGCCCGCACCGTCGTCGGGACGCAGGACCTGACCGTCTTCGACGAGAGCGACTCGGCAGTCGTTCCGGTGGTCGTGCCCTTCACCCAGAGCCTCCCCATCCTGGACACCCCGTCGCAGAAGTTCGTTCGGGGCGTCTACCTCAACCTGCTCAACCGCCAGCCGGACCCCGACGCCCTCACCTTCTGGAGTGGCGCCATCGACGCCGCCGGCGACTCGGTGGCGGCGCACGCCGCCTTCGTGAACGCACTCCTCACCTCGCTGGAGTACCGGTCGGACGTGATCAGCAGCTTCTACGGCCTCTACCTGCAGCGTGCCATCGATCAGGCCGGGGTGAACTTCTGGGTCGGCCAGG
>VBHE01000399.1:0-1737 GCA_005889515.1 Chloroflexota bacterium | reverse complement strand
CACCACCAACGCGGGCAGCCCGTCGGAGGCGATCAACGCCCTCTACTCCGAGGTGCTCGGCAGGCCCGACGGTGACGCCTCCGACCCCAACGGCGCCGCCTACTGGCTGGCTCACTTCAACGTGAACACCATCGCCGCGCAGTTCCTCTTCAGCCCCGAGGGGCGAAACTTCCTGGTGTCCGGCTACTACCAGAGCATCCTGCAGCGTGCCGCCGACCCGGTCGGGCTGGCCTGCTGGACGCTGCGGCTGCTGACCGGGGCGAGTGACGAGAACATCCTCCTCGACCTGCTGACCTCCACCGAGTTCCTCAGCCTCTTCTGAGCCGGGCCCGGGCCCAATCACCGACTGACATGCGAGGGGTGGCACCCGAGAGGTGCCACCCCTCACCTCACCCACCCCGGCTGGAGAGTGGTTCCAGGCTTCCGATGTGACTCAGGGAACGTGCACCGCCGCGTACTGGAGATACTCGTCGGACCCGATGATCGAGGCGATGAGCAGCTCGTCTCGGAGGCCCGACTGGAGCTCGCCGGTCCAGAAGGTCAGCCCGGCGCCGTCGGGCTGGTGGCGCAGGAACGTCTGGAAGACCGCCCTCGCCAGCTCCTGGTACCCCTCGGTGCTGACCAGGATCGAGGCCGAGACCGGGGAACGAGCCTCGCCGCCGTCGAGCCTGGCCACCCAGTACGCCAGGCCGGCGGGGTCGGGGGCGCGNNNNCGTAGAGGGTGTTGCCGCCGCCCGCACGGACGGTGAAGTACTCGTCCGAGGCGATCAGGCTCTCGGCGAGCTGTTCGTAGGTGGCACCCCGGCTGACATAGCTCACCCAGAAGCCCTCGCCACCGGTGCTGGTGGTGCCGTCGGCGGAGCGACCCAGGTACTTCCGGTACTGGGCCTGCACCGCGTCTCCGACGTACTCGGTGGAGGAGGTGAGGGTGACGGCGATCGCATACCGCGGCTGCCCGCCGTCGATCTGGGCGCTCCAGTACGAGAGCCCCGGGGGGTCCGGAGGCCGCCCTAGGAGGTCCTGGTAGACCTGTGTCACGAACCGTTGGGACGTCGAACTCCCGGACCCGGGTGGAGGAATGGCGCCCGTCAGGTCACCGTTCGCCGGGTCTGCCGAGGCGCCGAGGAGTGGGACGCCGTACGCCTCCTCGATCGCCCGCAGGGTGCCGTAATGGTTCCCTCCGGCGGTGAAGGCGCCGTGCGCGCCGGCGGCGATGACCAGGGTGGGCACCTGCCCTCCGCCGTTCCAGCCGCCGCCGCCGCTGCCCTCGTCGCAGGTGATGGCCGTTCGCGTACCAGCTGGAGTTGAGCACCGTCGGCAGGTTGGCACGCAGCCACTGATCACCCTGCAGCACGGCGTTGCTCGTCGGCAAGCAGTTCTCATGTAGCAGGGCGAGGGTATGTCCTCCATATATGCCTTCCAGCCGATCGCCTGGGTGGAGAGCTCGTCGCCCAGGGTGGACGCCCCGAACGCCGCCGGGGGTAGCCCGGTGGTCGGCCACCCCTGGTTGGAGCCGGAGACAAGCTCGAGGTAGTCGTTGATGCTGTTGGGCTGTACGCCGAACCAGTCGGTGGCGGACGTGTAGGTGGACGCCAGGCGGTTGATGTAGG
Source organism: Chloroflexota bacterium (assembly GCA_005889515.1). Classification (GTDB taxonomy): domain Bacteria; phylum Chloroflexota; class Dormibacteria; order Aeolococcales; family Aeolococcaceae; genus CF-96. The sequence goes on along the minus strand of VBHE01000399.1, from coordinate 127 downwards.
GCGCCGAGCTGCTGCCGAGGAGCGAGCGCCCCTGGTTCTCCTCGACGATCACCATGATGTGCGGCGGCCCCGATGCAGTCGAGGTGAACGTCGGCACAGCCGCGGCGGGCTGGGCGGCGACCGAGAG
>VBHE01000215.1:10212-10694 GCA_005889515.1 Chloroflexota bacterium | reverse complement strand
CGACATCGCCGGCCTGGTGCGCGGAGCCAGCCGTGGCGAGGGCCTGGGGAACCAGTTCCTCGGGCACATCCGCGAGACCGATGCCATCGCGCTCGTCGTGCGCGCCTTCGACGATCCCGACGTCACCCACGTCGAGGGATCCGTCGACCCGGTGCGGGACATCGACCTGCTCGAGCTCGAGCTCGTGCTCGCAGACATGGAGACGGTGACGCGGCGGCTGGAGCGGACCGAGCGCACCGCGCGGCTCGCGAAGGAGAAGGAGCAGGAGGTGATCGCGACGCTGCGGCGGGCGCGAGAGCATCTCGACGGCGGGCAGCCGCTGCGCACCGCCGGGTACGGAGCCGAGGAGCGCGAGCACCTGCGTGAGCTGTTCCCGCTGACGCTGAAGCCGCTGCTCGTGGTGGTGAACGTCGACGAGTCGGCGGCGGCCTCGAGCGACGGCGTGGTCGCGCTCGAGGCGCGGGCGCGGCGGAGCGGGGGCG
>VBHE01000215.1:0-10205 GCA_005889515.1 Chloroflexota bacterium | reverse complement strand
GGAGTTCCTCGCGACCCTGGGGCTGGAGGAGCCGGGGCTGAACCGGCTCGCCCGGTCCGCCTACGGGCTGCTGCGGCTGATCTCCTTCTTCACCGCCGGGGAGAAGGAGGTGCGCGCCTGGACGCTGCGCACCGGGGAGACCGCCCTCGACGCGGCGGGGACGATCCATACGGATTTCGCCAGGGGCTTCATCCGGGCGGAGGTGGTCGACGCTTCGACGCTCATCGAGGCGGGGTCCTACGCCGCCGTGCGCGAGCTGGGGCGGCTGCGGCTGGAGGGGCGCGACTACCTCGTCCAGGACGGCGACGTCGTCCACTTCCGGTTCAACGTATAGGCCCGTACACTGGGCGCCGTTCGCAGGTCAGGAGGATGAGGAGATGCGCGTCGCGGAGCTCAACGCCATCGCGCGAGCGATGGTTGCACCACACAAGGGCATCCTGGCCGCGGACGAGAGCACCGGGACGATCGGGAAGCGGTTCGCGTCGATCGGGATCGAGAACGTCGAGCCGAACCGGCGCGCCTACCGGGACATGCTCTTCGGGACCCCCGATCTCGGCGGGCACATCAGCGCCGCCATCCTCTACGACGAGACCATCCGCCAGCCGGCGCTCGACGGCACGCCCTTCCCCGAGCTGCTCACCAAGATCGGCATCATCCCCGGGATCAAGGTCGACCTCGGCGCCAAGGACCTCGCCCTCCACCCCGGCGAGAAGGTCACCGAGGGGCTCGACGGGCTGCGCGAGCGGATCGCCGAGTACGTCGCGCTCGGAGCGAGGTTCGCCAAGTGGCGGGCGGTGATCACCATCGGTGACGGCATCCCCAGCCGCGCCTGCCTCGCCGTGAACGCCCACGCGCTCGCCCGCTACGCCGCCCTCTGCCAGGAGGGCGGGCTGGTGCCGATCGTCGAGCCCGAGGTGCTCATGGACGGCGACAACTCGATCGAGCGCTGCGAGGAGGTCACCGAGGAGACCCTCCACACCGTCTTCGACGAGCTCGCCATCCAGGGCATCGCCCTCGAGGGCATGGTGCTCAAGCCGAACATGGTGGTGCCGGGCAAGAAGGCGCCGCGGCAGGCGGGCGTCGAGGCGGTGGCCGAGCGGACGATCGCGGTGCTGCGCCGCTGCGTGCCCCCGGCGGTCCCGGGCATCGCCTTCCTCTCCGGAGGGCAGAGCGCCGAGCTCGCAACCGAGCACCTCCAGGCGATGAACGCCGTGGCGAACCTCCCCTGGGCGCTCACCTTCTCCTACGGGCGTGCGCTGCAGGACCCGGCGCTGAAGGCGTGGGGAGGGAGTCCCGCGAACGTGCAGGCCGGCCGCGAGCAGCTCGCCCGGCGGGCCCGGAACAACGGCGCCGCCCGCGACGCGGCCTACTCCCCGGCGATGGAGGCCGCCTGAGTCCGAGCCTGACCCCGCGGTAGCCCGACGAGGACTTCGCAGCGCTCGTCGCTCCTGTGGTGCCCGCCGGTATCGCAGGATTTGATGCGTTCGTTACGTTCTCAGGCAGGAGACCAGCCGCGGGAGTCGACGACCGATTCCTCTGAACCGGGCACCGACGCCCAGTCAGTCCTGTATTCCCGCGAACTGAGAGGGAGTACACATGTTTGCCCGGAAGTGGCTCATCCTGGGACTGGCCCTGCTGGCGGCGATCGCCGGCGGCGTGAAGGTCGTGTCCCAGGCGTTCGCGTCGACGGCCTCGCAGATCACCGTCCAGGTGACCCTGTCACGTGCGTTCGTCCCGGCGGACGGCCACACCTCCCTCACCGCCACGGTGTCCGTCCTCGCGGGCTCGACCACCCAGGCGTTCCGCCAGATCGAGTGGGGCATCCTGGCGTCGGGCCCGGCGAGCGCGACCTTCCAGGGCACCCCGCCGACCGACACCGGGCTCTTCGACAGCGCCTCGGCGACGGTCGTGGCCGGGACCTCGCCGGGCAAGCCGCAGATCGTCGTCACCGACGAGCAGACCGGCCAGACCGGCACCGCCATCATCAACCAGTACGGGACCAGCTCCCACCTCACCATCGCCCTGAGCCAGCCGACGGTGACCGCCGACGGCAAGTCCACCTCGGTGGCGACCGCGACCGCGACCGACTCCGCAGGGGTCGGCGTCCCGGTCGACGCGGTGAGCTTCTCCTCGGCGAGCGACAGCGGCGGCAGCGTGAAGATCGGGGCGGTCACCAATCACGGTGACGGCACCTATTCGGCGACGATCACCGCCGGCACCAAGGCGGACAACGAGACCATCACCGCCACCGACAGGACGATGACCGCGAGCGCCGCGCTCGCCGAGATCCCCGGCCCGGCGGCGACGATGACGATGAGCCTCGGCGCCGCGACGCTTCCCTCCGACGGCGCCTCGACGACCACCGCCAGCGCCACCGTGAGCGACGCCTTCGGCAACCGCCGCGCCTCCGACACCGTCGCCTTCCACACCGACGGGCATGTCACATTCGGCCCCACCGTCAACCAGGGCGGCGGCCTCTACACGGCGACGGTCAAGGCCTCCACGGTGGCCGACGTCGAGCACCTCACCGCCGTCGACGGGACCGTGACCTCCCCGGCCGCGACCCTCACCGTCACCCCCGGCCCCGCGGCGAACCTCACCCTGAGCCTCGGCAAGTCGACGCTCACCACCACCGCCAACCCGGCCGACAGCACCACCGCGACCGCGACCGTCACCGACGTCCACGGCAACGCGGTGCCCCACGACCCGGTCGCCATCACCACCAACGGCCACGCCCAGATGGGCTCGGTCGTCGACCACGGGGACGGCACCTACACCGCGACCGTCACCGCCGGCGCCCCCGGCCCCGAGACGATCACCGCGGCGGACGCCGCGCTGAAGAACGCGGACGGCAGCCTCAAGGCCGCGGCCGCGCCGCTCACCGAGATCGGGCCTCCGGCGCAGCTGACCCTGACCCTGAACCCGACCCACATCCACGTCGACCCGAGCAACTACGCCATCGCCACGGTGACCGTCAGCGACGTCGCCGGCGACGGCGTGCCCGGCGTCACCGTCACCTTCGGCAGTGACAGCGGCGTCCTGAACTTCAGCAACAACGGCACCGGGACCACCGATGCCAACGGGCAGGCGCACGTCCAGGTCAGCGGCGTCACCAACGCCGGGCCGCAGACGATCTACGTCACCGCCGCGAACAAGACCACCAACCTCCCTCGCCACCGTCACCGTGAGCGACGGCGGCGGAAACGGGGTCCCCGGCCAGACCGTCACCCTCGGCCGCGCCGACACCAGCGCCGCCATCGTCCCGATGAGCGACAACGGCGACGGCACCTACACCTTCATGGTCCACTCCTCGAAGACCGCGCAGCACGAGACGCTGACCGCGGGCGACGCCTCGTACCACCTCACCGCGACCACGACCCTCACCGAGGTCCCCGGCGCCGCCACCACGGTGACGGTGTCCCCGAACCCGGCGAGCGCGACCGCGGATGGCACGTCCACCGTGCGGTTCACGGCGACCGTCGCCGACGTCAACGGCAACCCGATCGGCGGCGAGCACGTGACCATGAGCAGCACCGGCGGCATCGCCATGGGCGCGGTGGCCGCGGGCTCCTCGACCGGCACCTACACCTCGACGGCGACGGCCTCGAAGATCGCCGGCTCCGACACCGTCACCGCCATCGACGACACCGTCGCGGCGCACGTGATCTCCGGGACGGCCACGCTCAAGCTGGTCCCCGGCGCTCCGACCAACCTCTCGGTCACCCCGGGTGCGGCCAGCCTGGTCGCCGACGGGCACTCGACCACCACCCTCACCGTCCACATCGAGGACGCGAACGCGAACGGCGTCTACGGTGAGGGGCTCACCGTGGGCGGCACCTCCGACATGGCCTCCGCGATCGTCGACAACGGCGACGGCAGCTACTCCGTCACCCTCACCGCGTCGAAGACCGCCGGCGCGGAGACGGTCACCGTCTCCGACACCGCCCATCCGACGCTGAGCGGCTCGGCCCAGATCACCGAGACCGCCGGTCCCGCCGCGAACGTCTCGGTGAGCCCGGCCAGCCCGAGCATCTCCACCGACCAGACCACCGGCGTCACCTTCACCGCCACCGTGACCGACGTCAACGGCAACCGGGTGAAGAGCGACAGCCTCACCTTCGCCGGCACCGGCGGCGTCACCTTCGGCGGCACCAGCATCGTCGGCGACGGCACCTACACCGCCACCGCCACCCCGGCGACCACGTCCGGGACGAAGACCATCACCGCCACCGACACCTCGGTGAGCGGGACGCCGGTCGCCGGCCAGGCCACCCTCACCGAGACCCCGGGTGCGCCGGTCAGCCTGACCCTCGCCCAGACCTCGGGCCGGATGGTCGCCGACGGCACCTCGACGATGACCCTGCTCGCCACGGTCACCGACGCGAACCACAACGGGGTGCCCGGCCAGACCCTCGGCGTCAGCTCGACCGTGAACGGCGGCGGCACCGCGGGCATCACCAGCGCGGTGGCCGACAACGGCGACGGCACCTACACCGTCACCCTCACCAGCGGGAAGAAGGCCGACGTCGAGACCGTCAGCGTCACCGACGCGGCGATCGGCGGCGGAAGCACCGCCACGCCGGCCACACCCGCGAGCGCGACCGTCACCCAGGTCGCCGGCCCGGCCGCGAACGTCGCGGTCGTCCTCACCGCCAACTCCACGGTCACCGCCAACGGCAGCGATCAGCGGACCGTCACCGTCACCGTCACCGACGCCAACGGCAACCCGGTGGCGGGCGACCCGGTCACCCTCGCCGCCAGCGGCGCGGGCACGCTCGCCAGGACCGCGCTCACCACCGCCGCCGACGGCACCGCGAGCACCCTGGTCACCGCGTCCACGAAGGCGGGCCACGAGTCGATCACCGCGACCGACACCTCGACCAGCGTCCAGGGCGCGGCCACCCTCACCGAGAACGCCGGCCCCGCGGCCTCGATCACCGTCTCGGTGGCGAGCCCGACCCTCTTCGACGACGGCAGGAGCACCGACGCGGTCAGCGCCGTGGTCAAGGACGCCAACGGCAACCCCATCCCCAACGAGCCCGTGACCTTCTCGACCTCGGCCGGGCTGGTCACCCTCACCCCGGCGACCGCGACCGCGGACGCCGCCGGCACCGCCACCACGAGCGCGCGGGCGCGCACGACCACCGGCACCGAGACGATCACCGCCACCGACGCCCCCAACAGCGCGGTGAGCGCCACGGTCACCGTGACCCTGGCGGACCAGGACAACATCGCGACCTTCGTCAAGGCCGCCTACCAGACCATGCTCCACCGCAACGTCGATGCCGACGGGCTCGCGTACTGGTCGAACGCGATCCGCAAGGGGATGTCGCGTCCCCAGTTCGCCGCCACCCTGAGCTCGAGCACCGAGTTCCGTACCGACGTGGTCAGCCACATGTACCCGACCTACCTGCACCGCAGCTCCGACAGCGGCGGGGTCAGCTACTGGGTCGGGCAGATCGGGCACGGGGCCACCTTCGAGCAGGTGGAGCTCTCCTTCATCGGCTCCCCCGAGTACTTCCAGCTCCACGGGGGCACCAACAAGGGCGCGGTCGACGCCCTCTACAAGGACGTGCTCGGCCGCAGCGTCGACCAGGCGGGCGAGACCTACTGGGTGCAGCAGCTCGACGGCCATCAGCTGACCTTCTCCCAGCTGGCGGCGAGCATCCTCTCCAGCGAGGAGAGCCGCGAGCGCCTGGTGCAGGGCCTCTACCAGAACATCCTCGGCCGCAGCGGGTCGCAGAGTGACCTCAGCTACTGGGCCGGCCAGCTTCGCAACGGCGCCCGGGACGAGACGATCATCAACCTCTTCCTCGGCTCGAACGAGTACTTCGCCGCCCACTGACGAACCGCGTCCCGGACGCGATCTCCTTTCCCAACGCGAGGGGCGGCACCCACCGGGCGTCGCGGACAATGTCCGCGATGCACGAGGTGCCGCCCCTCACTGTTCGTGTCGACGTCCCCCGGTCGGGCGCGGAGAATATGCGCCGGGATGCCGAGCTGCTCGCCGCGGCCGCGGCGGGCGCACCGGGCGGGATCCGGCTGTACGGCTTCTCGCCGCCCTGCCTGAGCATCGGCCGGCTGCAGGACGCCGCCGACGTCGACGCCGCCGCCTGCGCGCGCGACGGCGTCGAGGTGGTCCGCCGGCCGACGGGCGGGGTCGCCGTCCTCCACGACGAGGAGGTCACCTACGCGGTGGTGTGCGCGGCCGACCACCCCCTCCTCGGCGGCGACGTGCTGACCTCGTGCGCGCGCATCCACGCCGCGGTCACCCGGGGCCTCGCCACGCTGGGGGTGGAGGTCCGCGCCCACGGGGCGGCCGCCGACGAGCGCGCCGCAGCCCGCGAGCGGGCCGCGGTCGCGGACTGCTTCGCCCGTCCCGCCTCCCACGAGCTGCTCAGCCTCGACGGCCGCAAGCTCGTCGGCAGCGCCCAGGCGCGGCGGGGGCGGGCGCTGCTCCAGCATGGCAGCGTCCTGCTCGAGCCCCCCAGGGCGGCCGGATACCTGTGCCGGCCCCCGCCGGAGGAGCGCAGGGGCACCGGGGTGCGCGAGCTGCTCGGGCGGCCGGTGAGCCGCGAGGAGCTCGCCACGGCGCTCGCGGAGGGCTTCCGGGAGACGCTGGAGCCCGCCGGTCTCGACGGGGTGACGGCCTGACCGAGGGGGCCGCGCACCCGCCGCCTCCCTGCTACCCTGTCGCCTTCGCGATGACCAAGAGAACTCGCGCGAGCCGCCAGCAGGCGGCGCGCCGCCGACCGCAACCCCGGCCCACCACCCCCGGTGGAGCCCCCCCCGGAGCCGCCGGAGGCGGGCCCGGCGGCCCCGTCCGCCCGGCCGGTGCCGGCGCTCCGGTCGAGCCCGACGACGACACCGTGAACAGCGCTGCCGCCGCCGGCGAGGAAGAGGCCGCCGCCGCCCCCGCCACGCGTCCGGCTCCCCCGCCCGGCGGGGCCCGCCGCGTCGGCCGGATCGACCCGGCGACCGCGGGCCGCCGCCTGAGGCCGCAGCAGAAGCAGCAGGCGGCCTTCGCTCCGCTCGACCCCGAGGATCCCTCGATCCCCTTCGACCGGGTTCCCTACGTCCCCGCCGACCTGCGCCGGGTGGCGATCATGGCCGGCTTCATGGTGGCGCTGATCATCATCGCCGCGTTCGTGGTCACCCACACCGTCGGCAGCTAGGACCCCGAGGCTCGTGCGGCCGGACCGACCCGGTGGGATAGGTAGACTTCTCCGGCCACCGCCCACACCGGTGGCGTCCTCCCATGCGAGTCATCCTCTACACCGGAAAGGGCGGGGTCGGGAAGACCACCGTCGCCGCCGCCACCGCGGTCGCGTGCGCGCGTCATGGCCTGCGCACCCTGGTGATCAGCACCGACGCCGCCCACAGCCTCGGCGACAGCCTCGACGTCGAGCTCGGCGACCGGCCCACCGAGATCGAGCCCAACCTGTGGGCGCAGGAGGTCAACGCTCTCCACGAGCTCGAGGAGAACTGGGAGAAGGTCCACCGCTACCTGAGCACGCTGTTCGCGTCGCAGGGCGTGGACGAGATCGTCGCCGAGGAGCTGGCCTCGCCACCGGGGATGGAGGAGGTCGCCAGCCTGATGTGGATCAAGCACCATCAGCGCAGCGGCGAGTACGACGTCCTCGTCGTCGACTGCGCGCCCACCGGTGAGACGCTGCAGCTGCTCGCCTTCCCCGACGTGGCGCGCTGGTACCTCAACCGCATCTTCCCGATCGAGCGCAGGGTGATGAAGGTGGCGCGCCCGGTGGTGCAGCCCTTCGTCAGCATCCCGCTGCCCGGCGACGAGGTCTTCGGCAGCATCAAGGACATGCTCCTCGACCTCGAGGCGATGAAGAGCGTGCTCGGCGACCCGAAGGTGTGCAGCGTGCGCATCGTCCTCAACCTCGAGAAGATGGTGATCAAGGAGGCGCAGCGCGCCTTCACCTACCTCAGCCTCTACGACTACCTCACCGACCTCGTGGTGGTGAACCGCGTGCTCCCTCCGGAGGTGACCGACCGCTACTTCGACTCCTGGCGCGAGGCGCAGGCGCGCTACAGCGACCTGGTGGACACGGCGTTCGCGCCGATCCCCATCCTGCGAACCCGGCTCTTCGACCACGAGGTGGTCGGTCTCGACAGCCTCGCCGAGATGGCGGACTCGATCTTCGGCCCGCTCGATCCCTCGGCGATCATGTACCACGAGGTGCCGCAGCGGGTCCGCAAGTCCGGCCCCGACTACGAGCTGCTGCTCAATCTTCCCTTCGTCAGCCGCGCCGAGCTCGCCGTCACCCACCGCGAGGGCGAGCTCTACATCACCGTCGGTCCAGGGTTCGCTTCGGGCGGGCGCCGGCCGCCGCGCGGGACGACCGAGAGGGCCGCGCGTGACGCGCGAGACCGAGCGGCTGATCGAGGTGGCGACCCTCCTCGGCAGCCGTCTGAACACGGCGGTCAAGGACGTGATCCCGCCCGAGGCCCAGACGCACCTGCTCAACGCGCAGCGCGAGCTGCTGCTCGCGGTGAAGGTCACCATCGAGCACCACCGCCGTCACCGCGAGGCCGCCGACGCCGCGGCGCGGCGCCGTCCGGTGCGCGTCGAGGTGGAGTAGCGGATGGACAAGTGGCAGCTCTACCTCACCCTCGTCCTCTACGCGCTTCCCGGCCTCGTGCTCGGGTTCACCTTCCACGAGCTCGCCCACGCGGTCGTGGCGATGCGCTACGGAGACGCCACGCCTCGAGCGCAGGGACGGATCACCCTCGATCCCCGCAGGCACATCGACCCGCTCGGCTTCGGGCTGCTGCTCACCGTCGGCTTCGGCTGGGCGAAGCCGGTGCAGTTCAACCCCTACGTGGTGCGAACCCGTGTCCAGCAGGCGGTGGTCGCCGTCGCCGGGCCGCTCACCAACCTCGTCCTCGCCATCGTCTTCGTCATCGCGATGCACCTGGAGATCGCCGCCGACCCGAACGTGCCCGGGGACGCGATCGTCGACTTCCAGTTCGGCCACGGCGGCGCCCCGGTGATCCTGTACTGGTTCCTCGTGCAGGGCTTCTTCATGAACGTCGTGCTCTTCATCTTCAACATGCTGCCGATCCCCGGGATCGACGGCTACATGGTCTTCCGCGGGCTTCTCGGCGGTGTCATCCCCGATGTCTTCCGGTGGATGGACCAGAACCGGCAGATCGTCTGGTTCGGTGCCATCGCGCTGCTCTTCCTGCTCCCGCAGCTCTCCGGCGGGAACACCAACCCGCTGGCGACGGTGATCAACCATGTCCAGGACTTCCTCTACGGGAACTTCGTGACCCGCGACTTCCCACTGGTCGGAGGGTTCCCCAGCCTCTTCAACGCGCTCTCCTCATGACTCCCGCGCCGGCGCGCGACCTGCCCTCGGTCGACCGGCTCGCCGGCCATCCCCTGCTGGAGCGCTGGCGCGGCGCCCACCCCGCGCTGGTGCGCGCCGCCCGCGCCGTGCTCGACGCGGAGCGCGCCGCCCGGCGCGCCGGGAGCACGGTCCACGGTGACGAGGACGGGCTCGCCGCCGCCGCCGCCGCCTGGCTGCGCCGCCGTCTCGAGCCGGGGCCGCACCGCGTCCTCAACGCCACCGGCGTCGTCGTCCACACCAACCTGGGCCGGGCGCCGCTGGGGGCGGCGGCGCGCGCCGCGGTGGCCGCGGCGTCGGGGTACTCGGACCTCGAGTACGACCTCGGCCGGGGGGCCCGGGGCTCGCGCCACGACCACGTCGCCCCCCTCCTCGCCACCCTCTGCGGGGCCGAGGACGCCCTGGTCACGACGAACAACGCCGCCGCGGTGCTGCTCATGCTGAGCGCGCTCTGCCGGGGGCGCGAGGTGCTCGTCTCCCGTGGGGAGGCGGTGGAGATCGGCGGCGGCTTCCGCATCCCCGAGGTGATGCGCCTCAGCGGCGCCCGGATGGTCGACGTCGGCACCACCAACCGCACCCGCGCCGCCGACTACGCAGCCGCGGTGACCGCGCGCACCGCGGCCATCGTCCGCGTCCACCCTTCGAATTTCAGCGTGGTCGGCTTCACCGAGCGGCCGTCCACCGCCGAGTGTGCGGCGGTGGCCCGCGAGCACGGCCTGCTCCTCCTCGAGGACGCGGGGAGCGGCGCGCTCCGCGACCCGGCGCGGCTCGACCCCGGCCTCGGCGGCGAGCCGGTGCTCGACGCCGTCCTCGCCGCCGGCGCCGACCTGGTCA
>VBHE01000214.1 GCA_005889515.1 Chloroflexota bacterium | reverse complement strand
AGCAGCGCGGCGACCGCAGCAGAGCCCGCCGACAAGCAGCCGTCCCTCCGCTGAGACCCTCTCCTCGTGGCTGCGGCTGGGGCCATGTTCGCGTCCGCGAGGAAGTCGCGGACGGCCTCGTCCCAGGTGACCCCGCGGCCAGGGAGCTTGACCCTCGCCGCGACCCCGCGGCGCTGCTGACGAACGACTGTTCGCACCCCGTTCACTCCACCCCTGCTCCGGTCCTTGAGCAAGGATCGTGAACTTTTCTTCCCTGAGCAGTCAGGACGGTTACCTCGCGGGTTTCAGGGGCTCTGAGGACGTGTTCGGTCCGAGGTGGAGAAGAGGCCGAAACTCATTGCCAATAAAGGCAATTCGGGATCAGACGGGCCCCTGGAGCCGACGAAGGGATTCGAACCCTTGGCCTGCCGCTTACGAGGCGGCTGCTCTACCACTGAGCTACGTCGGCGAGGGGCTCTCCGGGGCCGCCATCCTATCAACGGACCCCCGGCAGGGCGGGGACACGTGACACGACCTCCACGATCGACTCGGCGACCGCCTCGACGAGGAGGTCGGCCTCGGCGTCGGCCATCACCAGCGGCGGGTTGATCACGACCACGTCGCCGAGGGGGCGGACGATCACGCCGCGGCGGCGGGCGGCGAGGATGACCTGGCGCCCCACCCGCAGCCCCGGGTCGAAGGGGCGGTCGAGCGCTCCGCCGCCGAGCTCGATGCCGGCCATGACCCCGCGGCGGCGGACCTCGGTGACCCCGGGGAGGCCGGCGACCTCGGCGAGGCGCTCGCCGAGGCGGCGGCCGAGGGCGCGGGCGCGCCGCGGCGGCTCCGCCGAGGCCGCCGAGCGCGAGTCGCTCGCGGTCGAAGAGCTCGTCGCCGACCAGGGTTGCGGAGAGCGGGAGGTAGCCGCCGCTCAGGCCCTTGCCGAGGGTGAGGATGTCCGGCTCGACCTCGGCCCCGACGCAGGCGAAGAGGTCGCCGGTGCGGCCGAATCCGGTGGCCACCTCGTCGCAGACGAGCAGGGCTCCGCAGCGCCTGGCCTCGGCGGCCACCGCGCGCAGCCAGCCGTCGGAGTGGGTCCAGATGCCGGCGGCGCCCTGCACCCTCGGCTCGATGACGAACGCCGCGATCCGGTCGCCGGTCTCGGCGAGGACCCGGTGCAGCGCGGCGAGCGACTCGCGCTCGGCGGCCTCGGCGGAGCGTCGAAGAGCAGCGGGTCGAGGCCGCGGTGGAAGGGCTCCGACCGCCCCACGCTGACGGCTCCGGCGGTGTCGCCGTGGTAGCCGTCCTCCAGGGAGAGGAAGCGGGTGCGCCGGGCCTCGCCGCGGTGGAGCTGGGCGAGGAGCGCGATGCGCAGAGCCACCTCGACGGCGGCGGCGCCGGCCTCGGAGTAGAAGACGCGGGTCAGCGGCCCGGGGGCGACCCCGGCGAGCTCGGCGGCGAGGCGTGCACCCGGCTCGTGGGTCTGGCCGAGGAAGGTCGAGTGGGCGATCCGCCCCGCCTGCTCGCGGAGTGCGGTGTCGAGGCGGGGATGGGCATGGCCGTGGACGTTCGCCCAGAGGCTGGAGACGCCGTCGAGATACCAGCGGCCCCGGGCGTCGCGCACCCGGCAGCCCTCGCCGTCGCGGATCACCAGCGGCTCCTCCTCGAGCCACTCCGACGTCTGGGTGACGGGATGCCAGAGGTGGGCGCGGTCGAGCCGCACCACCTCCGCCTCTCCATCCGGGGCGCCGAGAACGGAGAGCAAGGCGCCGAGGTCGAGGTGGCGCTCCGCCGCGGGCGCGAGGGCGGCGGCGTCGCCGAGGACATCGGCGGGCAGGTGGGGGAGCACACCGAGCACCGCCACCCCGCACTGCGCCCCCACCTGGCGGGCGTTCTCCTCGGCCAGGCCCGGCTCCACCCCGCCGGCGACATCGCTCAGCACCACCCCGGCCACCTCGAGGCCGGCGGCGCGGCAGGCGTCGACGGTGAGGGCGCAGTGGTTGATCGTCCCCAGCCCCGCCCGGCCGACCACGAGCACCGGAGCGCCGAGGCGGCGGAGGAGGTCGCGGACCGTCAGCCGGTCGGTCAACGGGACGAGCACTCCGCCGACGCCCTCGACGATGAGCACGTCGAGCCCGTCCTCGCCGGCCCGGCGGAGGATCTCCGCCTCCAGCGCATCGACGTCGACCGCGCGCCCCTCGGCGATCGCCGCCGCCAGCGGCGACCGCGGGAGGGCGTACTCGACCCCCGCGCAGGCGGACGGCGGCACCCCGGTGGCCAGCGCGAGCAGCGCGGCATCCTCGCCCGGCACCCCGGCCGCCACCCCGGTCGCCACCGGCTTCACCGCGCCGACCCGCAGGCCACGCGCCCGCAGCCCGGCGGCCACCGCCGCCGCGACGACCGTCTTCCCCGCCTCGGTGTCGGTGCCGGTGACACAGAGGAGTTGAGCAGTCACGGCCCCGCCGCCCCCACGACGGCGAGCAGCGCCTCCGCCAACGCCTCGAGGTGCTCGGGCGTGTGCACCGCCGAGACCGCGATCCGCAGCCGCGAGGTCCCCGCCGGCACCGTCGGCGGCCGCACCGCCTGGACGAGCATGCCCCGCTCGAGCAGCGCCGCCTCGAGCGCCAGGGCCCGGTCCTCGGCGCCGGCGGGGACGGGGAGAACCGGGATGTCGAAGCGGCCGGCGGGCTCGAGCCGCGCGAGCGCGGAGCGGAGCCGGGCGACGTTGGCGCGCAGCCGGTCCACGCGCTCGGGCTCCGCCGCGAGCACCGCGACGGCGGCGCGGGCGGCGGCCACGGTGGGGTGGGGGAGGGCGGTCGAGAAGATCAGGGCGCGACCCCGCTGGAGGAGGAGCTGGCGCACCACCGGGTCGCCGCAGATCGCGGCCCCCTGCGCGCCCAGCCCCTTCGAGAGGGTCACCACCCGCACCACCTGCGGGTGCGCCGGGTCGACCTCCGCCTCGGCGGCGGCGCCCCGCCCGCCGGGCCCGAGCACCCCGGTCGCGTGGGCCTCGTCGAGCACCAGCCAGGCGCCGTGGCGCTCGGCGAGGGCGACCAGACCGGCCACCGGCGCCACCGTGCCGTCCATCGAGAAAACGGTGTCGCTGGCGATGATCGCCCGCCTCCCCTCGGCGGCCCGCAGCCGGGCGGCGAGGTCGTGGAGGTCGCGGTGGCGGTAGACCTCGACCGCTCCGCGGCTGAGCCGGCAGCCGTCGATCAGCGAGGCGTGGTTGCGCTCGTCGCTGAGCACCAGCGCGTCGCGCCCGCCGAGCGCCTGGAGAAGGGCGACGTTCGCCGCGTAGCCGCTCGGCGCCAGGGTCGCCGCCGGCGCGCCCTCGAAGGCGCAGAGCTCGGCCTCGAGGGCGTCGATGGCGGCGTGGCAGCCGCTGAGGTGGCGGCTCCCGGTCGAGCCCACCCCGTCCTGGAGCGCCGCGTCGGCGGCGGCCCGGCGCACCCGGGGATCGGCGGCGAGGCCGAGGTAGTCGTTGGAGGAGAAGACGACGACCGTCCGGCCGTCGACCTCGGCGACCGGACCGCTGCCGCCGGCGCGCCGGCGGGGGCGCCGCAACCGTCCCGCCTCCCCCTCCCTCCGGAGCACATCCGCCGCCCACGCCGCGGGCGCCGCGGCGGCCGCGGATTGCTGAGGAGGGGCGTCGGGTACGGTCATGGGGCCGGGCCAGTGTAGGGGCTGGCCCATCGGTGACGATCTCGCCAATCCCGCCCCGGCGGTGGCGGCGAGGGTTTACCCTGTGCGCTCGCCAAACCCCCATTCACCACAGGCGCAATGAGCACCACCGAGCCCGTTCCCACGACCCACGCCCTCGACCCCTACGACCACACCGTCGTGGAGGCGAAGTGGCGCCGCCGCTGGGAGGAGACGGGCGCGCATCGCACCGACCTCGACACCCCGGTCCGGCCCTTCTACAACCTCATGATGTTCCCCTACCCGTCGGCCGAGGGGCTCCACGTCGGCAACGTCTACGCCTTCACCGGGGCCGACATCTACGGCCGCTACCGGCGGCTGCTCGGCGACACGGTGTTCGAGCCGATGGGCTTCGACGCCTTCGGCATCCATACCGAGAACTTCGCGCTCAAGAGCGGACAGCACCCCGCGCGGATGACCCCGCGCAACGTCGCGCACTTCCGCGAGAAGCAGCTCAAGCGGCTCGGCGCGATGTTCGACTGGGACCACGAGGTCGACACCACCGATCCCGACTACTACCGCTGGACCCAGTGGATCTTCCTGCGCCTCTTCGACGCCGGGCTCGCCGAGCAGCGCGAGGGACCGGTCAACTGGTGCCCCTCGTGCCTCACCGTCCTCGCCGACGAGCAGGTGATCGACGGCCACTGCGAGCGCTGCGACAGCGTCGTCGAGCAGCGCGTGCTCAAGCAGTGGTTCCTGAAGATCACGCGCTACGCGAAGGAGCTGCTCGAGGCCCTCGACCACATCGACTGGTCGGAGCGCACCGTCACCGCCCAGCGCAACTGGATCGGGCGCAGCGAGGGGGCGAACGTCCGCTTCGACCTCGAGGGGTGTGCTCGGCGGGACGTCACCGTCTTCACCACCCGGCCCGACACCCTCTACGGGGCCACCTTCCTGGTGATCGGCGCCGAGCACCCGCGGCTCGGGGACTTCATCGCGCGGGACCGGCTCGCCGCGGTCGAGAGGTGGCGCGGGACGCTGCCCACGGCCGGCGACGAGCCCGACTTCTCGGTGGGCATCTACGTGCTCGGCGGCTACGGCACCGGCGCGATCATGGCGGTGCCCGCCCACGACACCCGCGACTGGCAGTTCGCGAAGGCCCACGGGCTTCCCATCGTCGAGGTGATCGGCGGCGGCGACGACATCCAGGGCAAGCCCTACACCGGCGACGGTCCGATGGTGAACTCCGCGGACCTCGACGGCACCCCGTCCGCCGAGGGCAAGCTGCGGGTCGTGGAGCGGCTGCGCGCCCTCGACCGCGGCGACGCCACCGTCCAGTACCGGCTGCGCGACTGGCTCATCTCCCGTCAGCGCTACTGGGGCCCGCCGATCCCGATCATCCACTGCCCCACCCACGGCGCAGTCCCGGTTCCCTACGACCAGCTCCCCGTGCTCCTCCCCGAGGTCGAGGAGTTCCGGCCGCTGGGGACGGGAACCTCGCCGCTCGCCGCCGCCGAGGACTGGGTCAACGTTCCCTGCCCGATCTGCGCCGAGCCGTCGCGCCGCGAGACCGACGTCAGCGACACCTTCCTCGACTCGGCGTGGTACTTCCTGCGCTACCCGTCGACCGAGTTCCACGACCGCCCCTTCGACCACGAGCGCACCTTCCGCTGGCTGCCGGTCGACATGTACATCGGCGGCAACGAGCACGCGGTGCTCCACCTCATGTACTCGCGCTTCATCATGCGCGCGCTCCACGAGCAGGGGTTGGTGCCGGATCCGGAGCCGTACAAGCGCTTCCGCGCCCACGGGCTGATCATCCGCAACGGCGCCAAGATGTCGAAGAGCAAGGGCAACGTCGTCAACCCCGACGAGTACCTCGACCGGCACGGCGCCGACACGATGCGCATCTACCTGATGTTCCTCGGCCCGTACACCGAGGGCGGCGACTTCCGCGACGACGGCATCCGCGGGGTCTCGCGCTTCCTCGACCGGGTGTGGCGCGCCACCCAGCAGGCCCACTCCAAGGACCAGGACCTCGAGCGCGAGCGCCGCCGCCACCGGCTCATCGCCCACGTCGGCGAGCGCTATGCGGAGCTCAGCTACAACACCGCGATCGCGTTCCTCATGGAGTTCTCCCACGCCCTCGCCAACGAGGCGGCGGCGGGCACCGCGCGGCGGGTCGACGCCGAGACCCTGCTCCAGCTGCTCGCCCCGCTCGCTCCGCACCTCACCGAGGAGCTGTGGGAGCGCCTCGGCCACCGGCAGTCCATCCACGACTCCGGCTGGCCCGCGCACGACCCCGCGCTCGTCGCCGCCCAGCAGGTCACCGTGGTCGTCCAGGTCAACGGCAAGCCGCGCGACCAGATGCAGGTCGACGCCGGGCTCGACCGGGCCGAGCTCGAGCGTCGCGCCCGTGAGCTGCCGAAGATCGCCGCCCTCCTCGAGGGAAAGGAGGTGCGGAAGGTCGTCGTCGTCCCCGATCGGATCGTGAACTTCGTCGTCTCCTGAGATCGGCGCGGCGCCGCCGCCGGTCCCGTGGTGAAATGAGCTCCCCGGCCGTGGCCGGCAGGAAGAGCGACATGAGAGAGAAACTGCGCCGCCGGCGGATCCGCCGCGAGGCCGACCGCCGCGACCCCGCGGCCGCGCAGCGCTGGCGGCGGCGGCCGGCGCTCGCCTTCTGCGTGCGCCTCCTCGTCTTCCTCTTCCCGATCGCCGCCACCCTGGCGGTCTCGATCGGCCTCTCCCGGACGCTCCCCGCCCCGACCGACCGCGGCCACGAGGTGCTGTGGTGGGTGGCGATCGTCGCGGTGAGCCTCGCCGTCTTCATCGTCGCCGACCAGCTCTGCCGGCGGGCGCTGCCGCTGGTGGCGCTGCTCCAGCTGTCGATGCTCTTCCCCGACCGCGCCCCCCGCCGCTTCAAGGTGGCCCGGGGCCGGGGCCGGGTCCGGGAGCTGACCGCCGAGCTCGAGCGCGCCGTCGACCACGACCCCTCCGACCCGGCGACCCGCGGGGCGGTCACCGTGCTCACCCTGATCGCGTCGCTCACCGTCCACGACGGGCGTACCCGAGGCCACTCCGAGCGGGTGCGGATCTTCGCCGACATGGTCGCCGAGGAGATGGGCGTTCCCGAGGACGACCGCTACAAGCTCCGCTGGGCGGCGCTGCTCCACGACATCGGCAAGCTCGAGGTGCCGGCGTCGATCCTCAACAAGCCCGGGCGCGCCGACGACGAGGAGTGGGTGCAGCTGCGCCGCCATCCCGAGACCGCCGCCCGGCTGCTCGGTCCCCTCCACGAGTGGCTGGGGGAGTGGAAGCTCGCCGCCGAGCAGCACCACGAGCACTACGACGGGACCGGGTACCCAGGCGGGTTGAAGGGCGAGCGGGCGGATCGTCTGCGTCGCCGACTGCTTCGAGACGATGACCGCGGCCCGTCCCTACAAGAAGACGATGACCGCGGTCGCCGCCCGCGAGGAGCTGGTGCGCAACGCGGGCACACAGTTCGACCCGGTCGTCTGCCGCGCCTTCCTCAACATCTCCCTCGGCCGGCTCTGGCGCGGGCTCGGCCTTGCCGCCTTCCTCGGCCAGCTTCCGCTGCTCGCCCCCTTCACCGGGACGCTGACCCGCTGGGGAGGGCAGGCGGCGTCGATGACCGCCGCCGTCGCCACCGGCGCCGCGCTCGCCGCCGGCGGCCTCTTCTCCGTGCCCAACCTGGGCATCGGCGGCGCCCGCGCCCCGGTCGTCAGCCGGCTGCCCGCGGCGACCCCCGCGCCGGCGCCGGCGCCGGCCCCGTCTCAGGGGGTCACGCCCGCGGCGCCCAGCGCTCCGGCCACCAATGGCTCGGGCCGCCCGACCGGCGGGCCCGTCTCCGCCATCGGGACCCTCCCCGGCACCGGCGCGCTTCCCGTTCCCAGCGCGCCGATCGCGCCGCCGGCGCTGCCGCTCCCCGGGCAGGCGGCGGGCGACGCCTACGCGCTCGAGGGCGACATCGGCCTCCTCCCCGGCCAGGCGACCCTGGGACCGGTGGCGCCCTCCTCGGCGTCGGCGTCCTCGAGCCGTCCGACGAGCAGCGCGTCGGCCGCGGGCTGCGGCCCCGGCGCCTCCCCCTGCCCCGCGGGCGTCGACCAGGTGAGCCTCGGCGGGAGCACCACCGTGGCCACGGTGGAGGCGGGACGCCGCCCCGACTGCGGCCCGGGCGCGCCCCCGGCCGGCTTCGAGACCGGGCTGCTCACCCCGCCCGCGGCCGCGGCCTGCACGACCGGGCTGCGGGCGTCGGCCGGCGGGCCGCTGGGGCTGCTCGTCGACGGCGGCGCCGCCGAGTCCGTCACCCAGGGCTGCGCGCTCGCGCCCACAGGCCACGCCAGCGTGAGCGACGTGGAGCTCGGCGGTCAGCGGCTCGCCGGCGGCGCCGTGCTGACGCCGAACACCCGGCGGACGGTGCACCTCGCCGGCCTGCCGACCGCGATGCTCGTCACCCTCGACGAGCAGATCCCCGACACCGCGGGCCGGGGGCTCACCGTGAACGCGGTGCACATCTCCGGCGGAGGCGTCGAGCTCGTCGTCGGGCACGTGCACAGCGCCGTCGGCTGCGGCGCCGGCGCGAGCGCACCCGCGCCATCGAAGGGCCCGTCACCCGCGGGACGCGGGGTCGAGCCGGCAGTGGAGACGACCGGCTGCTTCGGCCGTCTCCACCGCGCCGGACCGCCCGACCGGATCGGGCTGCTGCTCTAGGCCAAGGTCTCCGACGCGCTCAGCAGCGGAGAGCGATGTCCGAGGAGCGCCCGGGTGGCCGTGATACGGCAGGCGAGGAGCTCCAGAACGTCATCGAGCTGGCTACGGAAGTGTCCGGCCAGCTCGATTGGATGGTTGTCGATCTCCCGCAGCAGCGCTGACAACCGAAGCGCCCTCTGCTCGATCTTCGCAACGACCTGCTGCGGGTCCTCGGCCGTTGCGGCCAAGTGAATCGGCTCCATCCACACACCTCCTGGGCCTGCGGTGGCGTGCCCGTGCGCAGACACGTCGCCGCGGATGTTGCCGGGTGCTCCGGCCCCCGCCGGAGAGGCACCCCCTGTTCGCGCCATCCTACGGGTGATCGCGTTTTCTGGCAAGGGTCCGTGGGCCGTCGTCACGGAGCTGAAACGGGGCGGTGGGGGCGGCCCGGAGCACCGGTGCTAGACTTCCGGTCCGCCCGTCCCGGACAGCGGGATCCGGACCACGCGCGGATGGCGGAACAGGTAGACGCGCGGGACTTAGGATCCCGTGGGGAGACCCGTCCGAGTTCGAGTCTCGGTCCGCGCACGCGCGCCCCGGGGACGGGCCCAGGTCGGCACACCCCGAAGAGGATCACGAGTGGCCTCCGTCCCCAGCAGCGCGCCTGAGCTCACCGTCTCGGTCGAGCGTCAACCCGGCTCCCAGGTCGAGCTCGCCGTCGAGGCCCCCGCCTCGGAGGTGGACACCGCGGTCCAGCAGGCGCTGCGCCGTCTCAGCGGGCAGGTGCGTCTGCCCGGCTTCCGCCCCGGCAAGGCCCCCGCCCACCTCGTCGAACGCGCCGTCGGCTGGGACGCGGTGCGCCGCGAGGCCGCCGACAAGCTCATCCCCACCCTCTATCTGCGTGCCCTCGCCCAGGCCGGGGTGAAGGCGGTCGGCGACCCCGAGGAGCTGAGCGTCGGCGACTTCGAGCGCGGCAAGCCGGTCACCTTCACCGCCAAGGTCACCGTGCAGCCGGAGATCGACCTCGGCGACTACACCTCGATCCGGGTCGACGACGAGAAGACCGAGATCACCGACGAGAAGCTCGACACCGCCCTCGAGGAGGTGCGCAAGGGCCACTCCGAGCTGGTCGAGGTCACCGACCGTCCCGCCCAGGCCGGCGATGTCGTCACCGCCACCCTGAGCATGAGCCGCGACGGCGCGCAGGTCGCCGAGCCCGAGGAGCGCGACGTCGAGCTCGACCGTGAGCGCGTCCTCCCCGGGCTCGTCGAGGGCATCCTCGGGCTCAATTCGGGCGACTCGGGGACGACCGAGGTCGTGCTCCCCGACGACTACTCGAGCGAGGAGCTCCGGGGCGCGACGGTCGTCTTCCACATCGAGCTCAAGCGCATCCGCGAGCGCGTCCTGCCCCCGCTCGACGACAGCCTCGCGGTCCTCGACAAGCACGGCGAGACCCTCGACGAGCTCCGCGAGCACTACCGGACCGTGCTCGTCGAGACCGCCGAGCGCATCGACCGCGAGCGCTACGAGGCACAGGTCCTCACCGCGTTTCGCGACTCCGTCTCCTTCGACATCCCCGAGGCGATGATCGAGCGGGAGATCGACCGCCAGCTCCGCGACACCGAGATGCGCCTCGCCCAGGCGGGGATGCGCTTCGACCGCTACCTCGAGTACACCGGGCAGACCATCGAGAAGATCCGCGGCGAGGCGCGGGAGCCGGCGGTGATGCGGGTGAAGCTCGAGCTGATCCTCGACGCCCTGGCCTCGGCCGAGGGCATCGAGGTCGATCACAGCCAGGTCGAGCGCGAGGTCGAGCGCCTCTCCGGGGGCCGCAAGCTCGGCCACGAGGACCGCCACCGCCTCGAGCACGCCGCCGAGCGCGACCTCCGGTTCCGGGGGGCGGCTGAACGGGCGGTCGAGATCGCCCGCGGCGACGGCTGACCGGACCCCTCCGGGGAACTGGAAAAACCGACCGTATAATGCGGGTGATGACCAACTTGCAGAACCTCATCCCCATGGTGGTGGAGACCACCAACCGTGGAGAGCGCTCCTTCGACATCTACTCTCGGCTGCTGAAGGACCGGATCATCTTCATCGGGACCCCCATCGACGACCAGATCGCCAACGTGGTGATGGCCCAGCTCCTCTACCTCGAGGGCGAGGATCCCGAGAAGGACATCTCCATCTACATCAATTCCCCGGGCGGCTCCGTCTATGCCGGCCTGGCGATCTACGACACCATGCAGTACGTGCGGCCGCGGGTCAGCACCATCTGCCTGGGACTGGCGGCGTCGATGGCGGCGGTTCTCCTCGGCGGCGGCAACAAGGGGATGCGCTACAGCCTGCCGAACACCCGGGTGCTGATCCACCAGCCCTCGGCGGGGTTCAGCGGCCAGGCGACCGACATCCAGATCCACGCCCAGGAGATCCTGCGGGTGCGGCGCCGGCTCGACGAGATCCTCGCCGAGCACACCGGCAAGCCGATCGAGGTGATCAATCACGACTCCGAGCGCGACTTCTTCATGAGCGCCGCGGAGGCGAGGGACTACGGCCTCATCGACGAGATCATCGAGGGCCACGGACGGGTCGGCACCAACGGGTCCGGGGTCGCCGAGCCGGCGGCCCGCACTGTCGACGGCGGATCGGCGGGTCCCACCACCGACGGCGGCAGCGCCGCCACCCGGAACTAGGGAGGGCGAGCGCCGGTGAACGAGCGCGACGATCGCCGGCGACACACCCGCTGCTCCTTCTGCGGAAAGGGACAGGAGCAGGTCCGCAAGCTGGTCGCCGGTCCAGGTGTCTACATCTGCGACCAGTGCATCGACCTCTGCCAGGAGGTCCTGGAGGAGGACAACCGCAGCACTGCGCAGAAGCGCACCAAGAGCGGGCTGATCCCCAATCCGCAGGTCATCTGCGCCGCGCTCGACCAGTACGTCGTCGGCCAGGACCACGCAAAGAAGGTCCTGAGCGTCGCCGTCTACAACCATTACAAGCGCATCGCCCACTCCAAGACCGCGGGCGACGTCGAGCTGCAGAAGTCGAACGTGCTGCGCGTCGGCCCGAACGGCTGCGGCAAGACGCTGCTCGCCCAGACCCTCGCGAAGATCATCGACGTCCCCTTCAGCATCGCCGACGCCACCAGCCTCACCGAGGCGGGCTACGTCGGTGAGGACGTCGAGAACATCCTGCTCCGCCTCATCCAGGCCGCCGACTTCGACATCAGCCGGGCGGAGCGGGGAATCATCTACATCGACGAGATCGACAAGATCGCGCGCAAGTCCGACAACCCGAGCATCACCCGCGACGTCTCGGGCGAGGGTGTGCAGCAGGCGCTGCTGAAGATCCTCGAGGGGACGGTGGCCAACGTGCCCCCCCAGGGCGGCCGCAAGCATCCCCACCAGGACTTCATCCAGATCAACACCACCAACATCCTCTTCGTCTGCGGCGGCGCCTTCGACGGGCTCGAGAAGATCATCGAGCACCGCATCGGCCGCCGCGCCATCGGCTTCGGCAGCCAGCCGCGCTCGATGCGCACCAAGGACTCGACCAAGCTGCTGCGCGAGCTGCAGGCCCAGGACCTGCTGAAGTACGGCCTCATCCCCGAGTTCGTCGGACGCCTGCCGATCACGGTGGCGCTCGACTACCTCGACGAGGAGGACATCATGCGCATCCTCAC
>VBHE01000398.1:344-3871 GCA_005889515.1 Chloroflexota bacterium | reverse complement strand
TCCGCCCCCTCCACCCGCCAGCGCGGTTCGTCCTCCCAGAAGCAGAAGTTCAACGCGCTCAGCACCAGCGTCCACCCCGCCCGCTCCTCGGCGTCGCCGGAGGCGAGGTGGTCCTCCGCCCACGCGGGAGTGTCGACGGGCCGCGCCGACAACTCCGACGCCAGCCGCGACAGCGCACCGTCGTCGATCGCGACGTGCCGTGCCCGCGCCGCGACCCCCAGGCAGCTCTTCCGGACGTCAGGGACAGCGGACGGTGACGTCATGGCGCACCTCGCGGGTGGTCGGCGCGACGATGTGGAAGACCATCGTCCCCCCACCGTTGTGCACCCCGGCGAATCGCCAGTCCTCGGTGAGCTCGAACCCGCTGTTCCCGTCGACGCTCAGCTGCGTGTTCCCGGTCGACTGTCCGTCACTGCGATCGAAGCGGTAGGTGATCGTGCCGGTCCCGCTCACGCTCCCGTGCGCGGTGAAGTGCACCGTGGTGACGCAGTCGCCGCCCGTCTGCGAGATGGCGTCGAGGCTGACGTCGGTGCCCACCACCAGCGGACCACTGCCCTGCGAGCGCAGCACCAGCACGAGGACCACCGCGCCGATCAGCAGCGCCACGCCGCCCATCACCACCCACACCCACGGTGAGGGCCCCGACCGCTCCGGCGGCGGCGGCTCGATCGGCGCCATCACCGGCCGGGGTCGCGGCGACGGGGGAGGGAGGTAGTTCGGTGGCGGGGTGTGCGGCGGCCGCGCCATCGGGGCAGGCGGCTGGCCACCGGCCACCCGCGAGCCGGGCGGCGGCGGCGCCGGGAGCCGCGGCTCGAACGGCGGCGACGGCACCGCCTCGGGCGCGGGCTCCCCGGGAGGCGGCGGCGGCTCCGCGGACCCGGCCGGCTCCTGGTGCGGCGGCGGAGGTCCGGGCAGCCGCGGATCCGGCGGCACCCCGGGCACCGGCGGCGGCGCCTCGCCCTCGCCCGTCACGGATAGATGCCCCGCACCGAGGTCGCGTCCGCGACCCGCTTCACCGCCACCAGGTAGGCGCCCATCCGCCACGACACCCCGTAGGCCTGCGCGGACTCCACCATCTGCGCGAACCCCCGGCACATCACCTTCTCGAGGCGGTGGTTGATCTCCGGCTCCTCCCAGAAGAAGGACTGCAGGTCCTGCACCCACTCGAAGTAGGAGACGGTCACGCCGCCGGCGTTGGCGAGGATGTCGGGCACGACCACGACGCCGCGCCGCTCCAGGATGTGGTCGGCGTCGGTCGTCGTCGGCCCGTTGGCGCCCTCGACGATCAGCCGCGCCCGGATGCGGGCGGCGTTGCCGGCGGTGATCTGGGACTCCTCACCTCCTCGACCCGGCCGAAGCTCGCCAGCGTGCCGCCCGCGCGGCGGTGCTCGAGCAGCGCGTGGACGTCGAGCCCCTGCGGCGCGTGGATGCCGCCGGTGACGTCCGACACCGCGCAGACGCGGAAGCCCGCCTCGTGCATCAGCAGGGCGCTGACGCTGCCGACGTTGCCGAATCCCTGGATGGCGACGGTGGTCGTCGCGGGGTCCCTCCCCAGGTGGCGGCAGGCCTCGAGGGCGACGATGGTCACCCCCCGTCCGGTCGCGCGGGGACGGCCCTCGCTGCCCCCGATGTCGAGCGGCTTGCCGGTGACCACCGCGGGGACCGAGTGCCCGGCCTCCATGGAGAGGGTGTCCATGATCCAGGCCATGATCTCGGCGGAGGTGTTGACGTCGGGCGCCGGGATGTCGGACTCGGGCCCGATCAGCACGGTGATCTCCGAGGCGAAGCGGCGGGTCAGGCGCTCGAGCTCGCGGTGGCTGAGCTCAGCGGGGTCGACGATCACCCCGCCCTTGGCGCCGCCGAAGGGGAGGTTGGCGAGGGCGCACTTCCAGGTCATCCACATCGCCAGCGCCTTGACCTCCTCGAGGCTGCACTCGGGGTGGAAGCGGATGCCGCCCTTGGCGGGGCCCCGGGTGGTGTTGTGCTGGACCCGGTAGCCCTCGAACATGCGGACCCCGCCATCGTCCATCTGCACCGGGAAGCGCACGCTCGAGGGAGAGCAGCTCGGCGGCGGTGTCGAACTGGCTCTGGGCGTTGTGCCAGGGGTTCTCGGAATCGCCCAGCGAGCTGGCGGCGACGGTCATCGGTCGGGAGACTAGCAAGGCGGCGGCGCCGCCGGGTCAGCCTCCGCTCGCGCCGACGGTGAAGTCGACGGTCTGGGCGGCGCTCTGCCCGTGGACCACGCTCACGGTGTAGCGGCCGGGGGCGAAGGCGGTGCCCGCGGGGGCGGTGAGCTCGACCGTGACCACCCCCTGCCCGGACTGGGTGTCGAGCCGGTAGGTGTGGTCCTGCACCACCTGTGGCGGCGGCAGCCCCTCGGAGTCGTGGATGACCTTCAGCTCCAGGCTGTCGTGCGGGGTGGCCCCGCTGTAGTGGATGTCGACGAACAGGTGGTTGGTCGCCGGCGAGAAGCGGGTCGTGCTCGGGGCGGTGGCGACCGCAGCGGCGCTGTCGGCGGCCACGGTGCGCAGCGTGCCCACGGTGAACGGCGCGGCGCTGACCGCATGGTCGGGACCACCGGTGCTGGCGAGGTCGAGATGGCTGACGACGAGGGCGAAGGCCGCCAGCCCCACCGCCGTCGAGGCGGCGACGGTCATGAGCCACCCGGAGTGGGCGTGCACCACCGCCGTCGGGGCGGCCCCGTCGCGGGTGCCGGGGAGGAGCTCCATCGCGGCCGCGGGTGACCAGGGGCGTCCCCCCGGCTCGAGCATCTCCGCCGGCGGCACCCAGAAGGTGGTGTCGTCGAGGGGGTCGGCGGGGGCGAGCTCCGCCTGCGGCTGGGGCTCGGGCTCGGGGGCGGTCTCGACCTCCAGGACGCTCTCGACCACGGGCGTGGCGACCGCGGCGGAGGACGCCGCGGGGCGCCGCGGGGTACGGCGGGGCGCGCTCCGGGCGCGGCGAGGCGGCGGTGGAGCGTCCTCCTCGAGGCCGAGCGTCTCGACGAGGTCACCGAGCTCGCTGACGAGGTCGGTGAACTCCTTGGGGCGGCCGGATGCCTTCGACTGTCGCTCGTCCATCACCGAGTGCAACGGTACCGCACCGCGACTTCCGTCACCGCGCGGGCCCCGCTGCCTACGATGGCGCCCGTGTCCATCCCCGCCCTCGCCCCGATCGTGGGGGTGCTCGTCCTCGCGGAGCTCGCCGTCGGCACCGTCGCGGCCACCTACGCCGGCGATCTCCTCGGCGAGGTGGGACGCGGCTTCCTCGGCACCACCGCGGCGATCTGCCTGGCGCTGATGGGCATCTGCCTCGGCATGGCGGCGCTGCTGCCCGACCCCGCCCAGCTGCTCCACCACCCCGTCGACGCCGGCGGCTTCGCCTCCTTCATTCACTGGAGCGTCGTCTTCACCGCCGGGCTCGGCGTGTACACCCTGATGTGCGCGGTGGGCACCGATCCCGCCCGCCGCGTGGTCGGGGCGGTCACCGTCGGGTGCGGCGCCGTCGCCCTCGGGCGCGCCGCCTCGACC
>VBHE01000398.1:0-280 GCA_005889515.1 Chloroflexota bacterium | reverse complement strand
CACTGGTACCTGATCGCCCCCGACCTCTCCTTCCGGCCGCTGCGCCGCGCGGTGTACCTGATCTTCGCCGCCGTCGCCGTCCAGGCCCTGGCGGTCGCGGTCGCCCTCGCCACCGCGGACTCCGGGGTGCGTGCCAGCCTCCTGGGTGAGCGCTACGGCGCCTCGTTCTGGCTGCTGGTGGTCGCCGCCGGGCTGGTCGTCACCGCCGCGGTCAACGGGCTGACCCTCCACTACGCGCGCATCCGCGCGAACCAGCCCGCCACCGCGATGCTCTACATCC
>VBHE01000213.1 GCA_005889515.1 Chloroflexota bacterium | reverse complement strand
ACCCTCTGCGAGCGCAGCGACGAGCTCGGCGGGCAGGTGCGCCTCGCGGTACGGGTGCCCAACCGCTCCGAGTTCGGCGACCTCACCCGCAACCTCGCCACCGCGCTCCGGCTCAGCGGCGCCGAGGTGCGCACCGGGGTGGCGGTCGGCGTCGACGAGGTCGCCGCCGGAGGCTGGGACGTGGTCGTCTGCTGCACCGGGTCGGTCCCGGCTCCGCCGCCGTTCGCCGGCGCCGGCGACCCCTGCCTGCGCAGCGTCCGCGAGGTGATGGAGGGCACCGAGGTGGGCGAGCGGGTCGCCGTCCTCGACATGGTCGGCTTCCACCAGGCGACGAGCACCGTCGAGCTCCTCGCCGAGCGGGGCGCGAACGTCGAGGTCTTCACCACCTCGCTCACCGTCGGCCAGGACCTCGGGCTCACCCTCGACTGGGAGAACTGGCACCGGCGGGTGCTCGCCCGGGGGGTGCGGCTCACCACCAGCGTCGCCCCGCTCGGCGTCGAGGGCGGGGTGATCACCGCGGTCCACGCCTACTCCGGGGAGATGGTCTCCTTCGGCCCCTTCGACACCGTGGTCGTCGCCGACCACGGCCGCGCCGACGACGACCTGTACCACGCGCTCCGGGCGGCGAAGGCGGCGCCGGAGGTGCTCCGTGCCGGGGACTGCGTCGCCCCCCGGCGGGCGGGGAACGCGATCGTCGAGGGTCATCGGGTGGGGCGGGCGCTGTGACCGCGCAGGACGTCTGGGTGTGGACGGACGCCTCTGAGGAGGGGCTCGCCGAGGCCACCTGGGAGGTCCTCGCCGAGGGCCGCGAGCTCGCCGCCGCCCTCGGCGGGTCGCTCCACCTCGCGGGCGCCGGGATCGGCGAGCCGCTCCCCCTCGTCGAGCTCGGCGGCGCCGGGGTGGCGCGGGTCCACCTCGCCGGGGCCCCGTGGCGGGGGGCCGAGGCCGAGGCGGGCGCCGCCGTCCTCGCCGGCCTCGCCGCCTCGATCGGCGCCCCGGCGGCGGTGCTCGTCGCCGGCACCGGCGCCGGCGACGCTCTCGCCGCCCGGACGGCGATCCGGCTCGGCGCCGCCCACCTCGACGACTGCCTCGCGGTCCGCTGCGCCGCCGGGGGGCTGGCGGTACGGCGCTGGGCCTGCGACGACCGCCTCCAGGAGGAGTGGCTGGTCGGCGGACGGCCGCTGGTGGCGTCGCTGCGGCCCCAGACCCGGGGACGCCCCGACCCCGCGGAGGGACCGGAGCCGGAGGTCGAGCGGCTCCCCGACGCGGTGGCGCCCCAGCGGGTCCGCCACCTCGGCGAGCTGGCCGCCGAGCCCGGGTCGGTCCCCCTCGCCGAGGCGGACCGGATCGTCGCCGCGGGGCTCGGCATCGGCGGCCGCCCGGCGCTCGACTCCGTGCAGGAGCTCGCCGACCTGCTCGACGCCGCGCTGGGGGCGACCCGCCCGCTCGCCGACCGCGGCTGGGTGCCCTTCGAGCGGCAGATCGGCACCACCGGGCAGATGGTCAGCCCGCGCCTCTACGTCGCCCTCGGCATCTCGGGCGCGCTCCAGCACCTGTCCGGCATCATCGACGCCGAGACGATGGTCGCCGTGAACACCGACCGCACCTGCCCGATGATGGCCCGAGCCACCCTCGCCGTCGCCGGTGACGTCGCCGAGATCCTCCCCCTGCTCCTCGCCCGGCTCCGGGAGCGCGCCGGGCAGGGGGGAGGCGGCAGGGGGGAGGCCCCCCGCCCGTGGGCGCGTGAGCGCCCCGATGACAAGGAGGTGGCGACCTGACCACCGCCTTCGACGCCGTGGTGGCGGGCGCCGGTCCCGCGGGCAGCGCCGCGGCGCTCGTCCTCGCCCGGGCGGGGCGGAGCGTCCTGCTCCTGGAGCGCGGTGAGTTCCCCGGGAGCAAGAACGTCTCCGGGGCGGCGATCTACGGCCCCGACGTGCTCGCCGAGCTGATCCCCGCGTTCTGGGAGACGGCGCCGATCGAGCGCGTCCTCACCCGCCGGGTGATCTGCGTCACCTCGGAGGAGTCCTCGCTCTCCCTCGACTTCGCGACCCGGCGCTTTGCGAGCCCCCCCTACAACGCCTTCAGCGTGCTCCGGCCGCGCTTCGACCGCTGGCTCGCGGACCAGGCGGTGGCGGCGGGCGCCACCCTGCTCAACGAGACCGTCGCCGACGAGCTGCTCCGCGACGCCACCGGCCGGGTGCGCGGGGTGCGGGTGCGGCGCCCCGACGGCGACATCGAGGCTCCGGTGGTGATCGCCGCCGACGGGGTCAACTCCTTCCTCGCCCGGGGGGTCGGCCTGCAGCGCGAGCTCGGCGGCCACGACCTCTCCGTCGGGGTCAAGGAGGTGCTCGCCGTCGACCGCGGCGTCCTCGAGGAGCGCTTCCACCTCGAGGCCGGCGAGGGCGTCACCTACGAGTTCCTCGGCTCGGTGACCGGGGACGTCGCCGGGGGCTCCTTCCTCTACACCAACCGGGAATCGCTCTCCCTCGGGGTGATCGTCGAGATCGCCTCGCTCGCCGAGCACCGGGTCCGCCCCTACGAGCTGCTGGAACGCTTCAAGGCGCATCCCACGGTCGCCCCGCTGGTGCGCGGCGGGAGCCTGGTCGAGTACTCGGCGCACATGGTCCCCGAGGCCGGCCAGGCGATGCTCGCCACCCTCGCCGGCGACGGGGTTCTGGTCGCCGGGGACGCCGCCGGGCTCTGCTTCGCCACCGGGCTCTACCTCGAGGGGATCAACTACGCGATCGCCTCCGGCCGGGCCGCGGGCGAGGCCGCCGCCGAGGCGCTCGCCGCCGGAGACACCTCCGCCGCCGGGCTCGCCGGCTACGAGCGGCGGCTCGAGGAGCGTGGCGTCCTCCCCGACTTCCGCCGCTTTCGGATGGCGCCGCGCTTCATCATGGGCGAGCGCATGCAGCGGCTCTACCCGGAGATCGTCACCGGCGTCGCCGAGCGGGTGCTGCGCTCCCAGGGGGGCCGCCCCAAGCAGAAGCTGCTCCCCGCGGTGACCGACGAGGTGCGCCGCTCCGGGGTGCCGATCCGCCGGCTGCTCCGCGACCTCTGGGAGGGGGGACGGGCCTTCGGATGGTGAGCACCACCCTGGCGGAGAAGATGACCACCGTCCGCTTCCGCCCCGACCACGAGCCCCACATCGTCGTCGACGGCGACATCTGCCGCGACTGCACCCTCCACACCTGCGTCTACGTCTGCCCGGCCAACCTCTTCAGCCTGCTCAGCGACGGCTCGATCCTCTTCAACCACGAGGAGTGCTTCGAGTGCGGCACCTGCTACGTCGCCTGCAACCGCGAGGGGGCGATCCACTGGCGCTACCCCGGTGGCGGGCGCGGCGTCAGCTTCCGCGACTCGTAGGCTCCTGATGCGCATCTCCGTCGTCGTCGAGCACGGGTGGGAGCCGTCGACGGTCGAGGCCGACCCGCTCACCGGCGCTGTCGACGCCGCGCGGGCGATCGCCGGCCTCGGCGACTCCTCGCGGGCGGCGGTGGCCATGGGGTTGCGGCTGCGCGGCGAGGCCGGCCGGGTCGAGGTGCTCGCGGCTGCTCCGGCGGCCGCCGAGCCGGAGCTGCGCTCCCTGCTCGCCGCGGGGGTCGACGCGGTGCTCCGGGTCTGGGGGCCGGGCCTCGAGGGGGCCGCCGCGGAGGCCGTCGCCCGGGCCCTCGCCGCCCCGCTGGGAGCGGCCTCCGCCGACCTCGTCCTCGCCGGCGACCGGAGCCTCGACGGCGGGCGCGGCGCGCTGGGACCGATGCTCGCCGAGCTCCTCGGCCTGCCCGCGGCCACCGCGGTCGAGGCGCTCGCGGTCACCTCCTCGGGCGGTGAGGTGACCGTCCGCCGCCGCCTCGAGCGTGGCCGGCGCGAGCAGCTCGCCCTCAGCCTCCCCGCCGTGGTCTGCGTCGAGCCGGGCATCGCGGGGCTCGCCGACGCCCCGCTGCCGGCGCTGCTCGCCGCCCGCGACGCCCCCGTGCCGGTGCTCGCGACGACCGCCGAGGCGGAGCCGGGCTGCCGGCGGGTGCGCCGCCTGCCGCCGCGGCCGCGCCCACGGCGCCTGCCCTCCCCCGACCCGAGCCTCCCCGTCGAGGCGCGGCTCGCCGCCCTGCTCGGCGCCGACCGCGGTCACGAGGGCGAGCACACCCTCATCGAGGGGCCCCCGGAGGTCCTCGCGGAGAGGATCCTCCGGCTCCTCGAGGAGCGGGGCTACCTCTCCTGAACTACCCCCCCCTCGCCGCTCGGCTGAGCGCCGCCGTCCGGGGGCGCCGGGATGGCGCTCTCGTCCGCGGCCGGCGCCGTGGTGGCCCGGGGGGTCGGCTTCCCCGCGACCTCGACCTGGCGCTGGCGGCGGCGGCGGGGTGCCGCGGCGGCGGCGCCGCGCCGGGCCTCGAAATCCGCGGCGCCGATGGCACCGCGATCGCGCAGCTCGACGAGCTCGTCGAGCCCGCCCGGGAGCGCCGAGCGCTCGGCGCGGGCGTGGTGGACGAGGGCGAGCAGCCCGTCGCGTGAGGCCGCGAGGTTGTTGCCCGACAGCGAGAGGCGCTCCCACCGGCCGCTGGGGGTGCCGATGGTCGCGCTGCCGTCGGCGTGGAAGGCGACGTCGCAGATGTCCGCGAGGTAGAGGACCAGCTGGGCGTCGTTCCCCCGGGTGTAGATCATTCGCTGGGTGGTGAGGGTGAGCCGGTCGCCCTTCACCGGGCGGCTGCTCGCCGCCACCAGGAACTCGTCGTCCTGGAGACGCAGCGAGCCGGGGAGCGGCAGGGGCTCGGGATGGAGCGCTCGTACGCCGCCTGGCGGCGGCCACGGCGCTCCGCGTCCCGCGAGGTCTCGTGGATGCGTTGCCGGCGCTCGACCTCCTTGAGGTCGAGGTCGGGGAGCCCCACCTGGCGGAGCCGCTCCGCGACGCCGGCGCGGTGGGGCGTGCCCTTCCGCGTCTCGTCGCTGATGCCGACCCGCTTGAGCCGGTCGGCGACGCTCGGCGAGGGGTCGGAGGAGGCGGCGGCGGGCTTCGCCTCCACGGGCTGGTCGCCGCCGAACTCGGGCGGCCAGAAGAGATCGCTCAGCCGCTGCCTCAGCCCCATGTCCCACCCTCCTCGTGTCCGCCGTATCGCGCCGCCACCGCCGCCGGTACCCGCACCCGGCGCGGCGCCAGGGCGAGCGGGATGAGGTTCTCGATGGAGCCGGTCTCCGGCCGCCGGACGCACTCCGGGTCGGGCTGGTCGAGGGCGAGCCCCGCGAAGTGCTTCACCGCCATGCAGCCGCCGTGGCAGCGGTCGTAGGCCCCGCAGCTCGCACACCCGCCACCCACCTGCTCTCCGCGCAGCCGCGCGAAGAGCTCGGAGTCTCGCCAGATCTCGGCGAAGGGCCGGGTGCGCACGTTGCCGGCGCGGAACTCGTCGACGAGGACGAAGGGACAGGCGAACACGTCGCCGCGGGGATCGACGCAGCAGACGATGCGGCCGGCGCCGCACATGTTGAGCCCGTCGAGCGGCTCACCGAGCGCGGAGAGGTGGAAGAAGGAGTCACCGGTGAGCACGTCGGGATGGGCACGGAGCCAGCCGTACAGGGTGCGGTTCTGCGCCTGGGTCAGGCGCAGCTGCTCCCACACCTCCAGGCCGCGCCCCGACGGACGCAGCCGGGTGAGCCGCAGCTGCGCGCCGTAGGAGCCGGCGAGGGCGTGGAGGCGGTCGAGGCTGTCGACGCTGCGGCGGGTGACGACGTGGTTGAGCTTGAAGGGGAATCCCTCGGCGGCGAGCAGGTCCATCGCGTGGCGGGCGTTGGCATAGGAGCCCTCGCCGCGGATGGCGTCGTTCACGGTGGCGTCGACGCCGTCGAGGCTGATCTGCACGTCGAGGTAGTCGGTGGTCGCGACCCAGCGCGCCGCGGCGGCGTCGATGCGGCTGCCGTTGGTGCTGAACTTCACTCCGATGCCGCGCTCGATGGAGTGCTCCATCAGCGCGAAGAAGTCGGGGTGCACCATCGGCTCGCCGCCGCGGACGTTGATGTAGAAGACGCGCATCTCGGCCCACTCGTCGATGAGCCGCATCGCCTCCGCGGTGGTCAGCTCGTCCGGCGCACGCCGGCCCGACGAGCTCAGGCAGTGCACGCAGCGGAGATTGCAGGCGTAGGTGATCTCCCAGGTCAGGCAGATCGGTGCCGCGAGCCCCCGGCTCAGCGCCTCATATCGCATCGACGACACCCCGGCGACGCAGACCCTCGAGGAGCGTGAGCATCCGCGGCACCGCGTCGGCGGCGAGGGCGCCGCGCTCGACGAGCGAGTCCGCGATATCGCCGACGTCGCGGCTGCCGTCGGAGCGGAGGAAGGTGTCGAGCGGGGGCTCGACGAAGAACAGCCGGCGCTCG
>VBHE01000212.1:12451-14472 GCA_005889515.1 Chloroflexota bacterium | reverse complement strand
GCGGTGTGCGTGGGGCGCCTGGCAGGTCATGTGCAGCGTCGCCTGTCCGGTCACCGAGTCGACGTCGGCGACGATCCCGCAGGTCTCCAGCGGCGCCGGATGGCAGCGCGGATAGTGGGTGGACAGCTCCACCACCTTGGCGGCGCGGGCGAAGGCGAGGTCGGTCGCGTCCTTGTCACCGCTCTCCCAGTGGTAGCACTGGTTGTCCCTCTGACCCTCCTTCTCGTCGCGGATCAGCGGCGCCCCCGGCTCACGGGCCTGCTGCGGGCTGGTCACCGCCTGCAGCGGCTCGTAGTCGACCTCGATGAGCGCGCACGCGTCCTCGGCGACGGCGCGGCTCTCGGCGACCACCGCGGCCACCTCCTGGCCCTGGAAGCGCACCTTGTCGGTGGCCAGCACCGCCTCGGTGTCGCCGCTCAGCGTCGGCATCCAGGCGAGGTTGTGCTGCGCCATGAGCTCGCCGGTGACCACCGCCACCACCCCCGGCACCGCCGAGGCCGCAGTGGTGTCGATGCCCCGGATGCGCGCGTGCGCGTAGGGGCTGCGCAGGATCGCCAGGTGCAGCATCCCGGGCAGCACCAGGTCGTCGATGTACTGGCCCCTGCCCTGGAGGAACTTCGCGTCCTCCTTGCGCTTGATGCTCTCGCCGACGCCGCCCAGCGCCGGCCCGACGGCCATCGCGCTCATGCTCCCGCCCCCGCGCCCGCCGCCACCGGCTCCGGCGCCGCCACGGTCGCCGCCTGCGCCGCGGCCGCGTGCTGGATCGCCTTGACGATGTTCATGTACCCGGTGCAGCGGCAGATGTTGCCGCTGATCGCCCAGCGGATCTCCTCGTCCGAGGGAGCCGGGTTGCTCTCCAGCAGCGCCGTCCCCACGAGCATCATCCCCGGGGTGCAGAACCCGCACTGGAGGCCGTGCTCCTGGTGGAAGCCGTCCTGGATCGGGCTGAGCTTGCCGCCCTGGGCGAGCCCCTCGACGGTGGTGATCCGCCGTCCCTCCGCCATCGGCGCGAGCAGCGTGCACGACTTCACCGGACGGCCGTCGAGGAGCACGGTGCAGGCGCCGCAGCTGCTGGTGTCGCAGCCGATGTGGGTGCCGGTCAATCCTAGTTTGGTGCGGATGAGGTCGACGAGCAGGGTGCGCGGCTCGCAGTCGGCGCTGCGCACCTGCCTGCCGCAACGCGGCCCTGAGCCCCCGCTGGACGAAGACGCGGACGACGTCGCGCTTGTACTCGGCGCTCCCCCGGATATCGCTCCTCGGCTCGGACGCCGCCGCCGCCAGCCGCGCCGCCTCGGCGAAGAGCGCGTCGTCGGGGGGCGCGCCGGCGAGCGCGCGCTCCGCGGCATCGGCGCGCAGGTTGGTCGCCCCCACCGCGGTGAGGCCGATCCCGGCGCGGGCGATGTGGCCGTCGTCCATCTCCACCTGCACCGCGACGCCCACGGTGGCGAAGTCGCCGATCTTGCGCTCGAGCTTCTGGTAGCTGCCGCCCGAGCGGCGCCGGGGCACGCGGACGCGGATCTCCGTCATCACCTCGTCCGGGCGCATCACCGTCGAGTAGGGACCGGTGAAGAAGTCGCCGGCCTCGACGGTGCGCTCGCCGCCGCGGGAGCGGAGGACGAAGCTCGCCTGGAGCGCGAGCATCACCGACCCCCAGTCGCCGGCGGGGTCGGCATGGCACACCGAGCCTGCGGCGGTGCCCATGTTGCGCACCAGGGGATCGGAGATCAGCCGCACCGCGTCGTGGAGGATGGGGCAGTCGCGCCGCAGCTCCGGGGACGCCTCGATGTCGCAGTGGCGCACCCGTGCGCCGATCCGCAGCGTGCTGCCGTCGCTGGTCATGAACACCAGGTCGTCGATGCGTCCGAGGTCGACCACCAGCGACGGGGTGGCCAGCCGCAGCTTCATCAGCGGGATCAGGCTCTGACCCCCGGAGAGCACCTTGGCATCGTCGCCGCGCTCGCTCAGGGTGGCGAGCGCCTCGTCGAGGGTCGGCGGCGCCAGATAGTCGAAGGCGGCAGGAA
>VBHE01000212.1:7504-12341 GCA_005889515.1 Chloroflexota bacterium | reverse complement strand
TGCTGATGATCACCGGCACCTGCACCTGCTTGGGGAGCGTGGTCACCGTGTCCGTCGAGGTGACCCCGCCGGTGATGGCGCCGCCGGCGTAGCAGACCGCGGTCAGGGTCACCCCCGTCACCACGATTCCCGGCGCGGCGCGCATCGTCCCGACGGCGGTCCCATACCCGGGTCCGGGCCGGCAGGTTCCACACTGGTAGGCGACCCCGCCGACGGTCAGGGGCGGGACCGGGGTGGCGTCGATCCACTGGGCGCCGATCACCGAGGCGGTGGCGCGCAGCCCGCTCCCCGACTGCTCGATGCGGGCGGCGATCGCCATGGTCTGCCCGGGAGCGACGAGGGGGATGACGGCGTCGGCGCCGCCGATCGGCTTCCCGGCGCTGCTGAAGACCGCGAAGCGCACCGTCACCTGGGTGGCGGCGTGACGGGCGGCGGCGTTGTGGACCACGGCCACAGGGATGGTGGTCAGCTCGTAGACCCCGATCCCGGTGGCGCTCAGGTCGACGTGCTCGGTGTCGGGGCCGGGCGTCGCGGTCGGGGTGGGCGCGGGGGTCGGCGTCGGGGGTGGGGTGGGGGAGGGCGTCGCCGCGGGTGACGAGGACGGCGCTCAGCGGTCGGGACATGCCCGCCACTGTACCGCCGGTCTGTGCGGGCAGATGTCGGGGCGCCACCGCGAGGGTGGCGCCCCGACGCCCGCCGTTTTCCCGCGCTGCGGTCGCTTCGGGCGACACGAGCGCCGCCGCCAGGTGAATCTCGAATCGTCTGGGGGATTCGCGTTGCTTCACCGTATTCAACGACGCCACCGGTCCACACCGCAAACCTCAAGCTGCGGAAGGTTGTGGCGACCGCCGTGGGCGGGGGCTCAGCTCGCCAGACGCCTCGACTGCATGCCGGCGGTGAGGAGCTCGCGGGCCATCGCCTCGGCGCGCATCACGACCTCGTCGCCGGGCAGGTCGGCCGCTGCCGCGACCACCCGGTCGAAGGCGCGGAGCAGGCAGCGGACCACCACCTCGGGGGTGCGCAGGCCCTCCAGCTCGCCGATGAGCCGCGCGGCCGCGAGCTCGAGGGGGTCGGTCGAAGAGTCCATGGTCGATCCTCCGGGGTCGGCGCCTGCCGGCTGCACGGCAGGCGACCCCTCCAGGGCGTAGAACGAGGTCGGGACGGGTTCCCTTGCGGCGCGAGATGGCCCGGGCACGCCAACGGGCGGGACCGCTCTGCGGTCCCGCCCGACCCCACTCCCTCCCGGTTGGAGGATCAGGCGCCGGCGGTCAGGGCACGCCGCCGGCGGGCGGAGGAGAGTGTCAGCAGCGCGAGGCCGGTGGTCAGCAGCACCAGGCCCGCGAGGCCGATGGAGACACCGGTGAGGGGGACGCGGGGGGCGGCGGCGTGCGGCGAGGCGGTCGGCGCGGTGGCCGAGATCGAGGCGACGCCGGTGGTGGGAGGCTGGGCGGCGGGAGCCGCGGCGGCCGCGGCGCCGCTCGCGGTCGACGAGAGCACCGAGGCGACCTGGCCGGGGATGCTCAGCACGTCGTTCACGCTGCCGATCGCGGCTCCGGCCACACCGCCGCTGGCCCCGACGGTGAGCAGGTGGATGGTGATCACCCCCGGGATCGAGATCGGGATGTCGCCGTCCTGGCTGGTGCCGCCGAGGGTGGTCCCGTTGAGCGAGGCGATGTAGGCGGAGCGCCCGCCGTCGCTGTTGGCCTCGGAGTGGAGGAGCACGAGCACGAGCGCGCCGTTGCCCGCGGTGAGGTGGACGCCGTTGGTCGAGCCGTTGCCGTGGGAGGCGGCGCCGTCAAAGCCGGCCGCGCTCGCGGCCTCGAGGACCGCCACCGTCGCGACCTGGCCGTCGCCGAGCCCGAGGTCGACGAGCGAGGACCGCGACCGCGAGGAGGAGGCGGCGCCGGTCGCGCTCGCGTCCGCCATCCAGTCGGCGACGGCGAGGGTCATCAGCGGGTTCTGGGGGAGGGCGATCAGCGCGCCGCTGTTGGTCGAGTTGCTCGACGCCGAGCCGCCGGAGAGGGGCTGGCCGAGGACCCGGAGCCCGGTCGCGTTCGCCTGGGAGGAGCCGCCCTGCGCGCCCGCGCCGGTGCAGCTGACACAGGTGTCGATGGGGTTGACGTGGGCCGCGCTCGCGGTCGCGTTTCCGGGCGGCGGGGGTGTCGTGGTCGTGGTGGTCGACGCGGGCTGGCGCTTGGGGGGCAGGTTGACCAGGGGCGCCACCGGGGCCGCCACGCTGTTGACCGTGCCGGTCGCCGCCTGGGCGGCGCCGTTCAGCACCGGGGCGACCGGCTGGGTGATCGACGAGGCCGTGCCGCCGAGCACCGGGCTGGACACCGGTGCGGCGGGCAGCGCGCCGATGGGCCCGACGCCGGACGCGGACGCTGCCCCGACGCCGAGGGCGAGGGCGCCCGCCACCGAGAGCACGGGCGCCAGTCGATGCACTTTCATCAGGAGTCCTCCGCCAGCCCCGATCACTCGGGGCGCTGCTCCTGAGACGTCTCACGTTGCGGGAATCCTACGTGACATTCCGGTTACGCCGGGTGCAATCGCGCCAAGAGCATCGAACCGGCACGTACGTCGCCGGATCAGGCCGGCCGGTGCTCCTTTTCGCCCCGGTGGGGGGGCGACGCGGCGGAGCTCGAGGCGGTGCGGCGCAGCCGGGGACGTCCGATCGTCATCACCGGCCGCCGCCGCGCCTGGTCGCTCGGAACCGGCCGCGCCCTGATGGTGGCGAGGCGCACCGCGGTCCAGATGGCCGCCACCGAGACCACCTCGATGCTGATCCCGACGATGAAGGCGGCGCGGCTCTGAATGTTGTTGACCAGGAAGCCGAAGTTCTGGCCGAAGAAGCCGGTGAAGAAGGTGAGGGGGAGGAAGATCGTCGCCATCACCGAGAGCCTCCGGGTCTGCTCTCCCAGCCGGTTCGACACCGAGGAGAGGTACACGTCGAGTGAGGAGGTCACGATGTCCCGGTAGGCGTCGACCTGTTCGACGATCCGCACCGCGTGGTCGTACACGTCCCGGAGGTAGAGCTGCGCCTCGTCGCCGAGGAGCGGGCCATGGGGCCCGGCCAGCCCCTGGAGAAGGTCGCGCTGGGGGCCGAGCACCCGGCGCATCAGATTGAGCTCGCGCTTCACGGCGAAGATCTGCCGGATGGTGGACTGGTCGGCGCGCTCGATGATCGCCGTCTCGAGGTCGTCCATGGTGGCGTCGAGGTCGTCGAGGACGGGGAAGTAGGAGTCGATGACCGCGTCGCAGAGCCGGTAGAAGAGCTTGCCCGGTCCCTTGCTGAGGATGTCGTCACGGCGCCCGCAGAGCGACGCCAGGCTCCCGATCGCCGGGATGTCGGCGTCGGTGACGGTGACCACGTAGTCCGGTCCGACGAGGACGTGGACCTCGCGGAGGGTCACGTGCGCGGCGTCGCCCTGGAGGACCGCGGCGAAGAGGACGACGAAGATCTGCCTGCGGTCCTCGTACTCGTCGACCTTGGGCCGCTGGTTGCGGTTCTCGATGTCCTCGACCGCAAGCGGGTGGATGTCGAACGCCGCGGCGAGCTCGTCGACCTCACCGGGGGTGGGGTCGACGCACATCACCCAGCGCATCGTGGCGCCCGGGGGGGCCGCGATGCCGTCGAGGCGCTGGTCGCCGGCTCGGGTCTCGATCACGGGGCAATTGTGCCGTCTGTGCGCTGCCCGGGCGCCGGGCGTCGGCGGCTGCCCGAGACCCGAAACATGCATCCGCAGGTAGACGGCGGTATTCCCCGGTCCTAGCATCGACCTCAGGAGCCACGGCCCCCGGAGAGCCTCCGGTCGATGCCGTGGGGCGAGGTTGGTTTGAGGCGTTAGGGGTTCCCGCGATGGTTCGCACACACCTTCGGTGCGATACGTGGGGGTGATGCCCCGGCGGGGGGAGCATGCCGGCGGCGAGGCGCGGCACCCCACGCTGATCGGCTCGGTCCAGCGCGCCCTCCACCTCATGGAGGCGGTCTGCAACCACCCCAACGGCGCTCCGGCGAAGCTGCTCGCCCGCGAGGCCGGGGTGCAGCTCGGCACCGCGTACCACCTGCTCCGCACCCTCGTCCACGAGGGCTATGTGACGCGGCTCGCAGACGGCTGCTACGTGCTCAGCGACCGGGTCGCCAGCCTTCTCGCCCACAGCCGCCACCAGGCGGCGTTGAACCGGGTCCGGCCTGCGCTCGCATTGCTCCGCGACGAGGTCCGAGCGGCCGCCTACCTCTGCCTCTACGAGGACGGCGAGATCGTCGTCCGGGAGATCGTCGACGGTCCGACCACCCCGCGGGTGGACGTCTGGGTCGGCTTCCACGACGCCGGCCATGCCACCGCCCTCGGCAAGTGCGTCCTCGCCAGCCTCGATCCCGAGCTGCGCAGCGAGTACCTCGCCCGCCACAAGCTCAACGACCTCACCCCCAACACGATCACCGACCCGGACCGGCTCCTCCGCGAGCTCGCCGCCCACGAGGCCGACGGGCTGACCATGGACCACGAGGAGTACGCGCTCGGCACCGCCTGCTCGGCGGCCCTGGTGGGCGACGGGGCGGCGATCGGCGCGGTCGGCCTCTCCATGCCGGCGAGCCGCATCCGCGCCCTCGAGATGGGCGGAGACACCCTTCGCCGCACCGCAGCGCGAGTGTCGCGCGCGCTCGCGCTGAGCGCCGTCTGAGCGCGCCGGGAGGCACTTCAGCATCTGAAAACTCCGCTCTTTTGAGCCGGTCACCGGCTTTGGTCCACTGCCATCAACAGTCCGCCGCCAACCCCCAGGGCGGCTGGCTCCTGCACGAGGAAGAGGCGATGCCCACAAATTGGAGATGGAGACG
>VBHE01000212.1:0-7331 GCA_005889515.1 Chloroflexota bacterium | reverse complement strand
GTGTGGGCGATCGACCAGGTGACCGGCGGCCGCTGGGGCCGCTACGGCTTCACCCCCACGGCCGCCCCGATCGGTCCCGGCGACGCCTGCGACCTGGAGAACCCTGGTTCGCAGCTCGCCAACCTCCCCGGTGAGTTCATCCTCGACACCCAGGGGCACTGCCTCGACTCCGCCGGCAAGTGGCGCATCGCCCAGCCGGACTTCGAGTACTTCCTCAGCATCTGGACGACGCCGGCGTGGGGCGGCCCGCCCGGCATCACCGACGGAAAGCCCCACTGGATGGGCGGCGGCGAGGTCGACAAGATGGAGAACCTCGGCCGCACGATGTTCTTCCGGGAGTCCTTCCTGAACTCCTCGGCGGACGTGGTGCTGCTGACCGCTCTCCCCAACCTCCCCGACGACACCAACATCACCCCGATGAAGTTCGCGACCGAGACTCGCGACATGATCAACGGCATCACCCACTCAGAGCGGTGCTTCATCCACGCGTTCACCCAGCCGAACCGCGGCTACATGGGCGAGGG
This sequence comes from Chloroflexota bacterium, assembly GCA_005889515.1. GTDB lineage: Bacteria > Chloroflexota > Dormibacteria > Aeolococcales > Aeolococcaceae > CF-96. Next base: position 6,807 of record VBHE01000212.1, on the reverse strand, counting down.
CGTGGTGCCGGCGCACCAGGCCGAGGACTACGAGTGGATGACCAAGACCAACCAGTCGGCCGACGTCCGCGGCTGGAAGCTGTACTGCGGCTGGGGTGATCCCTTCCCGAACATCAACGGCTGGTTTTTCGACGACGACCTCGGCATGTCCGTCGTCAACCACATCCGGAAGATCGCCCAGATGCCGGGTGCGCGCCCGCCGGTCGTCTGCACCCACAAGGGTCTCGCCTTCAACGGCACCTTCGACTCCGCCCACTTCTCGCCGCGCGACATGGGCGTGATCGCCCGTCAGTTCCCCGACATCACCTTCTACACCTATCACTCCGGATACGACGGCGAGTACATGAAGGCGTACCCGGGGGACGACGTCGCCAACTCCAGCAACCGCGGCGTCGACGCCTTCATCAAGAGCCTGCGCGAGAACGCCTGGGACGCCACCCGCTTCGTCCCGCCCGGCCTGCAGCACGGCAACACCGTGAACATGTACGCCGAGCTGGGCACCACGTGGTGGGGCAACATGGGCGACGCCAACCAGGCGACGCACCTGCTGGGCAAGCTGATCACCTACGTCGGGCCGCGGCGGATCGTGCTCGGCACCGACTGCATCTGGTACGGCTCGCCGCAGCCGCAGTTCGTCATGCTCCGCGCGCTGCAGTTCAGCGAGGAGGCCAAGCAGTTCTACAACCTGCCCTACGGCCTCGAGGGCGACCGCTGGGACCCGACCAAGAACGCGATGAGCGGGGCCAGCTACCCGAGCACCGGGCATCCGAACGTGCCCGGCTGGCCGCGCGACGGTCGCGCCCACCCGGAGCGGACCATCCGCAACGGCATCTTCGGGCGCAACGCCGCCGAGGCGTACGGGATCGATCCCGACGCCACCCGCGGGGCGATCAGCTGCGACCAGGTCCAGAAGATGCGCGACGCGTACCTGCTGAACCCGATGACTCCGACGGAGTCGATGCCGCTGCGCTCCAACCTGATCGCCGGTCCGCGCACCCGGCGCGAGTTCTTCAACTTCGTCAAGACCGACTACCCGTGGTAGGAGGGGGATCGAATTCCATGAGAAGAGTCCTGACAGCGCTCGCAGCGCTCGGGGCCATGATGGTGATGGCCGTGCCCGCCCAGGCGGGAGGGCCGCCATTCCAGGCGGGGCCGAAGCACGGTGACGAGTTCACCTCCACCTCGGCCGATCCCAACACCGGTGAGGTCTCCATCTTCAGCCTGAACGCCCGCCAGCCCTCGGCGGTGCACTGCGCCGGTGACGGTCCGTTCGCGACCCTCCAGTCCACCCAGCCCGCCGACGGCGTCCACTCGGTCGCGGTCGCCTACAAGGACGGCAGCTGGATCGACACGGTGGTGCTGAACATCGACATCTTCGGCTCGCAGAGCGGCGCTCTCGGCCACGGTGCCGTCACCGGCGGGCACATGGGCTCGAGCGGCACCGTGAACATGACGCTCTTCAGCCCCCCGCAGCCCGGTGAGACCCTGACCACCCGCTTCGGGCTCCAGGCTCATGCAGGCTGCGTGCCCGGCGCCCAGCCGGTGGGGCTGAACGGCAGCCGGCCGGTCGACGCCGGGCGGGTCACCTTCGTGTCGGTCACGACGGGGTAGCGCGCGATGAGATCTCTTCGACACATCAGACTCGGCGGTGTGGCGGTCGCCCTCGCGATGGTGGTCGCCGGCCTTCTCGCCGGTGCAGCGAGCGCGCCGCGGGTGCATGCCGACAGCGGCCATCAGAACCATCCCGCCGACGTGTTCGTCATCAACTGGCAGTACATCCCCGATGTCGTCCATGTGAAGGCGGGCCACACCTTCAAGTTCGGCAATTACGACGTCATCTTCGGCAACCCGGGGCACAGCCTCACCGAGGTGGTGAAGGACTGCACCGCGGCGCCGTTCAACGGCAACAATCCCGGCAAGGGCAACTGCAGCTACCCGCGGTTCAGCAGCGGGTTCACCGACTGGACGTACGTCAACGAGGTGCACGGGGTCGACACGCTGAGTCCGGGGACGTACTCCTTCACCTGCCAGGTCCATCCGTTCATGAGGGGGACGCTCGTCGTCGATCAGTAGTCGCGTCCGCGCTCGCCTGGTTCGCTGGGCGGTCGCCGTGGCCGGTGGCCTGCTACTGGGGGTGGCGGCCACCGGCCTGATCGGATCGGTGGGGACGCGCTCGCAGCAGCCGCGTCCCCCGTCGACCTCCGGGCCGGCCGAGGGGACGCCGCCGGGCGTGACCCCACCGATCCCCACCACGGCGGCGCCGCAGGGCGCGGCCGGCGCCCCGGGCGCTGGTCCGTCCGGGCCGCCCGCGTGCGCTCCCGCAGACCTCCGCGTGGCCACCGCCACCGATCGGGGGGCGTACCACCCCGGGGACGTGGTGCGGATGACCTCCTCGGTCGTCGACCGGTCGTCGCGGGCGTGCAGCGTGCTCGCGCGCTGCGCGCCTCCGGACGTCTTCGGCACCTACCGGCCCTCGCCCGGAGTCCACAGCATCGACTGGTACGAGTCCGCTCAGGGCCGCGGCTGCGCCGGCTCGGTGACGTCGCACCTGCTCCAGCCCGGCCGGCCGCTGGTGGAGCAGGACTCCGCGGTGGCGGCGATGCCGAAGGGCGGCCCGAGCTGCGGCACCGCCGGCGTCGACGTGACCGCTCAGGTGTTCCTGCTCGGCGCCGACCAGTTCGTCCACGCGGTCCAGGCGACCAGCGGCTTCAGCGTCGTGTCGGCGTGCCCGTCCCCGACCCCGAAGGGGCCGCTGGGGTAGCATCGCCGGTCTTGGGTGGGAGGTCTCGGACGGGCGTGAAGGGAAGGAGGCCGTCGCGCGGCGGAGCCGCCGCCGCAGTCGCTGCGGGGATGCTCGCCGTGCTCGTGCCGGCGGCGCCGTCCACAGTGGTCGCCGCGCCGAGGCTCGTCGTGCCCCCGGACGAGCCGCCGGCGCCGGCTTCGACGCCCGCCGCCACCGCCCGGCCGCCGGCCGCCGCACCGGCGCCGCGCCCCGCCCCCGCGCCGACGGTGGCGGCCCAGCCGGCTCCGGCCCAGCAGGGAGCGGTGGCGCCCGCCGCCCCCCCGGTGGTCGCCGCGCCGGAGCCGCCGGCGGCCTCCACCTCGGCGCCGCCGTCGCCGGCCGGCGCCGCCGCACCGGTTCCACCGAGCACCGGTCCCGGCACGGCCCCGGCTCCCGGCCGGCACCGCGCCGTCGCCATCGCCCGCGAGGGCCCGGCGGTGGTGCGCTGGGCGGTCCTGCCGGCGATCGCGGTGGCGCTCGCCGCGCTCCTCGTCGGCGTCACCCGGCTCGCCCGCTGGCCCTGGCGGCTCGTGGCCACGGCGCGGGTGGCGATGGCCACCCCGGTCGAGGTGGTCGGCCAGGCCACCGCGCCGATCGTCCTCGGCGCCGCGGCCCAGCGGCTGCCCGCGGCGGTCCAGCGCGATCTCGTCGAGCTCGCAGCCCTCCTCGAGGAGGAGGACGTCGGAGCCCCCCCGGTCTGACTACCGCCCGCCGCGCCTGCGGCCCGCCGGCACCGGCGCCGGCCGCGCCACCTCCACGGGGGTCCGCGCCGGGGCGCGCAGGGTGAGCACGAAGCGGCTGCCCTCTCCCGGCCGGCTGTGCTCCAGGGCGAGGGTCCCACCGGCCAGCCCGGCGAGATCGCGGCTGATGTAGAGGCCGAGGCCCGTCCCCGGTGGGTAGCCGAGGGCCGGGTCGTTGACCCGGTAGAAGCGCTCGAAGATGCGCTCGGCCTGCTCCGGGTCGACGCCCACGCCGTGGTCGTCGACCGCGACCCGGGGCGGCGCCTCCGCCACCGACAGCCGCAGCCAGGGCTCGCCCGCCGAGTAGGTGAGCGCGTTGTTGACGAGGTTGTCGAGAATTCGCCCGATGTGCTCGCTGTCGGCCTCGACGAGGACCGGGTCGGCGGCGAGGTCCGACTCGATCCGGGCGCCGAGCAGCGTCGCCCGTCCCTCGGCGCGGCCGAGCGCGGCGCCCACCGCCTCCCGGAGGTCGAAGACCTCGGGGCGCACCGGCACCGTGCCCCCCTCCATGCTCGCCGCCAGGAGCAGGTCGTCGATGAGCCCGGTGAGCTCGCCCGCCTTGGCGTCCACCACCTCGAGGGGGCGCTCCCATCCGGGCGGAGAGCTGCCCAGGGTGCCGTCGCGGAGCATGGACAGGTAGCCGCGCAGCACCCCCGCGGGGGTGCGCAGCTCGTGCGCCGCCATCCGCAGGAACTCGCTCTTGGTGATGCTCGCCTGCTGCGCCTCATCGAAGAGCTGGGCGTTGCGCAGGGCGACGGTGGCCACGTTGCCGATGAGGAGCAGCATCTCGGTGTCGCCTGCGGTGAAGGGGTCGTCGCGGTGCCGGGTGAGCACCAGCACCGCGCTCACCCGGCCGTCGACCGCGAGGGGCAGCACCGCGGTGTGGAGCACGCCGCTCATCGGCGCCTGCTCGCCCTCGGCCGGCGGCCCGAGGTCGAGGCCGCCGCCGACCACCGGCATGCGCTCGGAGATGGCGCGCCGGATCAGCGGCTGGCGGTGGAGCAGCACCCCGAGCTGGTCGTTGCCGGCGCCCTCGGCGGCGTGCCGGCCGGCGACGCTGAGCCCGCCCCGGTCGTCGACCCGGAGCAGGACCCCCTCGTCGGCCTTGACCGCGGCGCTGACCCGGACGAGCAGCCGGGCGAGCACCTCGGAGGGGTCGAGCGAGGCGGCGAGATGGGCGACGAGGTCGACCCCCGCGCTCAGCCTCTGGTTGAGATCCTCGTTGAGCCTGCGCACCTCGGCCTCGGCGGCCCTGCGCTCGGAGATGTCCCGGAGGATGACCGCCGGCGCGCACCGCCGCGACCTCCTGGCGATGCCGGTCGTGGCGCCCCACGCCCTCCCCGTCGCCATCGCGCGGGAGGAGGAACTCCTCGACCCCGTCGGGGAGGAGGACGTCGATCGGCTGTCCGATGGTTTCGGCGGCGGTCCGCCCGAAGATGTGCTCGGCGCCGCGGTTGAAGAGCACGACGTGGCGCTGGCCATCGAGGGCGACGATCCCGTCGGCGGCGAAGTCGAGCACCGAGGCGAAGCGGGCCTCGGCCTGGAGCCGGCCCAGCTCGGCGCGCTCGAGCCGGCGGCTGAGCTCGCGCCGCTCGAGCTCGCGCAGCCGCTCGGCCTGGAGGCGGATCTCGTCCGTCTTCAGCATGAGGTCGACGAAGACGCTCACCTTGGTGCGGAGGATCTCGGGCACCACCGGGGCGAAGATGAAGTCGACGGCGCCGAGCCGGTAGCCGCGCTCGAGGTTGGCCTCGCCGGCGCCGTAGGCGGTGACGAAGATGATCGGGGTGCGCTCGGAGCGCTCCCGCTGGCGGATCAGCTCGGCGGTCTCGAAGCCGTCCATCCCCGACATCCGGACGTCGAGGAGGATGACCGCGAAGTCGTCGGCGAGGACGGCACGGAGCGCCTCCCGTCCCGACTCCGCCCGCACCAGGTTCTGGCCGAGGGGGGCGAGAACCGACTCGAGCGCGGTGAGCTTGGAGGTGTCGTCGTCGACGAGCAGGACGCTGGCGCGGGCGGCCCGCGGGGCGAACTCCATCAGCGCATCCGCCTGTCGACGCTCATCGCCATCACCGATACAGGTGCACACGCAGGAGGGAGAGCAGCTGCTCGTTGTCCACCGGCTTGGAGATGTAGTCGGTGGCTCCGGCCTCGAGGCAGCGCTCGCGATCGCCGAGCATCGCCTTGGCGGTGAGCGCGATCATCGGCAGCGTTCGGTACCGGTCGAGGGCGCGGATCCGGGCCATGGTCTCGTAGCCGTCCATCTCCGGCATCATCACGTCGACCAGGGCGATGTCGACGTCGGTGCGGCTCCCGAGCGCGGCCAGCGCCTCGGCCCCGGTCTCGGCGGGCACCACCTCCATTCCCTGGCGCTCGAGCACCGCGGTGATGGCGAAGACGTTGCGGATGTCGTCGTCCACCACCAGAACCCGGCGGCCCGCGAGCGCGTGGTCGACCTGCCGCGCCGCGCGGAGCATCTGCCGCTTCTCGGCGGGCAGCTCGGCCTCGACGCGGTGGAGCACGTGGGTGACCTCGTCGAGCAGACGCTCGGGGGAGCGAGCGTCCTTGAGGACGACGGCCTGGGCGGCCTTGCGCATCCGGGTCTCGTCGCGCCTGGCGAGCGTCCCCGCCGTGTAGACGACCACCGGCATGCCCCGGAGCGACATCTCGTCCTGGACCCTCTGGATGACGTCGAACCCGCTCATGTCGGGAAGGCCGAGGTCGAGCACCATGCAGTCGAAGCGCTCACGGCCGAGCGCCGCGAGCGCCTCGGCGCCGGTGGCCGCGGAGGTGATCTCCACATCCTCGCCGCCGCAGAGCTCGACGATCTGGGCGCGCTGGGTCTCGTCGTCCTCGACGACGAGCAGCCGCTTGGTGCGCCGCTCGATGGACTCGGTGATCTCCTCGAAGAGACGGTCGAGCGTCTCCTTCGCCGCCGGCTTGTTGAGTGCGCTCGACGCTCCCGAGCGGTAGGCGCGGACGCTGTCGTCGTCGATGGAGACGATGTGCACCGGGATGTGGCGGGTGTCGGGGTTGTGCTGCAGCCAGTCGAGCACCGTCCAGCCGCTCAGGTCCTCGAGGTGGATGTCGAGGGTGATGGCGTCGGGCCGGAACTCACGGGCGAGCGCCACCGCCTCCTCCCCGCGCAGGGCGACCACGCCCTTGAGGTGACGGGTGTTCGCCATGTCGAGGAGGACGCGCGCGAAGTTGACGTCGTCCTCGACGATGAGCACCACCCGGTCGCCGGGACGGACCGCATAGCGGTCGTCCAGGACGTCGATGACGGGG
>VBHE01000211.1 GCA_005889515.1 Chloroflexota bacterium | reverse complement strand
CGTAGGGGCAACGGAGGGGTGCGGAGCCCAAGTCGACGTCGGGCGATGCTGCACCGGCGCTCCCCGCACGGAGCCTGCCGCTCCGTGAATTCGGTACCGGTGGTCGGCCACCGGTGGCGCAACGGCGGGAGCCCGCGCCGTCGACCGGGGCGTTAGCCCTCCGCCCGTCCGCGCCTCAGGCGCTCCCAGACGGTACGCATCACAGAGTTCGTCAACCTCCGTCTGCGAAACCGATGCGGTCGGCCTCAACCATACCCGGCCCGCCGCGGCTGTCAAGGCCCTTCGATCGGCGGACTCTCCCGTCGGCGGTGCCGTCGCCGCGCTCGGCGCGCTATCGCGGACTCCGGTAATCGATCTGCAAGGTGGCGGTTCCGATACTCTGACCGCCGCCTCGTAGAGCACACTGGGACAGGGAAGACCGTCATGCGCATCCTCGTCGCGGAGGACGAGCCCGGCCTGCTCGACGTCCTCGTCCGTGGGCTCACGGAGAGCGGCTACCTCGTCGACTTCGTGGACCGGGGCGACGACGCGCTCCAGCAGCTGAAGTTCTACGACTACGACGTCGCCATCATCGACTGGCGGATGCCGGGGATGGCCGGGGTCGACGTCGTCGCCGCGGCCCGCCGGCTGAAGCGCCCGACGGCGATCATCATGCTCACCGCGATGGACCGCCCGCCGGACCGCATCGCCGGGCTCGACGCGGGAGCGGACGACTACCTGGTCAAGCCCTTCGACTTCGGCGAGCTGCTCGCCCGGGTCCGCGCCGTGCAACGGCGCCCGCGCGGGGTCGACGAGCCGGTGCTCGCCCGCGGCCGGCTGCGGCTCGACCCGGCGCGGCGCGACATCGAGCTCGAGGGGCGGCCCGTCAACCTCACCGTCACCGAGTTCAACATCCTCGAGCTGCTCATGCGCCGCCATCCCGCGGTCGTCGACCGCCGGCTGATCGCCCAGCATGCCTGGCCCGACGAGACCGACCCGCTCGGGTCCAACGCCATCGACGTGGCGATGAGCCGGCTGCGCGCGAAGATCCCGGACTCGGGCATCCGCATCGCCACCGTGCGCGGCACCGGCTACCGCCTGGAGGAGGTGTGAGCACCCGCGTCGGCACCGCCGTCGACGCCACCCGTCGCTGGGCTCAGACCGTCCCGACCCAGGTGGCGCTGCGCACCACCGCCGGCGTCGCCGCCGTCTACCTGGTGCTCACTCTCGTCGTCACCGTCACCGCCTCGCACTACCTCGACGGCGGCGTCGACACGCGGATCCGCGGCGGGGTCGCCTCGATGCAGGCGCAGGGCCGGCTCTTCTCCCCCGGCTCCCAGAGCCAGGGCGGGTTCGGCGTCCTCGGCGGACGCTACGGCGCTCCCCTGTTCGCCTGGGTCGTCGACGCGGAGGGCAACGCGCAGGCGGCGTCGCCTCGTGCCCCCGACCTCCCGGTGGCGTACCGCCACACCGGCGATCCCGAGACCATCTCCCTGTCGGGCACCGACGTGCGCATCGCCGGCGGCCCGGTGCTGCTGCGAAATCCGCTCGACGGCACGCTCTTCAGCTGGGTCGTCGTCGGCCAGTCGACCGCTCCCGCGAACCAGGCGCGCGACACCCTGATCCTCGCCGAGCTCATCGTCGGGCCGGTCCTGCTCCTCCTCGTCTTCTTCGGGGCGCTCACCGTGGGCCGCCGCGTCGCCTCGCCGATCGAGCGCGCCCGACGGCGCCAGCTCGAGTTCACCGCCGACGCGTCGCACGAGCTGCGCACCCCGCTGTCGGTGATCGAGGCGGAGGCGACGCTCGCGCTCAGCCGTCCGCGCGAGGCGGACGCGTACCGGACGAGCTTCGTACGCGTCGAGGCGGAGAGCAAGAAGCTGCGCCGGCTGGTGGACGACCTGCTGTGGCTCGCCCGCTTCGACGCCACCCCGGATCCGCCCGACGCCGAGCTCGTCGACCTCGGGGTCCTCGCGGGCGGCGCGGTCGAGCGCTTCCGTTCGGTCGCCGAGCGCCGCTCGCAGCGCATCTCCGGCGCCGTGAACGGCACCGTGGAGCCGCTCGTCACCGCGCCGCCGGACTGGCTCGACCGCCTCCTCGGGGTCCTCCTCGACAACGCCTGCCGCTACAGCGGCGAGGGCGGCGAGGTGCGGGTGAGCGTCTCCGCGAGCAGCAACACCGTGCGCCTCAGCGTCGAGGACTCCGGACCCGGCATCCCCCCGGAGGAGCGCGCCCTCGTCTTCGACCGGTTCCACCGGGCGAGCACCATCCCAGGCGGCGCCGGGCTCGGCCTGGCCATCGGCGACGCCATCGTCCGCGCGACCGCCGGCCGCTGGACGGTCGGCGAGTCCGCCGCCGGCGGCGCGAGCATGACCGTCGTCTGGCCGCGCACCCCCGGAGAGCGCAGCGCGCGCTCCGGCGGACGCGCGCCGGCCGAGGCGACCTCCGGGTGGCCCAGCGCTGTCACGGATTCGAAAGGAAACCGCTCGTAGCCTGCGCTCATCGACCGCTCTTGCGCAGGGGACGACCATGGGATTCCACCACTTCCAGAATCCGCCGGGTGACCAGCTCGGATGGCTGCACGGGCTCTTCACCCTGCTGGTGGTCGCCGCCATCGTCGCCGGGGTGGTCCTGATCGCCCGCCAGTGGCGGCGCCCCGCGCACCCGCCCGCCGCCGGGTGGAGCCCGCAGAGCCCGGGGATCCACGAGCTCGACGTCCGCTACGCGCGCAGTGAGATCGACCGCGCCGACTACCTGCAGCGCCGCGCCGACATCCTCGGCGCCGCCGCCGCCCCCTCGCTGCCCGCCGCGCCGGACGCACCGCCGTCCTGAGAGAGATATCCAGTCCTCCATTGCGTCGGAGGGGCGGCCGCCTGCCGGTCGCCCCTCCTTCACGTCATGGGCGTCACGGCCCGGTGACGCGCGGCGCCTGTCATCGACTTGAAAGAGAGTGACGACGAGGATGGGCGCCGAAGCACAGAACCCGTCCCCTCCTCCCGGGGGCGGTCACACAGAGGCGCCTCGATGAAGCTCCCCGTCCGCCGCCGGATGGTGATCCCGGCCGTCGCCGCCGTCGCCGTCGTGGGCGGAGGCTCGGCTCTCGTCATGTGGCACGGCGCCTCCGGGTCGTCCCAGTACCGCACCGGCACCGTCACCCTCGGGACGGTGACCCAGTCGCTCTTCCTCTCGGGCAACCTGAGCCCCGTCGGCGAGAGCGACCTCGACTTCGGCAGCTCCGGCAGGGTCACCGCGGTCAACGTCATGCCCGGGCAGTCGGTGACCGCCGGCGAGGCGCTCGCCAGCATCGACAGCAGCACCCTCCAGGCGTCGCTCACCCAGGCCCAGGCCACGCTCGCCGGCGCGCAGGCGCGACTCTCCCAGGACCAGGGAGGACCGACCGCCCAGAGCCTCGCCCAGTCGCGGGCGGCGGTGCGCTCCGCCCAGAACCAGGTGCAGAGCGCCCAGACCGCGCTCGCCGACAGTGGCAAGGTCGACCAGTCGTCGATCGCCTCCGCCCAGGCGGCGCTGAACGCCGCGCAGAACAGGCTCGTCGCGGACCGGGCCAACGAGTGCTCGGCGCCGGCGGCGAGGCCCGCGGCCACGAGCACCGCGACGCCCGCGACCACGGCGACCCCCTCCCCCACCCCGACGCCCTCGCCGACGCCGAGCTGCGTGAGCTCGAGCCAGGTCGGCAGCGACCAGGCCGCGGTGACCCAGGCGCAGGACGCGCTCAGCGCGACGAACGCCAAGGCGACGCAGGATGCGCACCAGTCCCAGGGCCAGGTGAGCTCCGCGCAGATCCAGCTCCAGAACGCCCAGTCGGCGCTCGCGACCCTCCAGCAGGCGAACACCACCCAGCAGCTGCAGATGGACGAGAGCCAGGTCCAGATCGACCAGATCAACGTCGACAACGCCCGGAAGGCGCTCTCCGAGGCGACCATCACCGCCCCCGTCGACGGCGTCGTCGGTCAGGTGAACGTCACCGTCGGGCAGATCTCCGGTGGCAGCGCCTCGACCTCGTCCACGTCCTCCTCGGGCGGCGGCCAGGGCGGCTCGGGCGCCGGGTCCGGCTCCGCCTCGTCCGGCTCGGGCACGAGCAGCACCCACGCGATCGTCGTCCTCGACCCCGGCGCGTTCGACGTGGTCGGCACCGTGACCGACGCCCAGATCAACGAGGTCGCCCTCGGCCAGACCGCACAGATCACCGTCGCCGGCGCGAGCAGGCAGGTCCAGGGCAGGGTGACCGGCATCGCCCCCGAGGCGACGGTCAGCTCCGGCGTCGCCACCTTCCCGGTCACGGTCATGCTCACGGGCAACAACCCCTCGCTCCACGCGGGGGTGTCGGCCTCGATCTCGCTGGTGATCAACCAGGTCACCGCCGTGCTCACCGTGCCGAGCAGCGCGATCCGTCCCTCCGGCGCCGGCGACACCGTGCAGACGCTCGTCAACGGCCAGGCGCAGACCGTCCCGGTCACCATCGGAGCGTCGGACTCGCTCCGCACCCAGATCGTCTCCGGTCTCAACCAGGGCGACACCGTGGTGATCGCGACGGTGAGCAGTGTCGTGCCCACCCCGAACGCGAACAGCTTCGTCGGCGGTGGCGGTCGCGGCGCCGGCGGTGGCGGTCGCGCTGCCGGCGGTGGCGGCGGGGCCGGCGCCGCGGCCGGAGGCTGACCGGGGTGCGGCCGGGGTCGCCCCGTCGCGCGGCCGCGACCCCGGTGACCCGGATCGGTGTCATGCTGGGACCCGGCACCACCGGGCCCGCCCGCCGGCCGGTCCCCCAGCTCATCGCCGTCGGTGTCACCATCACCGCCGCGTCCCCGCCGGTGCCGACCGCCAGGAGAACCCCGTGAAGCGCTCGATCATCTCGCCGCCGTGGAGGTGGCGATGAGCGCGACCACCGGCCGCCGGTTCCGGCTCGCACGCCCGTGGCGCGACCTCGTGGAGGTCGCCGCCCTCGCGATCGGCCTCTACATCGTCGTCTCGCTCGCGCTCCAGACCGTCCGCGTCGATGGCATCAGCATGGTGCCGACGCTCACCAACGGCGACCTCCTCTTCGCCGACAAGCTCTCCTATCACCTGCACGCGCCCCAGCGCGGCGACATCGTGGTGCTGAAGCCGCCGGGCGACATCTCCCAGGACTTCATCAAGCGGATCATCGGCGTCCCCGGCGACACCATCGAGATCGACACCACCACCGACAGCGACGGCACCCGCCACGCCGCGGTGCTCGTCAAGCCGGTGGGCGCCACCACCTTCGAGCGCCTCTCCGAGCCCTATCTCCCGACCAACGATCCCTGGACCGAGAACGGCTTCTGCTGCGACGCCCAGGGACGCGCGACCGTGCAGCCCCAGCCGCTCACCATCCCCAGGACTCGCGCGCGCTCGGCCTCATCCCCCGGGCGAACATCCTCGCCCGCGCGTGGGTCCGGGTCTGGCCCGCCGCCCACCTCGGCGCCCTCGGCGCCGGCCCCGCGCTCGTCGCCGCCGGCGCCCCGATCCTGCCCGGCCTCCTCTTCCTGCGCCGCCGCCGCAGGATCCGCAGGCGCCTGGCGGAGACGACCGCCGGGGGTTGACCCTCAGAGTCGCGGGGCGGAGACCGCCGGGTCGCCACTCCAGGCGAAGCGCAGGAGCGGATCGGGGTTGCGGGTGATGCCGACCCGCGGGCCGGCGCCGAGGGGGGCGGGCGCGGCGCAGGCGAGCACCGCCATCCGTGTGCCGGGAGCGCAGACGTCGATGCCGTTGTCGGAGCGGTCGACGCCGAGGCCGTTGCAGAGGTTGCCGGGACCGCGGAGCAGGGCGGCGGCCGGCTGCTCGCGAGCGGCGGCCCGGCGGCGGCGGCGTTCGCGCACCGCGGCCTCGCCCGCCTCGACGGCCGCGGCGCGGAGGAGGACCGCACCCGCCTTCCCCTCCACCTCCGTGACCAGGTTGGCGCAGTGGTGCACGCCGTAGCTGAGGTAGACGTAGAGGTGGCCGGGCTCGCCGAACATGATCGCGGCGCGCGGGGTCGGGCCGCGGTGGGCGTGGGAGGCCTCGTCCTCGGTGCCGAGATATGCCTCGACCTCGACGATCCGCGCGCGCACCTCGGCGGGGGTCCCGGGGTCCACCAGGAGACTGCAGCCGACGAGGTCGCGCGCCACCGTCACCGTCGGCCGCGCGAAGAACTCGCGGGGGAGACCGCCCTGGGCTATGGCGCGGTCAGCTCCGCCAGGTGGCTGGAGAGGTCGCTCGGGAGCGCCGGCTTGAAGAGGTCCTTGATCCCCGGCTCGATGCTGGCGATCCGACCGCCGACGAGGCCGTCGTTCACCGCGCCCGCGACCTTGCTCCGGTCGCCCGGGAGGTTCTGCTGCCCCGGGCCCGGCTGGGTGGCGCCCACCGAGAGCGCGACCAGGCAGATGACGGCGATCTCGAGGAAGCCGACCACGCCGCCCGCGATCAGGCCGGCGGTGCGGTCGAAGGCGAGGCTGGTGATGGAGCGCACCCGGTCGCCGTAGAGGGCGCCGAGGATCTCCACCAGGACGATGATGACGCCGAGGATGGCGACGAAGGTCCACGCGGCGGCGTACAGATCGGTGGGGGTGCCGCGCCCGTGGAAGTAGTGGGCGATGCCGTTGCCGAGGAAGCTCGCGCCGGCGACGCCGGCGTAGAGGCCGGCGAAGGCGATCATCCGGCCGACGATCCCGTACCGCCAGCCGGCGACGCAGTTGGCGAAGATGATCACCACCGCGGCGATGTCGATGGTCAGCGTCACCGTCGGACCTCTGCGCCGAGGCGCGTCTCGAGGGCGGCGGCGACGGCGTCGTGCCGGGCCTGCGCCTCGGTCATCTTCAGGGTGCGGTCGGCGGCACGGTAGGTGAGCCGGAAGGTCCAGCTCTTGCGCGTGCCCGTGGCCTCGCCGCGATACTCGTCGAGATCCTCGATGCTCTCGAGGAGCTCGCCGGCCGCCTCGCGGGCGATCTCCAGGGCGGTGCCCATGCGCGCGTCGACGGGGACGGTCACCGACAGGTCGAGCTGCACCGCCGGTTGAGTCGGCGGCTGCCGGAACCGCGGCGCCGGCGGGACCTGGGGCACGAGCCCGTCGATCCGGAGCTCGGCGGCGGCGACGCGACCGCGAAGCGCGAATCCGTCGACGACGTCGGGGTCGAGCTCACCGATGACGCCGACGGCGGCGCCGTCCGCGATGATGCGGCCGGAGCGTCCGGGGCGGAGACCGGGGATCTCCTGCGGCTCGATGGTCACGCTGACGCCTGCGAGGTCATGGGCGGCGAACGCTAGCACCGACTGCAGATCGCGAAGCCGGGCTGCGACGGTGTCGGCACGGCCATCACCGGTCTGCGACACCATCCCGAGGAGCAGCGGCTCCTCGGGGAGCGGTGGCAGTGCCGCGTCGGCGCCGTCGGGCGTCGATCCCGGCGGCGGTGCGGTGCGCTCCCCCTCCCAGTACGCGCGACCGATCTCGAAGAGGGCGACGTCGCTCACGCCGCGGTTGAGGTTGCGGCCGAGCGCGCCGCAGAGACCGGGGAGCAGCGAGGTGCGCATCACGCTCAAGTCCTCGCTGAGCGGGTTGCGCAGCGGGATCGGGGCGCGGCCCTCGCCGAGGCCGTGCAGCCGCGCGGCGGCGGCGACCGCGGTGAACGAGTACGTGATCGCCTCGTCGAGCCCGGCGCCGACGAGCACGTCGCGCACCCGGTCCTCGACCGGCGGGTGGGGCGCGAGCTCGGTCGCGGGGCGGCGACGGCCGGGCAGGGTGCTCGGCACCCGCGCGTAGCCGAGCGACCGTCCCACCTCCTCGGCGACGTCGGCGAGGATGCGCACGTCACGGCGGAAGTGGGGCGGGAGCACCCGGAGCGCCCCGCCGTCCTGCTCGACGCTGAAGCCGAGGCGGGCGAGCGCGGTCGCCGCCTCGCTGGAGTCGACGGGGCAGCCGAGCACCCGCTCCAGCGCGCCGTCGGGGATCTCGATCGGCGGGATCGGAGGCAGCGCGCCGCGATGGTCGTCGACCATCCCCCGGAGCACGCGTCCGCCGCCGAGCTCGGCGATGAGCGCCGAGGCGCGGTCGAGTGCGAGCGGCGGCAGGGTGTCGCTGAGTCCGCGGGAGAAGCGCATCGAGGCGTCGGTCGGCTTGTCGAGCAGGCGGCGGGAGGT
>VBHE01000210.1:8952-9473 GCA_005889515.1 Chloroflexota bacterium | reverse complement strand
GTCGCCGACCGCTACGCGGTGCCGATGGTCAAGGTGACCGGCGGCCAGCGCCTCGACCTGCTCGGGGTCCGCAAGGAGGACCTGCCGTCGATCTGGCGCGACCTCGGGATCGTCTCCGGGCACGCCTACGCCAAGGCGGTGCGCACCGTGAAGACCTGCGTCGGCAGCGATTTCTGCCGCTTCGGGGTCGGCGACTCCACCGCGCTCGGCATCGCCTTCGAGCGCATGGTCTGGGGGCTCTACACGCCCCACAAGCTGAAGAGCGGGGTCACCGGCTGCCCCCGCAACTGCGCCGAGGTCACGGTCAAGGACGTCGGCCTCGTGGGCATCGCCACCGGCTGGGAGGTCTACGTCGGAGGCGCCGCGGGGATGTCGGTGCGCAAGGGCGACCTGCTCTCCACCGTCGCCACCCCCGAGGAGGCCCTGCGCCACGTCGCCCTCTTCGTCCAGCACTACCGGGAGGAGGCGCGCTACCTCGAGCGCACCTACCACTACCTCCAGCGCGTCGGGGTGGAGGCGGT
>VBHE01000210.1:0-8868 GCA_005889515.1 Chloroflexota bacterium | reverse complement strand
AGTTCGGCGCCCTGCCCCCGACCGAGCCCGAGGAGCGCGAGCTCATCGGCCATCCCACCGAGCCCACCCCCGCATACCGCTCGGTCGAGGCCATGGACCGGGGTGCGGCGATGCTCGCGACCTCCGGGGTCGGCGTCGGGTGATCAGCCCGGGGCCGACCCGGGTGCGCCTCGGCGCCCTCGCCGACCTGCCCCGTCGTGAGGGCAGGGCGGTGACCGTCGGCGACGAGCGCATCGCCGTCTTCCGCTGCGACGGCGGGGTGCGCGCCGTCTCCAACGCCTGCCCCCACGCCGGCGGCCCGCTCGCCGACGGCGTGGTCGCCGGCGACACCGTCACCTGCCCGCTGCACATGCGCGTCGTCGACCTGTGCACCGGTGTGGTCGGCGACTGCGCCGAGCGGGTGCGCGTCTTCGACGTGGTCGTCGAGGACGGGGAGGTCTACCTGCTGCGCCCGTAGCACAAGGGCGCGGCGGCCTCGACTGTGCGGGCGGCCGGGGCGGTGGGGGGCTTCGGCGATTGTCCAGAGCGGTGCGCGAAGGGATGTGGCAGCGTCCGGTGACCCGCCCCTTCCCGCGTCGGTAGCCTGAACCGGAGTGTCAGATCCAGGCGGGAGGCGTGTCATGCCCATTCCCATTCCCGAGGCGGTCGACGAGAACGCGTCGCTGGCCCGGACCAAGGCCGACCAGCTGCGCACGCGGCCGGCCGCCTATCTGCTCAGCGCGGTCCTCGCCGGCGGGTTCATCGGGGTCGGCGTCGTGCTCCTGGCCGCGGCCGTGGGGCCGCTGCTCGTGGGAGGATCGATCGCCGTCAAGCTGACCTCCGGCGCCATCTTCGGCGTCGCCCTGACCCTCGTCGTGTTCGCCGGCACCAGCCTGTTCACCGGCGAGGTCATGTTCATGCTCCAGGGCCTCGTCGACGGCACCTGCAAGGTCTACGAGCTCGTCGCCGTCTGGATCGCCGCCCTGGTCGGCAACTTCGTCGGCTCCTTCGTCTTCGCCTGGATGGTGTACGAGAGCGGCGTGCTCGCCGCCAAGCCGAAGCCCGGTGCCATCGCCCCCGGCTTCGCCTTCATCACCTCGGCGGTGACCGGCAAGATCCACGCGACCAACGGGCAGCTCTTCTGGCGGGCGGTGCTCTGCAACATGCTCGTCTGCCTGGCGCTGTGGATGGCCTCGCGCACCAAGAGCGACTCGGCCAAGCTCGTCCTCATCTGGTGGTGCCTCTTCGCGTTCATCGCCGCCGGGTTCGAGCACTCGATCGTGAACATGACCGTGTTCAGCCTGGCGATCCTCAACAACACCGCGGACTGGTCGGACCTCTTCCACAACCTCCTCCTGACCGTCCCCGGCAACATCGTCGGCGGCGGTGTGATCGTCGGCCTCGCCTACGGGTACCTGGGGAGGAAGCGCGCCGGCGCAGTGAGCCTGGCGGGCGCGCCCACCGCGCCCAGCCCGGAGCACGCCTACGCGGCGTCCGGGGTCCGCTGACCGGCGGAGCGACCCGGGCCGCGGACGCGGCCCGGGTCCTCACCCTCCGTCGACCGGACGGTCGGAGCGCACAACCCCGTGGCCGGCCCGGTTGTGCGTGGGCGTGCATGCCTCCCGCGGCCCCGGCTCCGTACCGTCGTTGAGGTGAGCGAACCTTCGCGCCGGCCGGGGCAGGGATCGCTCTGCCCGCCGGTCGCCTCCGTGGCCGACTGCCTGCAGCTGCCCGCGCTCCGCGAGGGCGAGGTGCTCAGCGGGCACGAGGGGCTTGGCGCCTCGGTCCGCTGGGTCTCGACCGCGGCGCTGACCCGGGGCTGCGCCCCCGGCGAGTTCCGGCTGCTCGCGCGACTCCTCGGCGGCGAGGCGGTGCACGCCGCCGCCGACGGCGGCGCCGCCGCGCTCGCCGCGCCGCTGGTCTCCGCCGAGGCGGTGGCCGCCGGAGGGGCGCTGGGGCTGCCGGTCATCGGCCTCACCCCGGGCGTCGACCTCGACGAGATGGCGGTGACCCTCCTCGACTTCGTCATCGGCTCGCTCGACGGCGCGCTCACCCGTCTCGGCGAGGTGACCGCGCGGCTCGCGGCGACCGCGTCCGACGACCTCCGGCTCGAGACCGTCGCCGCCACCCTCGCCGCGGCCACCGGCACCGCGGTGCTCATCGAGGACGCGGAGTTCCGGATGCTCTGCTTCGCCGGCGAGGCCGCCATCGATGACAACCGCCAGGAGACCATCCGCGCCGGCGGCACCCCGCCGGGGTTTCGGGCCTCGGTGGAGATGCGCGAGCTGTACGCGGAGATGGCCAGAACCGGTCTGCCGGTGCGCATCCGGCCGGACCCGACGATCGGGGTGATGCTGCCCCGGCTGGTGGCGCCGGTGGTCGCCGCCGGCGAGCTCCTCGGCTACTGCAACGTCATCCTCCCCGACGACGACCTCGGCCAGCAGGTGACGGCGGTCGCGCTCGAGCAGGCCGCGCACCTCTTCGCCCTCGCCCTCGTGCACCAGCGCGCCCGCGACCTCGGCGGCCGGATGGCGAGGGTGGGGCTGCTCGTCGACCTTCTCGACGGCCGCCTCCCCGCCGAGCTGCTCCGCGCCCGCGCCGACCAGGTCGGCGTCGACCTCGGCGGCGGCCACACCGTGGCGCTCTTCGACGGGCCCGCGGAGCAGCGGCCCGAGGCCTGGCTCCGTCACGCCCAGGCACTGCTCCCGGCGCGCTCCACCGAGCTCGTCGACGTCGTCGCCGGCACCGTGGTGGCGCTGCTCGGCGGCGCCGACAGGCCCCGCGGGCTGCGCTGGCTCGCCGACCTGCGCACCGCCTGCGGTGGGGGCACCGCCGTGCTCGGGCGCGGCACCGACGCCGGCGGGGTCTCCGCCGCCTACCGCGAGGCCCGACGCACGCTCGACCTGGTGACCCGCTCCGGCCCCGGCCGCGGCGCCGTCGTCGACGTCGAGGACCTGGGGCTCCTCGGGGTGCTCATCGAGGCGTCGACCGACGGCAGCATCGACCGCTTCTGGCGCCACCGCCTCGCCCCGCTGCGCGACTACGACGCCCGCGAGGGCACCGACCTCTGCGGGTCGGTGGCGACCTTCCTCGAGGAGGGCGGCCTCCGCCGCGCCGCCCGCCGCCTCGGGGTCCACGCCAACTCGCTCGCCTACCGGCTCAAGCGCGCCGAGGAGATCGGGGGGTTCTCGCTGAGCAGTCCCGACGCCCGCCTGGAGCTGCAGATGGCGCTGCGCTGCCGGCGCCTTCTGGGTCCCTGACACCGTCCTCACGCGGCGGCATGCAAGGGTCCGCCAGGCTCGCACGTTGAAGTAGGCATTCGCGGCGTCCACACCTGCGGTTTTCGCCCGGAGTCGCGATCGAGAGGTTTGCGGGGAATGGGGAATCCCACACCGCCTCTCCCCCAGATGGTCAGTTGCAAGGTCAGCCATTTCACGTTAAGGTGCCATTAAGGTTTCGGGCCGGGTGCCGGGCTGGAGCGTCAGGAAGGGAAAGGGATGGTCGCCTGAGATGCGGCTCTGTTTCATCGTCGAACGGGTCTACCGCCAGGACGGCATGCCGCTGCGCGTCGCCGAGCAGCTGCTCGACTGGGGCCACGAGGTCGACCTGCTCGAGCCGGACGCGACCGTGGCCGGGCTCGGCGAGCCCGCTGGCCGGCCCTACGACGCCTGGGTGCTCAAGACCGTCTCCGAGGGCCCCGGTCTCAGCCTCCTCGAGGCGGCGGCCGCCACCGGGGTGGCGACCATCAACGACGTGCGGGCGATCCGCCGGGTGCGCGACAAGGCGGTGGCCGCCGCCTGGGCGCGCGTGCACGGCCTGCCCTCGCCGACGACGTGGTTCGTGACCCACCGCCGGCTCCTCGAGCAGATCCCCCAGAGCGAGTACCCGCTCGTGGTGAAGCCGGCCAACGGCAGCCGGGGCCGGGACGTGCGGCTGCTCCTCCGCCGCGCCGAGATCGACGACCTCGACCTCGGCGACACGGGCGACTGCTTCCTCCTCGCCCAGCGCTTCGTGCCGAACAACGGGTGGGACGTGAAGCTCTACAACACCGGCAGCGGGATCCATGCGGTGCGCCGCCCGTCACCGCTGGGCCGCCGGGTGGGCGCCCCCGACCGGCCGATCCGGGTCACCGAGGAGCTGCGCCGCCTCGCTCTCGAGGTCGGACGCCTCTACGGCCTCGACATCTACGGCGTCGACGTCATCGGCACCGAGCGGGGCTGGATGGTCGTCGACGTCAACGACTTCCCGAGCTTCGGCCAGATCCCCGGCGCCCCGGCGGTCGTGGCCGAGAGCATCCTCCGCATCGCCGGGCGGGCGGTGGCGGCGCGCCCGGTGTCCGCGTGAAGATCACCCTGATCTCCGACAAACCCGACCACCCGGTGCTCGCGGCGATGGTCGACCGGCTGCGCGCCTGCCATCGGGTCGCGGTGATCTCCGCCGAGAGCGACGATCCGGCCACGCTCGCCGCCCGGGAGGGCCTCAGCCCCGCCGACGTCTATCTGCTGAAGTCGCACACTCCGGCCGGCCTCGACCTCGCGCACCGGCTCGAGCTCTGCGGCGCCCTGGTGGTCAACGGCTGGTCGGCCAGCGTCGCCTGCCAGGACCGGGTGCTCATGGCCCGGCGGCTCGACGCCGCGGGGCTGCCCTGCCCGCGCACCTGGAACGCGGTGACCCTCGGTCGGGCGCTCCCGCTGCTCGCCGGTCTGCAGTTCCCGCTCGTGATCAAGAGCCGCTTCAGCCGTCGCGGCGACCTCGTGGTCCGGGCCGACGACGCCGCCGAGGTGGAGGCGCTCCTGCACCGGTGGAACGACGAGCCGGTGATCCTCCAGCACTTCGAGGACAACGACGGCTGGGACGTGAAGATGTGGGTGGTCGGAGGCCACGCCTACGCGGCGCGGCGGCCCAGCCCGCTCCTCCCCGACGCCGGCTCCGACACCGTGCCGATCTCTCCCGACGAGCTGTCGCCCGCCTGGGTGGCCGCCACCCTGCGCGTCGGGCGCGAGTTCGACCTCAGCCTCTACGGCGTCGACCTGCTGGTCACCGGCCACGGTCCCTCGATCGTCGACGTCAACGCATTCCCCGGGTACCGGGGTGTGCCCAATGCCGCCGCCGCCCTCGCGGCGTTCGCCGAGGGCCTGAACGTGGAGGCGAGCGCGTCCGCATGACCCAGCACGGCATGCCCACCGGCGGGACTCCCAGGGTGGACGAGCTGTCGCCCCTGGCCCGCGCGCTCATGGCGCGGGCCGGCGACGACCCCGGACCGCTCCGGCTGACCCAGGTCCGATGCAAGCCGGGCAGGGGGACCGTGGCGCGCCTGCGCCCCGAGCGGGGCCCGCACCCCGGCGAGGAGGCCGGGGCGGCGGTCTGGCTGTCGGTGGAGGACTACGCGCTCCCCGCGCTCCGCGCTGCCAGCGCGCCCGAGCCCCAGGGCGAGGTCTGGGGGGCGCTGGAAGAGGCGGCCCGGGTCCGGCTCGACGACCCCGGGCGGCGCCTGGTCGCGGTCGACGCGGTCCCGGTGCGCTACAAGCCGGGCTCCCGCTGTGTGCTCCGCTACCGCCTGCACACCGAGGGGGGCGAGGCCGTCACCGTCTTCGGGAAGCTCTTCGCCGAGCCCCTCCAGGCGGTCGCGGTCGACGCCATCACCCGCCGTCTCCACGCCGAACAGGCGGCCGGCGGTGAGCCCCCGGTGGTGCCGCGACCGCTCGGCGCGGTCGAGGGCGCCGGGCTGGCGCTCACCGCCGCCGGCGCCGAGGGCGACGGGTTCCTCGGGCCGCTGCACTCGGGCATCCGGGTCCTGCTCCCGCGGCGCCACCATGGCGCCGACGGAGTGCCCAGCCGGGCCCTGGTCGCCGCCGCAGAGGCGATCGGCCGGCTCCATCGCTCGGGTGTCGGCCTCCGTGGCGGGCTCGGCGTCGTCCGCACCCCCGCGCAGGAGGCGCGGCGGTGCCTCGACCGGGCGGCCCTCCTCGGGCACTACGCGTCCGCGCTGGAGCCGCAGATCGCGGCTGCGGCGGCCGGCGTGGCCGCGCGGCTGTCGGCGGCGACATGCGAGGCGACGGTGCCGTGCCACGGCGGCTTCAAGCCCAGCCAGCTCGTGTACAGCGCCCCGGACCGGGTGGTGCTCACCGATCTCGACGGCATCTGCCTCGCCGACCCGGCGCTCGACCTCGGCTACTTCCTCGCCTACCTGCGCCCGCTCAGCGTGTGGACGGACCGCCCCGCGGTCGCCACCTGGTTCGCGTTCGCCTCCGCGTGCTTCCTCGACGCCTACGCGCGCAGCATGCAGCGCGCGGGCGCGCCACCGCACCTCGTGGAGTCGAGCCTGCGGCGGGTTCCGCTCTACGAGGCGGCGCTGCTGCTGAAGATCGCCGCCCGCCGCCCGCAGCGGCTCAACGCTCCGCGCGCCGCCGAGCTGAGCGCGACGCTCGACGACATCCACCTCTGCCTCAGTGCCACCCGGAGGGCCGCGTAAGCCATGTGGCGCTTCCTCTTCCGCAACCTCCGCGGCTCGCGGGTCATCGTCGGCTTCGCCGTCTCGCTCACCTTCATCCAGGTCGCCGCCGACATCCTCACCGCCTTCCCGCTGAAGTTCATCCTCGACAAGGTCGTGCATCACATCGACCCGGTGGTTCCGGTCGTCGGTGGCCTGCTCTCGAAGTTCGACCCTCTGGGGACTCGCAACGGCCTCAACGACAACGAGGTCCACACCCAGATGGGGGTGCTGCTCTTCTCCACCGTCCTGCTGCTCGGGCTCTCGGTGATCAGCGCGGTGCTCTCCTACATCCAGGTGCTGATCGCCGCGCGGGTGGGGTCGAGGCTCTCCAACCGGCTCCGCGACCGGCTCTTCGACCACCTCCAGCACCTCTCCCTCGACTGGCACGGCCGGCAGCGCACCGGCGACCTCGTGCAGCGCATCACCGGCAACATCCTCGACGTCGAGAAGCTGGTCACCGACGGTCTCGTCGACCTGCTCGCCGGCATCCTCACCCTGGTCGGCATCCTCATCGTGATGCTGCTGCTCAACTGGCGGTTCACCGTGCTCTGCATGGTCATCGTCCCCGCGCTCTTCTTCAGCGTGCTCCGCTACACCCTGGCGATCAAGCGCGCGAACAAGGTGAAGGCGAAGGCCGCGGCGCAGGTCGCCGAGGTCGCCACCGAGGACATCGGCGCCATCACCGAGGTCAAGGCGTTCACCCTCGAGGAGCGCGAGGCGGAGCACTTCCGCCGCTACAGCACCCGCCTGTGGGCGGCGAGCTGGCGTTCCGGGCGGCTGCAGGCGGAGTTCACCCCGATCGTCGCGATCCTCATCGCGGCGAGCTCGGCGACGATCATCAGTGTCGGCGGCTGGATCGCGGCCGGGCACGGCCACACCTTCGGGATCGGCCCGTTCTTCATCGCCGACGGCACCGTGACCACCGGCGCGCTGACGATCTTCCTCTCGTACTCCAAGCAGCTCTATCAGCCGATGCGCAACCTCTCCAAGCTGATGAACCTCGCCTCCGGCGCGGCCGCGGGCGCGGCGCGCATCGACGAGGTGCTCGACCAGGCGCCCGAGGTCAAGGAGGCGCCGGTCGCCTACACCGGACCCGACCGGGTGCACGGCGACGTGGTCTTCCGCAACGTCGTCTTCGGCTACAACGAGGACCAGCCGGTGCTGACCGGCATCGACCTGAAGGTGCCGTCGGGACGGCGGGTCGCGCTCGTCGGGCTCAGCGGCAGCGGCAAGACGACGTTGGTGAAGCTCATCCCCCGCTTCTACGAGGTGTGGGACGGCTCGATCACCGTCGACGGCGTCGACGTGCGCAACTATCCGCTGGAGACGCTGCGCCGCAACGTCAGCCTGGTGCTCCAGGACTCGGTGCTCTTCGAGGGCACCATCCGCGAGAACATCGCGCTCGGCCGCGAGGATGCCACCGACGAGGAGATCATCACCGCGGCGCGCCTCGCCCACATCCACGACCAGATCGACGTCCTGCCCAACGGCTACGCCTCCCAGGTGCGCGAGCAGGGCAAGAACTTCTCCAGCGGCCAGCGGCAGCGGCTGGCCATCGCCCGCGCCATCCTCCGCGACGCGCCCATCCTCATCCTCGACGAGCCGACCGCCAACCTCGACGTCGAGGCCGAGGCGGAGGTGATGCGCGCCATCGACCGGCTGGTGGTGGGACGCACCGTGCTGATGATCTCCCACCGCCTCAGCACCCTCGGCAACGTCGACGAGATCGTGGTGCTGCAGAAGGGCCGGATCGTCGAGCGGGGCACGTACACGATGCTGAAGAAGATGGGCGGCGTCTTCGCCGGGCTGCTCGAGGAGCAGAGCCGGTACAGCGCCGAACGGCTCGCCCGTCGAGGCCGGATCGTGGTCGCCGCCCCGTCGCCGGCGCGCGCCGTGGTCGACGCCGCGGGCCCGCTCGCGCCCGCGCCCCCGTCCCCGCCCCGGCAGCTCGGCGCCATCCTCGACGACCTCCGCGCCACCGTCGACGAGGCCTTCGCGCAGGGCAACCGTCGCGGCGGCGGGAGGCGCGGCGAGCACGCGAACGGCAACGGCAACGGCAACGGGCACACCAACGGCCACGGCAACGGTCACGGCGGTGGTGTGGCCACCCTCGAGGGCAGGGTGCCCGGCGCCTGGCGCTCCCGCAGGGGCGTCGACCGCATGGCCGCGGAGGTCGCGGCGGCGCTCGACTCCGATGCGGACGATCCGCCGGCGAGCGTCCTGCGCCGGCTCCGCGACCGCTGACCCGGGCTCAGGGCCGCCCCGACCGCTCAGCACACCGTCGAGGTCCAGGCTAGACGACGACCTGGCCATCGGGGAGCGCGACGACGGCGGGCGGCCGCCGTGAGGTCACCGTGGCCCGGGCGGCGAGCGCCGCCGAGTGCAGAGCCCGGGCC
>VBHE01000209.1 GCA_005889515.1 Chloroflexota bacterium | reverse complement strand
GGCGCCCTGGTCATCATCCTGCTGCACTCCGACGCCTCGAGCTCGAACAAGGGCTCGGCGTACGTGCTCGGGATCAACGGCACCCAGATCCTCAGCTCCGACCAGACCGGCAACGGCGGGATCCCGATCGCGGTGCCCGGCGTGGTCGGCATCGTCCTCCTTCAGGTGGGCGCGGTCGGCGGCAACGGCTCGAACGGCGGGGCCCAGGGCCCCGGCGCGGCGGTCGGGACCGTCTCGGACCTCCTCGGCCAGACCGGCCAGCAGGCGGGCGTCCTGACCGCCTCCGCGGTCGGCCTCACCGGCCTTCAGGCCACCCCGAACGCGGGCACCCCGCCCGCCACCGGCGCCCCCGCGGCGGCCGCGGCCGGCAACGGCGGCCTCAAGGCCCCGAACACCGGCGCAGCCTTCGGCCTCGGCGGCCTCCTCCTCCTCCTCGGCGGCGGCAGCCTCCTGTTCGCCACCCTGCGGCGGCGGCGCAGCCTCTAACCCTCGGACTCACCAGAAGAGGGCCGCCCCCGGGGCGGCCCTCTTCTTTTTCTCGTTCTCGCGAACCGTGGTCACGGCTTTGGCACCGCGCAGCGGGTGGTGTCCCCCAGCCGGCCGCGTCCCTCGTGCTCCCCCGTCAGCACCATCGCCAACCCCCTCGCGTCCGCCGCGGCGATGACCGCGTCGTCCTTCCTGCTCCCACCCGGCTGGATCACCGCCGTGGCGCCGGCTCGCCCCACCACCTCGAGGCCGTCGGGGAAGGGGAAGAAGGCGTCCGAGGCGGCGACCGTCCCGGACGCGGCCTCGCCGGCGCGGGCGACGGCGAGCTCGGCGGCCTCGACCCGGGACATCTGCCCGGCGCCCACCCCCACCGCCATGCCGTCGCGGACGAGCACGACGGCGTTCGACTTCACGTGACGGCAGACCCGCACCGCGACCAGCAGGTCGGCCCACTCCGCCTCGGTCGGGGTCCGGCGGGTCGCCACCCGCATCCCCGCCCGGTCGGTGGAGACGGTGTCGGCGGTCTGGACCAGCAGCCCTCCGTCGACGCTGCGGACGTCGAGCTGGGCGCCTCCCGTCCGCGCGGCGACGTCGAGGACCCGCATCCGCTCGCGGCGGGCGAGCGCCTCGGCGGCCCCCGCCTCGAGGCCGGGAACGACGAGCACCTCGAGGAAGGTCGAGGTCACCTCGGCGGCGGTGGCGGCGTCGAGGGGACGGTTGAGGGCGACCACCCCGCCGTACGCCGAGCGCGGGTCGCAGGCGTGGGCGCGGCGGTAGGCGGAGACCGCGTCGGCGCCGACGGCGAAGCCGCACGGGTTGGTGTGCTTGATGATCGCCGCCGCCGGCTCGGCGAAGTCCTCGACCAGGCGGCGGGCGGCGTCGGCGTCCAGCCAGTTCGTGAAGGAGAGCGCCGGACCCTGGACGTGCCGCGCCCGGGCGAGGCCGCCGCCGGCGTCGGCCACCGCGTAGAGGGCGCCGCGCTGATGCGGGTTCTCCCCATAGCGGAGCTCGGCGATCCGGGGGCCGCCGACGGTGAGCTCGGCGGGCATCGCCTCGTCGCGGCGGTCGGCGGCGAGGTAGGCGGCGACCGCGCTGTCGTAGGCGGCGACGTGGGCGAAGGCCTCGGCGGCGAGCCGGCGGCGGGTCGCGACGCCCACCTCGCCGCGCTCGCGGAGCTCGGCGAGCACCTCCGGGTACTGCGCGGGGGAGACGACGACCGCCACCGAGTCAGCGTTCTTGGCGGCGCCGCGGATCAGGGTGGGCCCGCCGATGTCGATGTTCTCGATCACCTCGGCGCGCGACGCCCCCCGGGCGACGGTCTCACGGAAGGGATAGAGGGAGACGGCGACGATGTCGATCGTCCGGAAGCCGTGCTCGGCGAGCTGGGCCAGGTGACCCTCGAGGTCGCGACGGGCGAGGATCCCCGCGTGGATCGCGGGATGGAGGGTCTTGACCCGCCCGTCGAGCATCTCGGGGAGGCCGGTCACGTCGCTCACAGCGGTCGCCTCCACCCCTGCCGCCTCGAGCGCGCGTCGGGTCCCGTCGGTGGCGATGAGCTCGATCCCCAGCGAGCGCAGCCCGCGGGCGAAGTCGACCAGCCCGGTCTTGTCGTGGGGCCCGAGGAGGGCGCGCAGGGTCACCGGCCGGGCTGCCCCACCGGCGCGGGGAGGATGCGCACCCGGCGTCCCTCCCGGCGCAGCCGTCCTTCGCACCACAGCGCCACCGCCTCGGGCAACAGCCGCCACTCCTGCTCGTGGATGCGTGCTCGGAGCGTGTCGGCATCGTCGTCCTCGAGCACCGGCACCGCGGCCTGGAGGACGATCGGCCCGGTGTCGGTGGCCCCCGGGGCGAGCAGGTGGACGGTGCAGCCGCTCACCTTCACCCCGGCCTCGAGCGCGTCCTCGACCGCGGCCATGCCGCCGCCGAAGGCGGGGAGCAGCGAGGGGTGGAGGTTGAGGATCGCGTCGGGGAACGCCTCGAGCAGGCAGCGATCGAGCACCCGGTCGTAGCCGGCGCAGACCACCAGGCGCACCCCGGTGACGAGCAGGCGGTCGCGGATCGCGCGGTCACGGGCGGCGGCGTCGCCGTCGAAGCCGGAGACGGGCAGGGCCAGCGCCTCGACGCCGTGGGCGCGGGCGATCCCGAGCGCCCCCGCGCTCGGGCGGTTGGCGACCACGAGGACGATCCGGGCGGGGAACCCGGAGCGCTCCGCGGCCGCGATCAGGGCGCGGAGGTTGCTGCCCGCGCCCGAGACCAGCACCGCGATCGGCACCCGGCTGTCGGCGGCGGCGCTCAGCGCAGCACCACCCTCTCGGGCGCCGCCTGCTCGACCACGCGGCCGATCGGGTACACGGGGAGCCCGGCGGCCTCGCTCACCACCTCGGCCTCCGCCGCGGGGACGACCGCCACCATGCCGATGCCCATGTTGAAGGTGCGCCACATCTCGTCGGGGTGGACCCCGCCCGCCTGCTGGATGGCGTCGAAGAGCGGCGGCACCGGCCAGGCGCCACGGTCGAGCTCGACCCCGAGTCCCTGGGGGAGCGCCCGGGGGACGTTCTCCTTGAGGCCGCCGCCGGTGACGTGGGCGAGGGCGCGCACGTCGAGGTGGGAGCGGAGCTCGCGCACCGCGTCGAGGTAGGAGCGGTGGGGCTCGAGCAGCAGCTCGGCGAGGGGGCGGTCGGTGCCGGGCAGCGGCTGGCCGTACTCGAGCTCGTTCTCGCTGACGATGTGCCGAACCAGCGAGTAGCCGTTGGTGTGCAGTCCGCTGCTGGGCAGGCCGAGGACCGCGTCGCCGGCGCGCACCCGGGCGCCGTCGACGATCCGGTCGCGCTCGACCACGCCGACGATGAAGCCGGCGAGGTCGTAGTCTCCGAGCGCGTACAGGCCGGGCATCTCCGCGGTCTCGCCGCCGAGGAGCGCGCATCCCGCCGACGAGCAGGCGGCGGCGATGCCCTCGACGATCTCGGCGAGCTGCTCGGGGTTGAGCCGGCCGGTGGCGAAGTAGTCGAGGAAGAAGATCGGTTCGGCGCCGCAGCAGAGGATGTCGTTGATGCAGTGGTTGACGAGGTCGGTGCCGATCCCGCGGTGACGCGCCGCGGCGATCGCGACCTTGATCTTGGTGCCGACGCCGTCCGCGCTGGCGACGAGCACCGGCTGCCGGTGGCGGCTGGTGTCGAGCGCGAAGAGCCCGCTGAAGGAGCCGAAGCCGCCGAGCACCCCCGAGGTGAAGGTGGACGCGACCGTCCGCTTGATGAGAGCGACGGCGCGGTTCCCCTCGTCGATGTCGACGCCGGCGTCGGCGTAGCGCAGGTCGCCCACGGGTGCCTAGTGTAGCGACCGGGGCGGTCCCGACCGATTCGGGACCGCCCCCGCCGCGTGTTCCGGGTTCTAGGAGTGCTCCTCGTCCCGTCCGCCGAACCAGGACCCGACCAGGGCGATGAGGCCGGTCCAGACCGCCATCAGCCCCCACGCCGGGCTCATGCCCACTCCGGTGTTCGGAGCGGCGCTCAGGGCACGGATGGGCGCGATCACCGGCTTCGGAGGATTGACGGGGATCGGTGCGGGATTCGGGACCGGGGCCGTCGGAGGCGCCGGCGTCGGCGTGTGCTCGCCCTCGCCGCCGTTCTCCCCGCCGCCCGGGTTGCCCTGCTGCTCCTCGGGGCAGCTCACGGTGATCTTCACCGGGCCGGCGGTCGCCGTCGCGCCGCCGTCGGCGGTGGCGGTGGCGGTGTTCTTCACCGTGCCGCAGGACTCGTCGGTGGTCTTCGAGACGATGTGGATGCTGACGCTGGTCCCGCCCGGCAGCACCGTGAAGGTGCAGCTGAGGACCTGGCTCTCCTTGGGACCGGTGATGGTGCAGCCGGAGACCAGCGGCTTCATCGACCAGTCGAGGCCGTCCTTGCCGGGAAGGTTGTCGGTGACGGTCACGTTGGTCGCCGGTCCCGCCGACGCGTTGTGGACGGTGATCGTGAAGCCGATCTTGTCGCCGGAGTCGACGTGGCTGTCATCCGCGGTCTTGGTCAGGGTGATCATCGGCGGGCAGTTCACGGTGACGGTCGCGGTGGAGGTGTCCTGGCCGTCGTTGGTGGCGGCACCGGTGGCGGTGTTGCTCACCGTGGCACAGTCGGCCTGGGTGGTCGACGAGGTGATGTGGACGGTCGGCTCGCTGGCCACCCCGAGGGTGCCCGCGAAGGTGCAGCCCAGCACCTGGGTTCCCACCGGCCCGGTGATCCCGCAGCCGGTCACGGGCGGGCTGATGCTCCAGTTCAGGTCGCCGCCCGCCGGCAGCGGGTCGGTGATGGTCACCCCCGTCGCCGTTCCCGGGCCGCTGTTGCTGACCACGATGTCGAAGCCGATGCCCGTGCCCGCGCTCACCGGGCCCGCCGGGTTGGCGGTCTTGGTGATGTGGATGGTCGGGCACTGCACCACCACGCTCGCCACCGGCGAGCTGACCAGGTCCTCGTTGCTCGCCACCACGGTGGCGCTGTTGCTCACCGTCGCGCAGTCCGCCGCGCTGGTGGAGGAGGTCACGTGGATGGCCTGGCTGGTCTGGGCGCCCATGTCGCCGAGGCTGCAGGTCAGGGTCTGGGCGCCGACGGAGCCGCCGATCGAGCAGCCGGTCACCGACGGGTTGATGCTCCAGTCCAGGTCCAGCCCCGCAGGCAGGGTGTCGCTCACCGTCACCGCGTGCGCGGTCCCCGGACCGGCGTTGCTCACGGTGATGTCGAAGCCGATGCTGTCACCGGCGCTCACCGGACCCACCGGGTTGGCGGTCTTGGTGATCGACAG
>VBHE01000208.1 GCA_005889515.1 Chloroflexota bacterium | reverse complement strand
GGGCCGCTGTTGCTCACCACCACGTCGAAGCCGATGCTGTCACCGGCGCTCACCGGGCCCGCCGGGTTGGCGGTCTTGGTGATGGTGATCACCGGGCACTGGACCACGACGCTCGCGGTCGACGTCCCGGAGCCGTCGTTGTCGGTCTTCACGCTCGCGGTGTTGCTCACCGTGGCGCAGTCCTGCTTGGTGGTCGTCGAGGTGATGTGGATCGTCGGCTCGCTCGCCACCCCCAGGCTGGCGAAGGTGCAGCTCAGCACCTGGGTGCCCACCGGCCCGGTGATCCCGCAGCCGGTCACCGACGGGCTGATGCTCCAGTTCAGGTCGCCGCCCGCCGGCAGCGGGTCGTTCACGACCACGTTCGCCGCCGTCCCCGGCCCGTTGTTGGTGACCACGATGTCGAAGCCGATGCTGTCGCCGGAGCTCACC
>VBHE01000207.1:12202-20173 GCA_005889515.1 Chloroflexota bacterium | reverse complement strand
CGACCGGGAGCGGACCGAGGTGCGTTTCCAGGGCGAGTGGTTCGACGGCATCGGTCTCGCCGAGATCCTCCGGCTCTGCGCGGGGCGAACCGTTCAGCAGCTCATGCAGCGCGCCGACTTCTCGGAGAGGATGGCGGCGGAGCGGCCGATCGGGGTCCACGAGCTGCTCTACCCGCTGCTCCAGGGCTACGACTCCGTCGCCGTCGACGCCGACCTCGAGATCGGCGGCACCGACCAGCTCTTCAACCTGCTCGCCGCTCGCGACGTCCAGCGCTGGTACGGGAAGCCGGTCCAGGACGTCGCCACCTTCCCCATCCTCGAGGGCACCGACGGGGTGCGGAAGATGAGCAAGAGCTACGGCAACTACATCGGCGTCGCCGATCCGCAGGAGGCGCAGTACGGGAAGGCGATGTCGATCCCCGACACCCTGATCGTCCGCTGGCTCACCCTCGCCACCGACGTCCCCGCCGCCGAGGTGGAGGAGATCGCCCGCGGCCTCGCCGCCGAGGAGGTGAATCCCCGCGACGCCAAGGCCCGGCTGGCCCGGGCGATCGTCACCCAGTTCCACGGCGCGGCGGCGGCGGAGGCGGCGGAGGCGGCCTTCCGCCGGGTCCACGGCGGCGGCGGGATGCCCGACGACGTGCCCGAGGCGGCGCTGCCGACCGGCGCCGAGGCGCGCGACGCCGTCGGCTTCGTGGCCGACGCACTGCGCGGGGTCGGGGACGGGCGCTCGGGCAGCGAGCTGCGCCGCAACTTCTCCCAGGGCGGGGTCACCCTCAACGACCCGGATGCGGGGGTCCGCCTCGTCCTCACCGACCCCAGGACGCCGGTCCGGTTCACCGCCAACGGCTCTGCGGGCGGGCCGCGGGTGGTGGCGGGGGAGGGAGGGGTGACCGTCCATCCGGGCGCCATCGTCCAGATCGGCAAGCGCCTCTTCATCCGCTGCGTCGCCGGCTGATCCGGAGGGGCCCGGGCGGGCGGCTCAGTACACTGTCCGTGGCAGCAGAGGCTAGAATCGGAACGTCTGTTCGGCGCGCCGCGCCGGGGGGCAGGTGGCGGCGCCGGGAGGACCACATGTCCGGTCACAGCAAATGGGCGGGGATCAAGCACAAGAAGGCGGTGGTCGACGCCAAGCGCGGACAGGTCTTCACCAAGGTGGCCCGGGAGATCACCGTCGCCGCCCGTGAGGGGGGCGCCGATACCGACGGCAACTTCCGCCTCCGTCTCGCCATCCAGAAGGCGAGAGAGGTGAACATGCCCGCCGACAACATCGAGCGGGCGATCCAGCGCGGCGTGGGCGGCAAGGAGGGCGCCCAGCTCGAGGACATCCGCTACGAGGGCTACGGGCCTCACGGGGTGGCGGTGATGGTCGACGTCCTCACCGACAACCGCAATCGCACGGTGGCGGCGCTGCGCAACATCTTCACCCGGTCCGGAGGCTCGCTGGGGGAGAGCAACACCGTCGCCTGGATGTTCAGCCAGCAGGGCGTGATCCGCCTCGCCGCCGGCGACGCCGACCCCGAGGAGCTCGCGCTCGAGGTGCTCGACGCCGTCGACGTCGGTGACGATGGCGACGTCGCCGTCGAGGGCGGCTCGGTGCAGGTCACCGTCGCCCCGGCGCGGTTCGAGGACGTCCGCCGTGCGCTCGAGGGCCGCGGCCACACGATCGAGAACGCCGAGGTGACCATGGCCGCGAGCACCTCGGTGGTCGTCGACGCCAAGCAGGCCCCGGGGGTCCTGCGCCTGCTCGAGTCCCTCGAGGACCAGGACGACGTGCAGCAGGTCCACGCCAACGTGGAGATCCCCGACGAGGTCCTCGAATCGGTTGGCTGAGGCGTCCGGCGACACGTGATCGTCCTGGGGGTGGATCCCGGCCTGGCCCGCACCGGCGTCGCCGTCGTCGAGGGGGCTCCGGGCTCGCTCCGCCTCCGCCATGCCGGCTGCATCGAGACCTCGACGGAGTCGTCGGACCCCGACCGGCTCGCGCTCCTGCTCGGCGCCCTCGAGCTGCTCGTCGCCCGCGAGCGCCCGGAGGCGGCCGCGGTCGAGCAGCTCTTCTTCTCCACCAACCGCCGCACCGCGATGCGCGTCGGGGAGGCGCGCGGGGTGATCCTCTGCGGGCTCGCTCGCGCCGGCCTCGCCGTCGCCGAGTACACCCCGCTGCAGGTGAAGGAGGCAGTCGCGGGCTGGGGTGCCGCCCCCAAGGCGCAGGTGGCGCGGATGGTCCGCACCCTCCTCGGCGGGGTCGAGCTCGGCGGCCCCGACGACGTCGCCGACGCCTGCGCGATCGCCGTCTGCCACCACCACCGCGCCCGCCTCGGCGGCGCCGTCCCGAGGGCCGCGCTCACCGGCGCACGGATGAGCCCACGGCTCGCCGAGGCGGTGGCGCGGGCGAGGGCGACATCGTGATCGCGCTCCTGAGCGGCCGCGTCGCCGCCCTCGACGGCACCACCGCGGTGATCGACACCGGCGGGGTCGGCTACGAGGTGAGCTGCCACCTCCGCACCGTCGCGGCGCTCCACGAGTGGTCGGTGGGGGAGGTGCCGGTCACCCTCCACATCCACACCTCGGTGAGCGAGGACGCCATCCGCCTCTACGGCTTCCTCGGCACCGCCGAGCTGCGCCTCTTCCGCCTCCTCCTCGGCGTCGAGCGGATCGGGCCCAAGGCGGCGCTCGGCATCCTCGGCCGCGCCGACCTCCCCACCCTGGTCCGGGCGCTGCGCAGCGGCGACGTCGCCCTGCTCTCGACCGTCCCCGGGATCGGCCGCAAGACCGCCGAGCGCATCGTCCTCGAGCTCCGCGACCGGCTCGGCGACATGTCCCTCCCCGGCGACGGCGCCGCCACCGCCCCCGAGCAGCGCAACGTCGCGGCGGCGGTCGAGGGCCTGGTGGCGCTCGGCTTCCGCGAGGCCGAGGCGCGCGCCGCGGTCGCGGCCGCGGTCGCCGAGAGCGGCGACGAGCCCGCCGTCGGCGGTCTGGTCGCCCTCGCCCTGCGCCGCCTCGACCGGGTGCCGACGTGACCGAGCCCGAGGCCCGGGTGGTGAGCCCCGGCGAGGTCGAGGAGGACCGCGCCGAGGAGTCCGCGCTCCGGCCCCGCCGGATCGCCGACTTCGTCGGCCAGCCGGCGGTCCGCGAGCAGCTCGGCATCCTCCTCGAGGCGGCGAAGCAGCGCGGCGAGGCGCTCGACCACGTCCTCCTGCACGGACCTCCCGGACTCGGAAAGACGACTCTTGCCCAGATCGTCGCCAACGAGATGGGGGTGCGGCTGCGCACCACCAGCGGTCCGGCGATCGAGCACCAGGGCACCCTGGCGTCGATCCTCACCAACCTCGAGGCCGGCGACGTCTTCTTCGTCGACGAGATCCACCGTCTCAGCCGCACCGTCGAGGAGGCGCTCTATCCGGCGATGGAGGACTTCGCCTTCGACTGGGTGGCGGGCAAGGGTGCCGGAGCCCAGGCGATGCGGCTGAGCCTGCAGCGCTTCACCGTGGTCGGCGCGACCACCAGGGCGGGGGCGCTCGGGTCGACTTCTACGACACCCCCGAGCTCCGCGCCATCGTCCGCCGCTCCGCCGGGCTGCTCGGGATCGCCGTCGACGAGGGCGGCGCCGACCTGCTCGCCAGCCGCTCGCGGGGCACCCCGCGGATCGCCAACCGGCTGCTCCGCCGGGCCCGCGACTACGCCCAGGTGCGCGCCTCGGGCCGCATCGACACCGACGTCGCCGAGCGGGCGCTGCGCGTCCTCGGGGTCGACGAGGGCGGGCTCGACGAGATGGACCGCCGGGTCCTCGGCATCCTCTGCGGCGCCTACTCGGGCCGTCCGGTCGGCCTGCAGACGCTCGCGGTCAGCGTCCAGGAGGACAGCGAGACCGTCGAGGACGTCGTCGAGCCCTACCTCATCCGCCTCGGCTATATCGCCCGGACGCCGTCGGGACGGCTGGCCACCGCCGGTGCCTACCGCCACCTCGGCCTTCCCGTCCCCCGCGGAGTGCCCGGCGCCGCCGCGGTGCAGCCGGAGCTGCTCTGACGCCGATCATGGCCACCACCGCTCCGGGAGCGGCGACCGCCGACTTCGACTACCCGCTGCCGCCCGAGCGCATCGCCCAGCGGCCGCTCGCCGAGCGCGACGCCTCGCGGCTGCTCCACCTCCCGCCCGCCGGGCCACCCGAGGACCGAGGCTTCCGCGAGCTCCCCGCCATCCTGCGGCGCGGCGACCTCCTCGTCGTCAACGACACCCGGGTGCGGGCCGCCCGGCTGCGCGCCCGCCGGCCCGGGGGCGGGGCCGCCGAGCTGCTCATCCTCCATCCCCTCGTCGACGGCGGGTACGCGTGCCTGGTCCGCCCCGCGCGGCGGCTGCCGCCGGGAACGCGGCTGAGCTGCGAGGGCGGGCTCGAGGCCGAGGTCGGCGACCGGGTGCCGGGGCATCCCGGCGCTCGCGAGGTCCGCCTCGAGGCGGCCGGCGGCGACGTCGACGCCGCCATCGAGGACGCCGGGCGGGTGCCGCTGCCGCCCTACATCCGCACCGCCCTCGACGATCCCGGCCGCTACCAGACCGTCTACGCCGCCGGGGGGCCCGCCTCGGCGGCCGCGCCGACCGCCGGCCTCCACTTCACTCCGGCGGTGCTCGCGGCCCTCGGGTCCGCGGGGATCGAGCGCACTGCGGTGCGGCTCGAGGTCGGGCTCGCAACCTTCGCCCCGATCCGCCACGAGCGGGTCGACGACCACCCGATGCACGAGGAGCGCTTCACCCTGCCCGAGGACGCGGCCGCGGCGGTCGCCGCCGCCCGTGGCCGCGGGGGGCGGGTGATCGCCGTCGGCACCACCGCGGTCCGGGTCCTGGAGAGCCGCGCCCGCGACGACGGCACCGTCGAGCCGGGGGAGGGGACGACCCGCCTCTATCTGCGCCCGGGCTCGCCGATCCGCGCGGTCGACGGCCTGCTCACCAACTTCCACCAGCCGCGCTCGACCCTGCTGGTGCTCCTCGCGGCGGTGATCGGCGCCGAGCGCTGGCGCGAGGCCTACGCGCACGCGCTCGCCCGCGACTACCGCTTCCTCTCCTTCGGCGACTGCATGCTCTGCTGGACGCTGGGCCGCGGATGAGCGCGCTCGCCCTCACCGCCACCGACGGCTCCGCCCGCACCGGGACGCTCCGGACCGCCCACGGCGAGGTGCGGCTCCCCGCCTTCATGCCGGTCGGCACCCATGCGGCGGTGAAGGCGGTCCACCCCGCGGAGGTGCGCGCCTGCGGCGCCGACATCCTCCTCTGCAACGCCTATCACCTCGCGCTTCGCCCCGGCGCCGACCTCATCGACCGGCTGGGCGGGCTCCAGGAGCTGATGCGCTGGGACGGACCGATCCTCACCGACAGCGGCGGCTATCAGCTCGTGAGCCTCGACGGCGTCGCCTCGATCGACGACGAGGGGGCGACGTTCGTCTCCCCCTACGACGGCAGCCGGCTGCGGGTCACCCCGGAGGAGGCGGTCGCCCTCCAGGCCCGCCTCGGCGCCGACGTGATCATGTGCCTCGACCACCCGGTCGCCTACGGCGCCGCCGCCGCGGTCGCCGCCGAGGCCACGGAGCGGACCCACCGCTGGGCGGAGCGCTGCCGCCGCGCCCACCCCGGGCGCGACCGCCACCTCCTCTTCGGGATCGCCCAGGGCGGCTTCGACGCCACCGAGCGCCGCCGCTCCGCCGAGGTGGTCGCCGGGCTCGACTTCGACGGCGTCGCCATCGGCGGCCTCGCCCTCGGCGAGCCTCCTCCGGTGATGGAGGCGATGGCGCGGGCGGCGCTCGAGCGCATCCCCGGGGGGGTGCCCCGGTACGTGATGGGGCTGGGCACCGACGCGGAACTGCTCGCCATGGTCGGCGCCGGGGTGGACATGTTCGACTGCGTGCTCCCCACCCGGCTGGCGCGCAACGGGACGGCGCTCACCTGCGGCGGCCGGCTCTCGCTCCGCCGCGCCGCCCACCGCGACGACCTCCGCCCCCTCGAGGCGGGCTGTCCCTGCCCGGCATGCGCCGGGGGGTTCAGCCGGGCCTACCTCCGCCACCTCTTCGCGGCCGGGGAGATCCTCGCCCACCGGCTGCTCTCCCTCCACAACCTCACCCACCTCGGCGGGCTGATGGTGGGCGCCCGGACGGCGATCGCCTGCGGCCGGTTCGCCGGGTACCGGCGGGAGGTGCTCGCCGGGCTCGCCGGCGGCCCCGACTCTCTCCCCGCCGCGGCTGTCGCCGAGGCCCGCACCCTCGGGTACACTCCTGCGCCGTGATCCGGCTCAACCGCTGGCTGATGGGCGGCGTCCTGTTCATCATCCTCGCCGCCCTCTTCATCGACACCTACGGCTACACCTACCGCTTCCTCGTCGAGCACAAGGGCGTGGGGCAGAAGCTCAGCTCCAACCCCCACATCGGCGGCTACGAGATCTACATCCACAAGGGGTTGGATCTCAGCGGCGGCACCGAGCTGACCATCGCCATCTGCAAGGGCTTGAACGACCCGCCGGGGACGAGCTGCCGCAACGCGCCGCCGAAGAGCGCGAGCGCCTCCGACCTCCAGAACGCGACGATCACCGTGCTCAGCCAGCGGGTGAACAGCCTCGGCGTCGCCGAGGCGAGCGTTCAGGCCCAGGGCAGCGACCAGATCCTGGTCCAGATCCCCGGGGTGAGCCTCGCCAAGGCCAGGGACGTCATCGGCACCACCCCCGGTGCAGGGGCAGGCCAACCCGAGCGATCCGGCCTTCCTGCGCGACCAGCAGAACCTCTGGGATCCCACCCAGCTGCAGAACAGCAGCCTCTATCCCCCCGGGTACCACTGGAAGATCGACGACAACATCCTGGCCACGGACGTGACCAGCGCCACCGTCGGCTACGACACCCAGTCGGCGTCGTACGCGGTCGACATCAACTTCAACTCCCACGGCGCCGACGAGTGGTCGAGGATCACCAACGCCGCCTACGCCCAGCCGCAGGGGTCGACCCAGAACCGGATCGCGATCTTCCTCGACACCCAGATCATCAGCGCCCCCCAGGTGATCTCGCCGTCGAGCAACCAGACCCAGATCACCGGCGGCTTCACAGCCGAGAGCGCCAACCAGCTGGCGAGCCAGATCTCGGCCGGCGCGCTGCCCGCGGAGATCGCCACCGTCCAGGCGTCGGAGGTGAGCGCCACCCTCGGCTCGCAGACGGTGCGCCAGAGCCTGATCGCCGGCCTGGTCGGGTTGATCATCGTTGTGCCTTCATGGTCTTCTACTACCGCTTCGCCGGCATTGTCGCCTGCGTGGCGCTGATGGCCAACCTGGTGTTGACGGTGGCCTTCATGGTCATGGTGAAGGCGGCCTTCACTCTGCCCGGGCTGGCCGGCCTGGTGCTGATGCTGGGCATGGCGGTCGATGCCAACGTGCTCATCTTCGAGCGAACCCGTGACGAGCTGCGCCACGGGCGCAGCGTGCCCCTCTCCGTCGAGGCGGGCTTCCGCCGCGCGTGGCCGGCGATCCGCGACAGCAACATCTCCACGATGATCGCCTGCGTGGTGCTGTGGGTCTTCGGCACCGACGTGGTCAAGGGCTTCGCGCTCACCCTCGGGCTCGGCGTCGCGGTGTCGATGTTCAGCGCCATCCTCATCACCCAGTCGCTCTTCGTCGGGGTGCTGAACTGGCGCAGGGCGCGCAATCCGCAGCTCTACACCGAGATCCACACGGAGTACGAGGCCAACCCGCCGAAGGGCCGCTTCGACATCGTGCGCACCCGCAACTGGTACTTCCTCGGGTCGCTCGCGATCATCATCCCGGGGATCCTGGCGATCCTCTTCTGGGGCTTCCGTCTCGGCCTCGACTTCGCCGGCGGAAATCGCATCGACGCGACCCTGGCGAAGCCCGCCACCCAGGCGCAGGTGGAGCAGGCGGTGAACAGCGTGGCCGCCCAGCTGCAGCCCAGCATCCAGTCGGAGTCGGGCAACCAGTTCTCGATCCGCACC
>VBHE01000207.1:0-12111 GCA_005889515.1 Chloroflexota bacterium | reverse complement strand
CTGGTGCGCAAGGC
Source organism: Chloroflexota bacterium (assembly GCA_005889515.1). Classification (GTDB taxonomy): domain Bacteria; phylum Chloroflexota; class Dormibacteria; order Aeolococcales; family Aeolococcaceae; genus CF-96. Next base: position 12,097 of record VBHE01000207.1, on the reverse strand, counting down.
GATCCTGCTCGTCATCCTGTCGTCGGTGCTCATCGCGGTGTACCTCGCCTTCCGCTTCCGCACCCAGACGATCTCTCGGACGCGCTTCAGCGTCTGCACCCTGTTCAAGCTGCTCCACGACGTCTTCGTCCTCGCCGGCATCTGGGCGGTGGTCGGCCACTTCAGCGACGTCGCCGAGGTCGACACCCTCTTCGTCACCGCCATCCTCACCTCGGTGTCGTTCTCCATCCACGACACCATCGTGGTCTTCGACCGCATCCGCGAGAACCTGCGCACCGGGCCACGACTCACCTTCGACCAGATCGTGAACCTGTCGACGGTGCAGACCATGACCCGCTCGCTGAACACCGCGCTCACCGTGACCTTCGTCCTCTTCGCGCTCGTGCTCTTCGGCGGGTCGTCGATCCGCGGCTTCGTGCTCGCGCTGCTCATCGGGATCGTGACCGGGACCTTCAGCTCGATCTTCAACGCCAGCACGCTGCTCATCGCCTGGCAGTCGATCGACCGCGAGAGGCCGGGGGCGCAGCCGCAGGGTCCGCGCCGGGTCCAGACGAAGGCCCGAGCGGCGTCCTGACGTCGCGCGAGAGCGACCTCCCGAGGACCCCCGGCGTCCCGCGGCGAGCAGGTGTTCGCGCTATACTCAGGGGCTGCTCACCACCGTGCTCCTGCCGCCGGCGGTGCAGGGTGCCGCAGCACCCCTGACCCGACCCGGAACGGGCATTCGCCCGTCCCACCACCTCATGCCGAGTTGTCGAACGACGCGCTGGCGCGCATCACCGAGCTGGTCCTCCCCTCCCTGACGCAGTGTGGCGTCGAGCTCTACGGAGCGGAGTGGGACCGACAGAACACGCCTCCGACGCTGCGCCTGCTCATCGAGAAGCCGGGCGGGGTGAACCTCGACGACTGCGAGCAGGTCTCTCACGCAGTCGCCGCGGTGCTCGACGCGCACGACCCGATCAGCGCGGCCTACACCCTCGAGGTGTCCTCGCCGGGCGCGGAGCGGCCGCTCTTCGAGCGCGATCAATGGCTGCGCGCGCTGGGGCTGCGGGTCAACGTGCGCTTTCGCAACGGCGAGGCCGACACCGTGGTCGAGGGCCGGCTGCTCGCCGTCGGCGAGGATGCCCTCGAGGTCGAGATCCGCGAGCGGCGCAGCCTCGGCTCGCTCCGGGTCGCCTTCGACGACGTGGTCGAGGGCCGGCTCGCGGTGGACATCTGAGATGGCCGAGCCGGTGGTCAGCGAGCTGCGCTCCGCGCTCGCCGAGCTGGGCAGCAGCGCCGAGGTCGGCGAGGCCGAGCTCGTCGCGGTGATGGAGCGCGCGGTCACCGAGGCGTACCACCGGGTGGCGCCCAGCGACAGCGCGGTGCGTGCCCGGGTCGACCTCGGCTCGGGGGCGGTCGAGCTCTTCCGGCCCACCGAGAGCGGGGGCAGCGAGCGGGTCGCCGATCCCGGGCCCGACTTCTCCCGGACGGCGGCGCTCGCCGTCCGCGGCGCGGTCGGCGGCTGGCTGCGCGACGCCGAGCGCGACCGCGTGCTCCGTGAGGGCTCGGCCCGCCGCGGCGAGCTGATCGACACCCTGGTCGAGCGCCGCGACGGCGATGCCTGGTGGCTGCGCAACGACCGCTTCCCCGCGCTCCTCCCCGTCGAGGAGCAGATCCCCGGCGAGTCCCCGGAGCGCAACCGCCATCTCAAGGTGGTGGTGGTCGACGTCCGCCGGCGCGGACGCGACGCCGCGGTCGTGGTCTCGCGCTCCCACCCCAACCTGGTCCGCCGCCTGCTCGAGCAGGAGGTGCCGGAGATGGCCTCGGGGCAGATCGCCATCCGCGCCATCGCCCGCGAGCCGGGGCGGCGCACCAAGGTCGCGGTGTACGCCGCGACCGGGACCCTCGACGCCGAGGGCGCGTGCATCGGCCCGCGGGGCGTCCGCCACCGCGCGGTCGTCGCCGAGCTCGGCGGCGAGCAGCTCCACATCGTCGGCTGGTCCCCCGAACCCTCGGTGTTCTGTGCCCGCGCACTCGCCCCCGCCGAGGTGCTCGCGGTCGAGCTCGACGAGGACAGCCGCACCGCCCGGATCACCGTCGCGCCGGGCCAGCTCTCCCTCGCCATCGGCCGCTCCGGCGAGAACGCCCGCCTCGCCGCACGCCTCACCGGCTGGCGCATCGACATCCACGGTGACGGGATGGAGGCGACATGAGCGTCGCGCCCACCGTCGCGACCGGTCCCGAGCGCACCTGCGTCGGCTGCCGGACCGTCCGTCCCAAGCGGGAGCTGATCCGCATCGTCCTCCCCGCCGAGGGTCCGGCCGCCCTCGACCCGACGGGAAAGCGCAACGGCCGCGGCGCTTACCTGTGCCGTCGAACGGGTACAACCTGCCTGGCGCAGGCGAGGCGCCGTCGCGTCCTCGTCCGTGCGCTGCGCACCACATCCGACCGCATCGACTGGGACAGCCTCGCCGCTGAGCTCGACACGGTCCCCCCGGAGGTACTGACATCGCAACGGTGAAGAAGCTGACCCTGCCCGCGACGCTCACGGTGAAGGAGCTCGCCGACCGCCTCTCGGTCTCCGGACCCCAGCTCATCAAATACCTGATGGGCAACGGGGTGATGGCCAACCTCAACCAGGCCCTGGACTTCGACACCATGGCCCTGGCCGCCGACAACTTCGGGTTCGAGGCGGAGAGTGAGGACGCGGCGCCCGCCGCCGCGCCGGCAGAGGGGCGCCGGGTGCGCCATCCCCTCCTCGACCTCTCGAAGGAGGACCCGGCGTCGCTGGTTGCGCGCCCGCCCGTCGTCACCGTTCTCGGTCACGTCGACCACGGCAAGACCTCGCTGCTCGACGCCATCCGCCAGACCAAGGTCGCCTCGGGCGAGGCGGGCGGCATCACCCAGCGCATCGGCGCCTACCAGATCGAGAAGAACGGCCGGCTCATCACCTTCATCGACACTCCGGGCCACGCCGCCTTCACCGCGATGCGCGCCCGCGGCGCCGACGTCACCGACATCGCCGTGCTGGTGGTCGCCGCCGACGACGGGGTCATGCCCCAGACCGAGGAGGCGATCCAGCACGCGCGCACCGCCGGCGTGCCCATCCTCGTCGCCCTGAACAAGATCGACCGCGACAACGCCAACCCCGAGCGGGTGCTGCAGCAGCTCTCCGAGCGCGAGCTCGTCCCCGAGGAGTACGGCGGAAGCACCCCGGTGGTGCGCACCAGCGCGCGCACCGGGCAGGGCATCGACGACCTGCTCGACCTGATCCTGCTGATCAGCGACATCGAGGAGCCGAAGGCGAATCCGAACAAGCCCGCGGTGGGCACGGTGATCGACGCCAACCTCGAGCGTGGCCGCGGGCCGATGGCCACCGCGCTGGTGCAGAACGGCACCCTGCGCATCGGCGACAACGTCGTCGCCGGCTCGGTCTTCGGCAAGGTCCGCGCGCTCATCGACGACACCGGCAAGCGGGTCAAGGAGGCGGGCCCGAGCCTGCCGGTGCTGGTCACCGGGCTCACCGACGTGGTCGTCGCCGGCGAGATCTTCCAGGTCATGGAGACCGAGCGCGCGGCGAGGAACCTCGCCGAGCAGCGTGGGTTCCAGGCGGAGAAGCAGAAGGCGCAGCCGGTCCGTCGCATCACCCTCGCGGACCTCGCCAACCAGGTCGCAGAGGGCGGCATCAAGACGCTCAACCTGGTCGTCAAGGCGGAGGCGAACGGCTCGCTCGAGGCGCTGCGCGGGCAGATCCTCAAGATCGAGGACCCGACGGTGCGGATCAAGATCGTCTCCGCCACGGTCGGCGAGGTCGGCGAGTCCGACGTCAACCTGGCCGCGGTGAGCGACTCCATCGTGATCGGCTTCAACGTACGGCCCGACGTCGCCGCGAGGGCCGCCGCCGAGGCACAGGGGGTCGACGTCCGCTACTACGACGTCATCTACCAGGTCACCGACGACATCCAGAAGGCGATCAAGGGCCTCTACGAGCCGACCTTCGTCGAGGTCCTCCAGGGCCGCGCCGAGGTGCGCAAGGTCTTCACCGTCGACGGTCGCGCCGCCATCGCCGGCTCGTACGTCACCGAGGGGAGGATCACCCGCAACGCGATCGTCCGCGTCCTGCGCGACGGCAAGGAGGTCGCCAAGGGCCGCATGGCCCAGCTGCGGCGCTTCCGCGACGACGTGCGCGAGGTGGCCCAGGGATACGAGTGCGGCATCACTCTCGAGGACTTCTCCGAGTTCCAGGAGGGGGACATCCTCGAGGCCTACGTGGTCGAGCAGCAGAACCTGTGACCTTCCGATCTCAGGACACGACCGCCGCCGCGAACCGCCGCGGCGGCGGCTCGCAGCGGATGCTGCGCGTCGCCAAGCAGCTTCGTGAGGAGCTCTCTGAAGGACCCGCGCATCCGCCTCGCCTCGGTGACCGAGGTGCGTCCCTCTCCCGACCTGCGCAGCGCCATCGTGCGGGTGAGCGCGCTGGGCACGGACGCGGAGCGGGAGGCGGTGATCGCCGGCCTGCGTCATGCCGAGGGCTTCCTCCGCTCGACCCTCGGCGACCGGCTCGAGAACCTCAAGAACATCCCCCGGCTGCGCTTCGTCCTCGACGACTCCATCGCCTACGCCGTGCGCGTCAGCTCGATGCTGCGCGAGCTCGACGCCAGCGCCACACCGCCGGCCGCCCCGCGGCCGAAGCATTCCTCAGGAGACACCGGCATGACGGCCACTCCCGCTGTCGCATGGCCCGGCCTGACCGACGTCGCCGACGACGTCCGCAGGATCATCGACAGCAGCCACGACATCGTCTGCATGGCCCACAAGGACGCCGACGCCGACAGCCTCGGCTCGGCGCTCGCCTTCGCGGCGACGCTGCGCGCGATCGGCAAGGCGCCCCACCCCGTGGTCCCCGACCCGGTCCCCTTCACCCTCGACTACCTTCCGGGCTACGAGACCCTGGAGCGGGAGCCGGAGCGGATCGACGCCATCTTCACCTTCGACTGCGCCACCACCGGGCGCTTCGGCGAGAAGCGCGGCCTGCTCGAGTCCGGGCGCTTCCCGGTGGTGAACATCGACCACCACGTCAGCAACAGCGCCTACGGCTCGGTGAACCTGATCCAGCCCGACGCGAGCGCGACCGGGCAGGTGGTCTTCCGGCTGCTGCGCACCCTCGGCCTGCCCATCCCGCCCGAGGCGGCGACCAACCTCTATGCGGCGCTGCTCACCGACACCGGCGGCTTCCGCCACGAGAACACCACCGAGGAGGCGCTGCGGCTCGCCGCCGAGCTCGTGCACCTCGGCGCCGACCCCGCCTGGATCGCGTTGAAGAGCTACAAGTCCCGCGCCGTCAGCACCCTGCGCCTCGAGGCGCTCGCCGTCGCCGCGATGCGCACCGAGCTCGAGGGCCGGCTGGTCTGGTCCGAGGTGACCCGGGGGATGCTCGACGAGGCCGGCGCCAGCTGGCAGGAGACCGACGGGATCATCGACGTCCTCCAGACCGTCGACACCATGACCGTCGCGGTGCTCTTCAAGGAGCTGCAGCCCGACGTCACCAAGATCAGCGTGCGCACCCGCGGCGACGCCGACGCCACCGACCTCTGCTCGCCCTTCGGCGGCGGCGGCCACCGCCGCGCCGCCGGCGCCGAGCTCCACGCGCCCCTGGCGGTCGCCCAGGAGCGGGTGCTCCAGCTCGCGCGTGAGCGGCTGAGAGCGGCGTGAGCGAGACCGTCGCGGCGGCCCCCGCGAGCCGGGGGCGGCCGCCCGCGCGCCACCACGGCATCCTGCCGCTCAACAAGGCGCGGGGGATGACCTCCTTCCAGGCGGTGCGCGAGGTCCGCCGCGCCCTCGGCGAGCGCCGGGTCGGCCACGCCGGCACCCTCGACCCCGCGGCCACGGGGCTGCTGCCGATCTGTGTCGGCCAGGCGACCCGGCTGGTCGACTACCTCCATCAGCAGCCCAAGCGCTACCACTGCGTTCTCCGGCTCGGCGAGCGCAGCACGACGATGGACCTCGAGGGCGAGGTCACCCGCAGCGGCGACGCCACCGCGGTCGACGCCGCCGCGGTGCGCGAGGCGCGGTGCGCCACGACGGCCGCCACCTCTACGAGCTCGCCCGTGAGGGCGTGGAGGTCGAGCGCCGGCCGCGGAAGGTGACGATCCTCGAGGCGCGGCTCCTCGACTTCCGGCCCGGCGAGGTCGCCGAGGCCGAGGTCGACGTGCTCTGCGGGAAGGGCACGTACATGCGGGTGCTCGCCTCCGACGTCGGCGACACCCTCGGCACCGGCGGTCTGCTCGCCTGGCTCGAGCGCACCGCCTACGGCCCGATGACCCTCGCCGACGCGGTGACCGTCGAGCAGCTCCAGGCGCTCGACGATCCCGGTGGCGCGCTCCACCCCCTCGACCTGGCGGTGGCGTTCCTCCCCCGGGTCGACCTCGTCCCCGCCCAGGCGCTGCAGGTGCGCCGCGGCCAGTCGGTGTGGGTGCCGCGGCTGCCCGAGCCCCGCCCCCGGGGCGCGTGCCGCGCCCACAGCGCCCACGGCGAGCTGCTCGCCGTCGGCGAGCTGCAGGGCAACCTCTACCGGCCCACCAAGGTGCTCGCCGGGTGGTGAGGCTGCGGACCGAGTTCGGCCTGCCGGAGGGCGCGAGCGACTTCGACGGCGTCCACCGCGGCCATCGCCGGATCGTCGACCGCATGGTCGGTGCGGCCCGTGAGCACGGCGGCGAGTCCGTCCTCGTCACCTTCGACCCCCATCCCCGGTGCATCCTCGACCCCGACAACTGTCCGCCGCGGCTGACCACGCTCGACGAGAAGGCCGCGCTCCTCGACACCGCCGGGCTCGATCGTCTGGTCGTTCTCGAGTTCACCCGCGAGCTCAGCCGGTGGACCGCCGACCAGTTCCTCGAGCGGCTGAGCCAGGGCTTCAACCTGCGGCGCATGGTCGTCGGTCACGACTTCGCCCTCGGCCACCGGCGCGCCGGCGACATCCCCTTCCTCCGCTCCTGGGGTGCGACCCGTGGCTTCGACGTCGAGGTGGTCGACGCGCAGCGCGACGGGGGAGAGGTGTTCTCCTCGTCGCTCGTCCGCGCCGCCCTCGCCGACGGCGACCTCGAGGCGGCGAACCGGGTGCTCGGGCATCCGTACTTCGTGGACTCGCGGGTGGAGCACGGCGAGAACATCGGGACCGGGCTCGGGTTCCCGACCGCGAACCTGGCGATCACTCCGGGGAAGTGCCTGCCGCCGCGGGGGATCTATGCGACCTGGGTGCGGGTACGCGGGGCGTGGCACCGCGCCGCGACGTACGTCGGCTACCGGCCGACGTTCGGGGGGACAAAGCTGACCGTGGAGCCCCACCTCCTCGACTTCTCGGGGGACATCTACCACGAGCGGGTGCGGGTCGCCTTCGTGGCGCGGCTGCGGGACGATGTGCGCTACCCGACCCCGGAGGCGCTGAGCGCCCAGATGCGGCTCGACGTGGAGGAGACGCGGCGGCGGCTGGGGCCTGGACGCGAGCCCGCCGAGCTCCTCTAGGCGCCCGTCCCGGTAGCATCCCCGCCGATGCCAGAGGTCGTGGTCGTCGGCGGGGGGCTGGCGGGCTGCTGGGCGGCGGTCACCGCCGCGCGCGCGGGCCTGCAGGTGGCCCTGGTCCGGCGCGGACCGGCGGCGACCGCGGTCTCCTCGGGGGCGCTCGACCTCGTACCGCCGGGAGAGGCGACCGATCCCGGCGGCTGGCTTGGCCGGCTGGCACGCGAGGTCCCCGACCACCCCTACGTGGCCGGCGGGGTGGAGCCGCCCGCGCCGGGCGAGCTCGAGGCCGAGGCGCGGAGGCTCGCCGCCGAGCTCGCCGGGGTGGGCCTTCGGCTCCGGGTGGCGCTGCTGCGGCCCGCGTTCGTCGCCGCGGTCACCGGCCAGACGCGGCACGCCGGGGTCGTCCTCGAGAGCATCGCCGCGGGCGACCTCCACGGCGCCGGGCGGGTGGCGGTGGCGGGGATCCCCGGGCTGCTCCGGGTCGACTCGGCCGCGATCGCCGCCGCCATCGCGGAGCGCTCCGGCGACGGGCCGGCAGCGCGGGCGGTCGTCCTCGACCCCGCCCTGCCCGGCGTCGACGAGAGCGTCGCCGGCGACCTCGACGACGCCACCCTGGCCCGGGCGGTCGAGGCATCCGGGGGCGCCGAGATGCTCGGTGAGGCGATCGCATCGGCGCTCGGCGGCGAGGCGGTGGACGTGGTGCTGCTCCCTGCGGTGCTCGGCCTCGACGACCCCGACGGTGTTCGCGCGCGGGTCGAGTCCGTCGCCGGAGTGCGGGTCGCCGAGCTGCTCAGCCCGCCGCCGTCGGCGCCCGGCTGGCGGCTGGCCCGCGCCGCCGAGGCGATGGCCCGCCGCGCCGGGGTGGAGATCGTCACCGGGAGCGTCGCCGGGATCCGCCGCGCCGAGCGCCGGGTCGTCGCCGTCGAGGCCGCCGGCGGGGACACCCTGAGCTGCGAGGTGCTCGTCCTCGCCACCGGCAAGTACCTCGGTGGCGGGCTGACCGGCGACCGGCGTCCGCGCGAGCCGCTGCTCGGGCTGCCGCTCTTCACCGGCGGCGTGGCGGTCGACACCCTCGGCCCCCGTGACCTCGTCGAGCGCACCCGCTTCGGGCCCCAGCCGTTCCTCGCCGCGGGGGTGCGCACCGACGCCGAGGGCCGTCCCGTCGACGGCTTCGGCGCTCCCGTCCTCGACAACCTGCTCGCCTGCGGCGCGCTGCTCGCCGCCGTGGACACCACGCTTCGCGGCGGCGGCCTCGGCGTCGCCACCTGGACCGGGGCCCGCGCCGGGCGGGCGGCTGCGAGGCTGCGCGGCGTCGCCGCGGCATGAGCCTGCTCGCGCCCGCGCTCCTCGACGAGCTCCGCGCCGCCGTCGGCGACGCGGGGGTGAGCACCGACCCCGCCGACCGGGACGCCGTCGCCCACGACCTCTGGCCGCGGGCGCTGATCCGTGAACGCGGCGGCGAACGGCTGCCCGGTCCCGACGCGGTGGTCTGGCCCTCGACGCGCGGCCAGGTCGCCGCGGTGTGCGCCGCCTGCCACCGCGCCGAGATCCCCTTCACCCCCTTCGGCGCCGGCACCGGTGTCTGTGGCGCCGCGATCCCGGTCCGCGGCGGGGTGGTGCTCGACCTCAAGCGCCTCGATCGCATCCTCGACTGGGACCTGGAGACCGGCTGGGTCCGGGTCGAGCCCGGCCTGCTCGGGAGCCGGCTCGAGGACGCCTGCCGGGAGCGCGGGCGCACCACCGGCCACCACCCCTCGTCGCTGGCGCTCTCGACCGTCGGCGGGTTCGTCGCCACCCGCTCCGCGGGCCAGCTGAGCACCCGCTACGGTCGGATCGACGACCTCGTCGCCGGCCTCGAGGCGGTGCTCCCCGACGGCACCGAGGTGTCGCTCCGTCCCGAGCCGGCCGCCGGGGCGGGCCCGGACCTCCGCCGGCTCTTCCTCGGCAGCGAGGGAGGCTTCGGCGTGATCGTCGAGGTGACCCTTCGGCTCCACCCCCTCCCCGAGCGGCGGGTCGACCACGCCGCGGTGTTCGGCGGCTTCGCCGAGGGGATCGCGGCGGTCCGCGAGCTCCTCCAGGCGGGGCTGCGTCCCTCGCTGCTGCGCCTCTACGACCTCGCGGACACCGCCCTCCAGGCGGCCGAGCTCGGGGTGGGTGAGGGGAGCGGTGCGCTCCTCCTCGCCTCCTGCGAGGGCCGCGCCGCCGTCGCCGAGGCGGAGGCCGCCGAGCTCGCCGCCATCTGCGCCGCCCACGGCGCTTCCGCCCGCGACCCCGCCGCGGTCGAGGCCTGGTACACGCGCCGCGACGACATCGGCTTCGCCCAGGCGCGCTACCTGCCGCTGGCGGGAGCGGTGCTCGACACCGTCGAGCTCGCCGCCCCCTGGTCGCGGCTCGCCGCCCTCCACGAGGCGGTGCGCCGCCGGATCGGGGGCCGGCTGATCGTCCTCTGCCACCTCAGCCACGGCTACCCCGACGGCGCCTGCCTCTACTTCAGCTTCGCCGGCGTCGCCGAGGAGGAGGCGGGAGCGGTCCCGCTCCACGAGCTGCTCTGGGAGGAGGTGATGGCGGCCGCCGCGGAGACCGGGGCGAGCATCGCCCACCACCACGGCGCCGGACTGGCCCGAGCCCCGTACATGGCGGCCGAGCTCGGTGCCGGCGGCGTCGAGGTGCTTCGCCGACTCAAGGCGGCGCTCGATCCCGGCGGGGTCGCCAACCCGGGGAAGTGGGGGCTGTGAGCGCCGCCGCGCTTCCCGAGGCGCAGGTGGTCGCGGCGCAGCGCTGCGCCTCCTGTCCGAAGATGTGCCGCAGCGCCTGCCCCACCCTCGCGGTCACCGCCAACGAGCGCCACCAGCCCTGGGGGCATGCCCGCACCGTGGTCGCCGCCCTCGGCGGTCAGGACGGATTCGCCGAGCCCGCCACCGTCGCGGCCGCCTTCGCCTGCGCCACCTGCGGGGCCTGCACCGTTCCCTGCCTGGTCAAGGGCGTGGAGACCACGGAGCTGAGCTGGGCGGTGCGCGCCGCGGTCTTCGATGCGGGGGCGACCCCCGCGGCGGGGCTCCGCGCGGTCGCCGAGGCGTCCGCCGGCCGGGTGCGCGTCGCGGACTCACCGCCGGCGTGGACCGACCCGGCGGCGACCCTCGACGCGCTGCGCCGGCTCGCCACCCCCGGCGCCGATCTCCTCCTCCTTCCCGGCTGCGGCGCCCTCGGCCACCGCCCCGAGGCGGCTCTCGCCGCCGGGCGGGCGCTGCGCGGCCTGCGGATCGCCTTCACCGTGCTCGATGAGCACCGCTGCTGCGGGGCGCCGGCACGGAGCTTCGGCGACACCGCGGCGGCCGTGGCGATGCTCGACCGCCTCGGCGCCGCCATCGCCGCCGCCGCGGTTCGCCGGGTGGCGGTGCAGTCGCCCTCCTGCGCCCATCTCCTGGCGACCCACGCCCCGGGGCCTGCCGGGGTCGCCGTCGAGCCGCTCGCCGGTGTCCTCGCGGCCGGGCTCGCGAGCGCCGGCACCCCGGCGGGCCACGGCCGCGTCGCCTACCACGATCCCTGCTTCCTCGCCCGCCACCTCGACCACACCGCGGAGCCCCGCGCCGTGCTCCGCACCCTCGGGCACGAGGTCGTCGAGCTCCGCGGTCGCGGAGCCACCACCGCCTGCTCGGGCGGCGGCGGCGGCCTGCCGCTCACCCACCCCGCGATCGCTGACGGCTACCGCGACCGGCTCGCCGCCGCTGTCGCCGAGGCGGCGGGGGCCGGGGCGGCGGCGCTGGTGACCGGCTGCGCGACCTGCGCCGCCCGGCTGGCGGGCGCCGTTCCCGTCCCCGTCCTCGAGCTCGCCGAGGCCTGCGCCGCCGCCCTGGAGGCACGCCGTTGAGCGCCGCCACCGTCGCCGTCGTCAACCCCGCGAGCTGCGCCGGCAGGACGGGCAGGGCATGGCCGGAGCTGCGCCGCGCTCTCACCGCCGCGGGCGTCGAGGTCGAGGAGCGGCTCACCACCGCCCCGCGGGAGGCGACCGAGCTGACCCGGGCGGCGCTCCGCGGGGGCTGCGAGCGGGTGGTGGCGGTGGGCGGCGACGGCACCCTCAACGAGGTGGTGAACGGCTTCCTCACCACGGATGGATCGCCCGTCGCCCCGGGAGCCGTCCTGGGCCTCGTCCCCAGCGGCACCGGCGGCGACTTCCGGCGCACCGCCGGCATCCCCGCCGGCGCCGCCGCCGCCGCGGTCCTCGCCGCCGGTGCGACCCGGCCGATCGACATCGGCCGGCTCACCCTCGACGGCGCCGCCCCCCGCCATTTCGTGAACATCGCCGATTGCGGGATCGGCGGCGAGGTCGTGGCCCGGGTGAACCGCAGCAGCAAGCGCGCGGGCGGCACCGCGACCTTCCTCTGGCACTCGCTCGCCTCGCTGCTCAGCTACCGGCCGCGCGCCGCCCGGGTGGAGATCGACGGCGCCGTCGAGGAGGGCCGCTACCAGAACGTCGTCGTCGCCAACGGCCGCTACTTCGGCGGGGGGATGTGCGTCGCTCCGACCGCCGACCTCGGCGACGGCCTCTTCGACGTCGTCCTCTTCGGTGACCTGCCCCGGCTGCGTTCGCTCACCGGGATCC
>VBHE01000206.1:894-8865 GCA_005889515.1 Chloroflexota bacterium | reverse complement strand
ACCTCCGAGGCGACGAGCTCCGCATCATCGCCGAGCTGCGCGAGCGCGCGCAGACCATGCAGCGGGTCGACGCCCCAGCGAACGAGGATCACGGAGAGGGACCCCTCGACCATCGCGTAGACGTCCTCCGGCACCCCGAGCGCTCCCTTCCTCGTCCCCCACTCCCCGGGGAAATAGCTCGCGAGGTGGAGAACGCCCGCGGCCGCGGCGGTGAAGGTGTGGGTGTCGCGGGTGCCCCGGAAGATCTCGCCGCCGACGCCGATGCGGTACCAGAGCTGGAAGGCGGGCCCGATCGAGATGTCGGTTCCGCGCAGCCGGGTCCGGCCCGCGGCGAAGCCGGTGACCGTGTCGCCGGGCTCGAGCCGGAGCTCGGTGCGCAGCCAGGGCGGCCGGTCGCACGGCACCTCGACGACGGTGACGTCGCGGACGGCATCGCCCGCCAGTCGCCCCACCGCACCGGCCAGGCCGGCGAGCGCGGTCACCGGAGCCGCCGCCCGAGCACCGCCTCGATGCCGCGGACGTCACCCTCCTCGTCGCGCAGGACGGTGACGTCGACGTAGCCGAGGCGGGCGAGGTCGCCTCCGAGCGGCTCTGCCTGGTCGCGGCCGAGCTCGAGCAGGAGCGCACCTCCGCGGCGGAGAAAGCGTGGACTGCCGGCGAGGACGCGCCGGAGGATCCCGGCGCCGTCGGGACCGCCGTCGTAGGACAGCGGCGTCTCGAAGGTGAAGGTGTCGCGCTGCAGCAGCGGCAGCTCGTGCGTTGGCACGTACGGCACGACCGCGACAACGACGTCGACGCGTCCCTCGAGGGTCTGCGGGAGCGGGACGAACAGGTCGCCGGCGTACGCCTCCACGCCGTTCGTCCGCGCGCAGGCGACAGCCCGCGCGTCGACGTCCGACGCCACGACCCGGGCACCGGGACGAGCCGTCGTCAGGACCCTCGCGATCGCCCCGCTCCCGGTGCAGAGGTCGACGGCCGTGCCGTCGACGGGCAGGCGCTCGACGGCGCGGCGCGCGAGCTCCTCGCTGTGCCAGCGGGGCACGTACACCCCCGGATCGACGCGGACCTCGACTCCGCAGAACCGGACGCTCCCCGTGATCCAGGCGAGGGGCTCGCCGGTGAGCCGGCGTTCGACGAGCGTGTCGAGGACCGCGGCATCGCCGGCCGCGGCGGCAAGCAGCTCGTCCGCCTCCTCGACCGGTGCGATGAACCCCGCACCGGCGAGCAGCGCGGCGAGGGCGGCGTGGTCGTTCCGAACCGGCACGCCGGCCATTCAACCAGGCCCGTCGATCGTACATCCGTGCGGTCGACCCTCGGGCCGCTCGGTCGTTTGAGGCTACGTCCACTGCATACCGTTTGGTACACACCGTCCGCAGAAAACTTAGACGCCTACATAAGATATGTCGACGGAATGACGTACGATCTGTCGCCTGAGGTGCTGAACCTGGTTGGGAGGGTCAACATGCGCAGGACTGCAATCGTTGTCGCAGCGGCCGTCACCAGCTTTCTTTCCGTGACGACCGCCTTTGCCACACCGCCGACCGGGGAGGTCAAGTTCAAGGACATGGCCCGGGCGCAGGCCATGGAGAGCGCCACCGTGCCGATCAACCCGGGCGACAACTACGCGTCGGGGTCGTACTCGGTAGCTCCCGGAGGCGAGACCGGCTGGCGCCGGTTGCCCGGCACCTCGATCCTCGCCGTCAACAAGGGAAAGCTGATGCTCCACGGCGGCGAAGGGTGTGCGGCCAAGGAATACGCCACCGGTCAGGCGGCGGTCGTGCCGGCCGGGACATACATGGTGCACAACGCCGGAAGCGAACCGCTCGAGTTCTTCGGGTGGTTCTTCGACCAGGTTCCGGGCGCGCCGAAGCCCCTGGCCGAGGGTCCGACGGCATCGACGCCGGCGACCTGCACCAGCGTCATGCCGGCCGTGGCAGCGCCCTCCGGTGTGTCGCTCACCGATCCGGCGGTGGCGACGGTGGTCCCCGGTGCGTTCGATTACGGCGCGAAGGCCCCGCTCCAGATCGAGGCCGGCAAGGACGTGTACGCCAGCTGGCTGGACATCGCACCGGGGTGGAGCAGCGGGTGGATCGCGCACCACCCGGCCGCAAACATCGTGTCGAGCGGCGAGCTGAGCTACGTCGAAGCGCGGGACGGGAAGTGCGACGAGAGCGAGGTGTACCACGCCGGTCAGGCCTTCTACCACCCGGCTCACCGCCACATGGCGTTCAACAAGGGCAACGAGCACGTGATCCTCTGGACCATGTACTTCGACCTGCCCCACGACACGCCGCCGCCGGTCATCGGCAACACGATCACGGCGGTCGACTTCACGCAGGCCCCGCCGGCTGACTGCCCCAGGTTGAGGTGATACGGGGACGCTCGCACCGCAGGCACCTGTGGGTGCCTGCGGTGGCGGCCATCTCGATGCTGGTCCTGCCCGGTCGCGGGTCGTTGGCAGCCGCGGCTCAATTCGACAGCAAGTTCGACAAGAAGTGCCTCGCCGCGCCCGCCAACCAGGCGTTCACGATCGACTTCACCAACCTGGACAGGGGCATTCCCCACAACGTGTCGATCTACGAGGACCAGACCGCCAGCAAGACGTTCTTCAAGGGCGAGCTCATCGATGGGCCGGGTAAGACCACGTACTCGGTCCAGGGCCTGCCAGCGGGCACGTTCTTCTTCCGGTGCGACCCGCACCCCGACATGAACGGGACCTTCATCGCGGGCTGACCTTCACGCCGTGCTCGGCTCCTCGAGCTGGTCGAGGAGCCAGGCACGGAAGGTGGGGTTGAAGAGAGGCGCCACTGGCGGCAGCTTCCTCGCGGCGGCCTCCGCCTCCGCCAACGCCCGGAGCGCGGTCCTGCAGCTTCACCTGGGACAGCCCGCGTCGTCGCCGGTAGACGGCGATCCGCTCACTGATCGGCACGAACCTATCCACCGCCCAACCTCCACCGACCGAGCTTGCGGGCGTCGTAGCGGGCGCGGAGCGTCAGGAACTCGACCCTGGGGGGCGCCGCGAGGTACTGCTCGCGCTCTGCCAGGAACCGCCGGACGTGGTTGCCGGCCTCATGCTCGTCGAAGGCGGCGCGGTCCTCGTACAGCTCGTAGAAGAGGCGGGAGTACGGCGCGCCCTCGACGTCGTGGCAGGCGTAGATGAGGGTTCGCGGCTCGCGGAGCTGGATCTCCTCCAGAGTCTCCTGGACCAGAGCGTCGAACGCCAGCCCGGCCCCGGGCGCGAGGTCGAAGCGCACCACCAGAGCGAACATCGCGAGGACTCCCGAACTGACATCTGGCCTCGCACCCTAGGGCATCCGGACGCTCGCGGCGGCTTCTCCGGCGCTGCCGGCCGGCACCGCAGAACCGATCCCGAGGGCAACCGAGTACGAACACAGTACATGCGCCCGTCGGGCGAAACAGGCGGCGGAAAATCCCTTACGCCGGCCATGGTGCCGAGGGTCAGGATCGAACTGACGACACCGGGTTTTTCAGACCCGTGCTCTACCAACTGAGCTACCTCGGCCCGCGGGGCGAAGGGTACCCGACCCGAGCGTGAGCGTGGCGGAGCGCGAGACCCCCCGTAGAATGGTTGGATGGGCCGCGTCATTCACGTCAGGGTGTGGGGGCTGGAGGCGGAGGACCGGGAGGCGTTCCACGGACGCTTCCGCAAGCTGGCGGAGCTCCGGGAGTGGCGCGGGGACGTGCCCTGGCTCGCCGATGCCCGCTCGCGCGACCTCTTCTCGATGGAGTTCTTCCGCCACGCCGAGGTGAGCGCCGAGGCAGCGGCGGCGGCGTTGGGGCCGCTCTCGGCGGCGGGGTTCGTGCGGCTGCGCGGGGACGAGACCGACGCGCTGGGACTCCTCTTCGTCCTGCGTGACCTCTCCGAGCGCTTCGGGGCGACGATCACGATCCGCGACCCCGACAACCCGATCGCCAAGCTCCGCTCCATCGACCTCTGCGGCGGCCGGCTCCAGGACGGGGCGGCGCTGGAGGCGATCCTCGTCGCCCGGCCGATCTACAAGCGGCTGCCGGGAGCGGTGATCGAGATGTACCCGCCCCGAGCGCTGGGCTTCGCCTTCGGCACCGTGGAGGGGGGCGACCCGGAACGGCGGGCCTGGAGCTTCCTCGTCCACGGGATGCGCGCCTCGGCGGACAGCTTCCTCGAGGCCGAGGCCGAGGCGATGCGCATCTACCGCGGCCTGCGCTTCCTCCGATAGGCTCCCGCGGGTGCGGGCGGTGGTCCAGCGGGTGACCGGCGCCGAGGTCCGCGTCGACGGTGAGGTGGTCGGGGCGATCGGGCCCGGGTTCTGCGTCCTGCTCGGCTGCGGCCCCTCGGACACCGAGGCGACCGCGCGCCACCTCGCCGGGCGGGTGGCAACGCTCCGGGTCCTCGCCGACGAGGCGGGGCGGATGAACCGCGACCTCGGCTCGACCGGGGGCGAGGTGCTCGTGGTCAGTCAGTTCACCCTCTACGCCGACACCTCGCGAGGGCACCGGCCGTCCTTCGTCGGCGCCGGGCCTCCCGAGCTCGCCGAGCGGCTCTGTGACGTCTTCTGTGCCGAGCTGAGCGAGCGCGGCCTGCGGGTGGCGACCGGTCGTTTTGCCGCGCACATGCGGGTACGCCTCGAGAATGACGGCCCGGTCACCCTGGTGCTCTCCTCGGGCGAGGGTCCCTGGCCGGCCGACGCCGGCTAGGGCTAAGGGCTAAGGGGACCGCGCGTCGGGAGGCACAAACTCGAACCCCGTCTCCGACACCCGCACGAGCCGCCAGCCACCCTCATGGAGCAGGGTGTGGTGGAAGCGGCACAGGAGCAGCAGGTTCTCCAGAACCGTCGGACCGCCGCGTTCGAGCGGGCGGATGTGATGTCCTTCGCACCAGTCCGGTGGGCGGGTGCAGCCGGGGCCGCGACACCCGCCGTCCCGGGCGATCAGCAGTCGCCGGAGGTGGGCGGGGATGGTCCTGCTGGGGCGTCCCACCGCCAGCGGTTCGCCGCAGGGGCCTACGGTGATCTCCGTCCGCACCGCATCGCAGGCGAGGCGTCGCGCCAGCTCGCCGACGATCGGGCCGGACCAGCGCAGCTCACCTCCCGGCGACCCGGGCTCACCGCGGAGGGTCTCCACCGGCACCGTCACATAGAGGTGTGGCCGCTGGCCGCCGACCAGCGGCAGCGTGCCGGCGTCCAGCTGACGGCGGCAGAGCTCGAGGAGGGCGTCGGCGCAGCGCTGGCTGCCGGTGCGCCGGTCGTCGGGGACGGGCTTCATCAGCGGGTTGAGCGCCGTCTTCAGGAGCGCACCGCCCTCCCTGTCCAGCCAGCCGTCCAGCCGCCAGCAGCCGCCGAGCGTCTCACTCAGGTGCAGCCGTCTGCGCTCGTGGTCGTGGTTGGCGTCCGCGAGGGACCCGTCCGGGTCGACGCACTCGCGAAAGCGCCGGGCCAGGTGACCGAACTCGCGGACGCCGAGGGCGCCCGCCGCGGGCACCAGGTCCCGCTCCGCCTCGCGCACCGCCTCGGCGCCGACGTCGCTCGCGGTGTGTGCCATCACCGACGCGTGCTGATACCCGATCTCGCCATCGCGCAGAGCGCGGGCGGTCTCGGGGAGCTCGGGCAGCCGCCGGCTCACGCAGACCATGTCGGCGGCCCTTCCGGGCGACATCCGGCACCGGGCGGTCAGCCAGGCGACCGTCGAGCAGGCGCCGTCGGCGGCGGGCCCGCGTCGCTGCTCGAACTCACACAGCCGCCGAGCGGCCTCGGCCTGGTGCCGGTCGGCGAACCGCGAGAGGAGCTCGACGTGGTCGCCGAGCGCCCCTGCGCACCGGATGTCCTCGTCCTCGGCCATCCGCAGCCCGCGGTCGATGAGCAGAGCCCAGGCCGGAAGGGGGCTGGGCAGGATCGCTGTGGCGGTCGCCATGACCACCACATTTTAGTGTATCTGAACAGGCGTTCGCAACCCGCGCGGGAGAGCCCGGGTGGATGCGCCGCCTCAGGCGCTGCGGCGGGTCCTCAGGCCGGCGAGCTGCTCCTCCTCGCCGCCGCTGCCCGAGTACCGGAGAAGCTCCGGAGGACGGCCGCCCGTGCCGGCCGGCGACCGGAAGCGGGGCACCCGCAGCCGCAGGGCCGCCACCTCGTTGTCCCGGACCGGACGGAGGACACCACTGTCGCGGAGCTCCTGGACGCGGCGGCGGAAGGTCCGCTCGCTGCTCTTCGGGCCCCCGTGGAGGGCGACGTGGAGCCGGAGCAGGTCGTCACCGGTGAAGACGTCGCCGAGGAGCGCGGCCGCCCCGGCCACGTTCTTGGTGTCCGCCCGCAGCCGTTCGACCGCCTGCTTGAGGGCGGCGCCGGCGCCCGCGTCGAGCTTGAGCGAGCGGCCCATCGGGGCCCAGCGCCCCGGCCCCTCGACCTCCCCGAAGGGGGCGGTGCCGTAGTACTGGACCACCAGCGCCCGGTTCCCACGTCCCGGCTCGTCGCCGAGGCCGACCAGGTGGAGCGAAGAGCGATGGCTCCGGCTGCCGCGCCGGCCACCATCGAGATCGAGGCCGGCCTCGACGACGGCCCGCTGGGCCGCCTCTGCGCAGGTCTCGCCGCGCTCCACGTCGGCGATGGGCACACCGGAGCGCACGGTGAGGACCTGCAGCGCGCGATTCGACGGAGTGCCCGGGTCGGGATCGAAGCCGAAGACCACAGCCTGGACCGTCAATGCTGCCTGGGATGCCCTTGCCATGCGAACGCCTCCTCTGCCTGTCCAGGGCCGCGGGCCCCGGAACCCGAGCCCCTCCCCTCCGGCTCGGACGTTCCCCCGTCGTTTGTGCTGATTATGTCGCGAACTGTGCCCGCGATGCATCCCCCCTTGCCCAGGTCACCGGATCGTGACATCCGGAATCCGTCATGAACGCCGCAAACAGAACGATCTGGCCAGGTTCGGCCTGCCGGGCCCCGATCAGCGGCGGCGAGGCGGGATGCCGACCAGCCCGGGCCCGCCTGCGGGAGGGGCGACGGGGTCGCCGGCGCCGGCGGGGCCGAAGACGCGGCGGGACGGGAGGGGCAGCCGGACCTTGGCGGCGAAGCTCGCCAGGGTGTCGCCGCCGGTCACCGAGGTGCGGCGCAGGTCGAAGCGCTCGGAGAGGTACTGGAGCTCGCCGCCGGCGGTGGTGACGGCGTCGCGGAAGCCCGCGTCGGCGGCCATCCGGTCGACGGCCGGGTTGTGACGCCCGAACGGATAGGCGAAGTCGTCGATCGCCGCGCCGGTGACGTCCTGGAGCACCCTCCGGGACCCCTCGATCTGGGCCCGGGCGAGCGCCGGGGGCATCCGGGTGAGGTCGACGTGGTCCATGGTGTGGGCGCCGATCGTCATCCCCAGCGCTCGCACCTGCCGGACCTGGGCGGCCGACATGTAGCCGGGGCTGCCGAGGAAGTCGCCGACCACGAAGTCGGTCGCGGTCATCCCCTGGGAGGCGAGGAGGGGCGCGGCGGTCGTCGCGAAGTCCTTGTAGCCGTCGTCGAAGGTGAGGATCACCGGATGGGGGGGCAGGCTCTCCTGTCCCTCCAGCGCCCGGAGCAGCTGGGAGAGGGAGACCGTGTGGGCCCCGCCGGCGCGGAGCAGGGCGACCTGGGCGGCGAAGGCGGTCGGCGTGACCGAGAGCCGGAAGCCGGCGCGGTCCCACGGCTTCGGGTTGGTCCGCACATAGTGATAGAGGAGGATCGGCACCGTCAGGTGCGGCCCCGTCGGAGCCGGCCGCGCCCTGGTCGCCGACCCGTGCCCGCCGACCGCGGCGAGGAGCCCGCCGGTGTCCTGGTCGGGGGTCAGCGGCGGCAGCGAGGGGTCCGGGGCCTCCTCCTCGAGGGGAGGGGTGGCCGGCGGCTGGGCGGCGGCGGTGCCGGGCAGGGCGGCGGGCCGGCTGACGACGGCCTCGCGGATGCCGCCGCCGACGGCGACGAGGACGGCGAGGCTCAGGCCCCCGACGAGGAGGGCCGCGCG
>VBHE01000206.1:0-851 GCA_005889515.1 Chloroflexota bacterium | reverse complement strand
CCGGGCGGTCAACCCGCGGCGACCGAAACCTGCCAATCTGGCTGCCCATGCCCCCGATCGACGACGAGCCCCACGGCAGCCGGATGATCCGCGAGGCGCGGCTGGAGGCCATCGACAACCGCCGGCCCGACCGCGACTACACCGTCCACTGCACGATCCCCGAGTTCACCTGCCTCTGCCCGCGCTCGGGCTTCCCCGACTTCGCCACCCTCTTCATCCGCTACGTGCCCGGGCCGCGCTGCGTCGAGCTGCGCTCGCTGAAGCTCTACATCAACGGTTTCCGCGACCGGCCGGTCTTCCACGAGGACGTGGTGAACGTGGTTCTCGACGATCTCGTGGCGTTGCTCGAGCCCCGCTACTGCGAGGTGGTCGGCGACTTCAACGTCCGAGGAAACATCCACACCGTGGTCCGCGCCGTCCATCGCGACCCGGGCTGGACCGGCGAGCCGCTCCCCTGGTGGGGGATGAAAGTTGCCCAAGGCGACGGATTTCCCCCCGACGGGCGTTGAAATCTTGGGTCTCGACGTCCTCGTGGAAGTCTTATGGAACTCTTACCCCCTCTGAGAAGGGGATCGCCGGGGCCCATGGCATACTGGATGTGTCGGGAGCACCGGGCGGGGGGGCTGCCGGCCTGGGGAAGGAATTCACGTGAGAGCCGTGCGGAGGTCACGTTCGTGACCGCATGCATCGGGAACCGGCGGTCTCACCGGGAGGAACACTGGTGGCACGTCTGCGAGAGCGGCGCTGGCTGATCCCGACCGCCCTGGTGCTCGCCGGCGCCATCGTGATCGGTGTCATCATCGCTCGGCGCGGTCCGTCCGCACCGGCCTTCGTCACCCGGCCCGCCGTCC
>VBHE01000205.1:13384-18809 GCA_005889515.1 Chloroflexota bacterium | reverse complement strand
CGGCGAGTAGCCGGTGCCCTCGAACATGAGGTCGAACGGGCCGTGGTCCTTGCGGACGTCGGCGAGTGCCCGCTGCTTGCTGCTGACGTAGTGCGCGCCGATCGCCTCGACGAGCTCGCTGTTGAGGTAGGGGGGCTCGTCGAGGCCCACGGTCACCACCGCGAGGCCGCGCAGCCGGAGCACCATGGTCGCGAAGATCCCGAGCGGGCCGGCGCCGAGGACCGCGGCGCGCCGCGGCTCCCAGATGCGCAGCCGGCGCTGGATCTCATACGCCTGGGCGACGCCCTTCTCGGCGATGCTGATCGGCTCGAGCAGCACCCCGAGGCCGGCGAGCGCGCCGGGGATGCGGATGAGGTACTCGGGGGTGTCGACGTAGCGCTCGGTGAGGTAGCCGTGGAGCCGGCTGATGCCGTGCTCGAAGTAGGTGTCGTCGGTGGTGAAGTCCGGGAGCCCGATCCGGTCGTACCGGCTCGTCCCCGGCCGGCGGACGATCGCCACCACGTGGTCGCCGGGGGCGAGCTCGGTGACGTTCTCGCCGACGGCCTCGACGACGCCGAGGCCCTCGTGCCCGGGCACGAGGAAGTCGTATCCGCTCGGCGCGGCGCCGTACTTCGCGTCGTAGATCTCGCGGTCGGTGCCGTCGAGGCCGACGCGCAGCACCCGGACGAGGACGCCGCGCCCGTCCGCCTCGGCGTCGAGGCTGGGCTGCGGCAGCGACTCGAGGCGGACGCTGCCCGCCTGCCCCGGGGTGATCGCGATCGCCTGCATGGTTCTCTCCTCAGAGCGCGCGCGGGACCTCGCCGAGCAGCTCCCGCGCCCGGCGCACCAGCTCGAACTTCTGCACCTTCCCCGTCGGCGTGAGCGGCAGCTCGGCGGCGTCGAGGAAGTACACATGGCGGGGCACCTTGAAGCGCGCCAGCCGCTCCCGGCAGAGCGCGACGAGCTCGGTCGCGTCGACGCTCGCGGCGGGGTCGCGCACCACGAAGGCGCAGCCCACCTCGCCCCAGCGCTCGTCGGGCGCGCCGACCACGTACGCCTGGCTCACCCCGGGATGCCCGGTGAGCAGCTCCTCGACCTCCTTCGGCGCCACCAGCTCGCCTCCGCTCTTGTAGAGCTCCTTGCTCCTCCCGGTGATCTGCAGGGAGCCGTCCTCGAGCACCCGGCCGAGGTCGCCGGAGTGGAGCCACCCGTCGCGGAGTGCGAGCGCGGTCTCCTCCGGCTTGCGCCAGTAGCCGAGCATGGTCGTCGGCCCGCGGGAGACGAGCTCGCCCTCCGCGCCCGGCGCGAGCTCCGCACCCGTCTGCGGATCGACGGTGCGGTACTCGGCGAGTGCGCCGCCGGGCAGGCCCGCGGCCCCGGCGAGCTTGACCCGTCCCACGGTGGAGATGAGCAGCTCGCGGGGGTCCTCGGGGCGGGTGAGGGTCATCGCGCCGCCCGCCTCGGTCATCCCGTAGCCGGTGGTGATCTCGGTGACCCCGAGCTCGGCGGCGGCGCGCTCCCACAGCCACATCGGCGCGGGGGCCGCGCCCGACAGCAGGGCGAAGAGCGAGGACAGGTCGTGCGCGCCGCGCTCGGGATGCTCGAGGAGCGCGACCGTCATCGTCGGCACGCAGAGGATCTCCGAGGCGCGATGCCGGGCGACGCCGCGCAGGTACCCGAGCGGGCTGAACGCCGTCTGGGGGATGGTGGCGCCGGCGACGAACATCGCCGCGAGCAGTCCCTCGACGTAGCCGAACATGTGGTAGCAGGGGAGCGAGAAGAGGATGCGCCGGCCGTCCTCGAAGGCGCGGGTGAGCGCGGAGCCGTAGGCGGTGCGCTGCACCGCGTCGTGGGTGACCATCACCCCCTTCGGAGATCCCGTGGTCCCCGAGGTGTAGAGGATGTCGGAGAGCGAGTCGGGCGGCACCTCCGTGCCGGCGGTCGCCGCGGCGCGTCGCGCGCCGAGCTCCTCGAGCTCCGGGACGGTGGGAACACTCGCGCGGGTGCGGCCATCGGTGGAGAGCAGCACCACCCCGCGGAGCGCCGGGAGGACGTCGCCGCCGCCGCGCTCCCAGCCCGGGCAGATCCCGTCGAGCATGGCCGGATAGTCGAGGTCGCCGTACCGCGTCATGGTGACGAGCAGCCGGCACTCGGACTGCTCGAGCACGTAGCGCAGCTCGTCGCGGCGGTAGAGGTAGTTCAGCGGAACCGCGACCGCGCCGGCGCGCGAGATGGCGAACTTCAGGGTGATGAACTCGGGGTGGTTGGCCACGAGCATGCCGACGTGGTCGCCGGGCTCGACGCCGAGGGCCGCCAGCCCGCCGGCGAGACGCATCGACGTGGCGGCGACGTCCGCGTAGCTCAGGGTGACGTCGTCGGTGAGGACGAGGGGGCGCTCGCCGGACTCCGCGGCGACGGCGTCGAGCCGCTGGTGCAGCGTCATCGGACGCCACCGCGGGAAGCGCGCGGTCAGCGCCCGGCGGCGCTCCGCGACGTCGCCGCTCACGGAGCGCTCGCCGCGGCGGGGGCCTGGGTGCCGAGCTCCTCGCGCACCAGCGCGGCCCCCGCGGCGAGCGCTCGCAGCTTGGCGCGGGCGACGTGGCGCGGCAGGGGCGCCATGCCGCAGTTCGTGCAGGGCTGGAGCCGCTCCGGGGCGACGTGGCGCAGCGCCTCGCGAATGACCTCCGCGACCTCCTCCGGGGTCTCGACCTGTGGCGACGTGACGTCGATGCATCCGGCGAGGACGTCCTTGCCCTCGAGCAGCGAGAGCAGCGACATCGGCACCCGCGAGCGTGCGCACTCGACCGAGACCTGGTCGATGCGGCTGCGCGCGAGGTGCGGGAAGGTGAGCTCGTACTGGCGCCACTCGTCGCCGAGGCCGCGCTTCCAGGCGATGTTCGCCTCGATCCCGTAGCCGTAGCAGATGTGCACGGCGGTGGTGCAGGTGACGCCGTCGATGGCGCGGTGCAGCGCCTCGATGCCCCAGTCGCGGACCTCGTCCATGTAGACGTTGAAGGCGGGCTCGTCGAGCTGGACGACGTCGACGCCGAGGGCGGCGAGCTCGCGCGCCTCCTCGTTGAGCACGCCGGCGAAGGCGAGGGCGAGGCGCGCCCGGTCGCCGTAGTGCTCGTCGGCGAGGGTGTCGACGATCGTCATCGGGCCGGGAAGGGTGAACTTGAGCCGGTTCCGGGTGTGGGCTCGCGCGAAGCGCGCCTCCTCCGCGTGCACCGGTGCGGCGCGACGGATCGGCCCGGTGACCGTCGGGCAGTCCGCCTCGTAGCGACCGGCGCGGATCGCGATGCGCCTCCGCCGCGTCATGTCGACGCCGTCGATCCCGGCGAGGAAGCCGTGGACGAAGTGCTGTCGCGACTGCTCGCCGTCGCCGACGATGTCGATGCCCGCCGCCTCCTGCTCGCGCAGCGCCACCAGGACGGCGTCGCGCATGCCCTCGGCGAGCTGCTCGCCGGCGAGCCGCCAGGGCGCCCAGAGCACCTCGGGCGCCGCCAGCCAGCTCGGCTTCGGCAGGCTCCCGGCGATCGTGGTCGGCAGGAGGCGGGTCACGCCCCGGTACGGTACCCGGCGGGGCCGCTCTCAGGCCCTCGCCCGGCGGCCCTCGAGGCGGTCGAGACGCAGCCGGGCGCGAAGCCCTCGCAGCGGTTGGGGCGCCCACCAGCCGCGATCGCCCGCGAGCGCCATCAGCGACGGCACCAGGAGCGCCCGGACGATGGTCGCGTCGACGATCACGGCGAGCGCGGTGCCGACGCCGAGCTCCTTGATGAAGACGATGCTCGAGGTGGCGAAGACGCCGATGGCGACGCAGAAGAGCGCCGCCGCGGCGGTGACCAGCCTGCCCATCCGCTCGAGCCCCTCTGCGATCGCCTCACGGGTGGCGAGGCCGCGGTCGCGCCCCTCCTTGATGCGCGCGAGCAGGAACACCCCGTAGTCGGTGCTGAGCCCGAATGCCATCGCGAAGAGCAGCACCGGCTGGGTCGACTCCAGCGCGCCCTGGCCGGTGTAGCCGAGCGGGCCGGTGAGCCGGCCGTCCTGGAAGATCAGGACGAGCAGGCCGAAGGCGGCGCTCAGCGACAGCGCGTTCATCACCACCGCGATCGCGGGGAGCACGACCGAGCCGGTGAGCGCGAAGAGCACCACGATCGTGACCACGGCGACCACGAGGACCGCGACCGGAAGGTGCGCCCGCAGGCTCGCGCGCAGGTCGGCGAACTGGGCGCTCTGCCCCGCCGTCCGCACCGGGCCCGACCAGGGGAGCGAGCCGATCGAGGCGACCAGGTCGAGGCTCGCCCGGTCGAGCGGCGGCTGCGCAGAGATCGCGTCGAGCATCCAGGTGCCGGCGCCCGCGTAGCGCGGTGGCGTGGTCAGCACCACGTCCGGCAGCCGCGCGATGGTCGCGCCGAGCGCGTCCACCGCGGCGCCGGCCCCGGCCGGGGCGGTGACGGCGACGGTGATCGGGGTGGTGATCCCCGGCCGCAGGTCGCGACGGGCGGCGTCGTCGACCTGGCGGGCGGAGGCGCTCTGGGGGAGGACCCCGGCGTCGATCGAGGTGAAGCGCACCCCGAGGAAGGGCATGCCGGCGAGCAGGAGGATCACGGTCGTCGCCGCCGCCACCGTCGCGGGACGGCGCATCACCCCGTGGGAGAGGCGGTACCACCCGCTGCGCTCCGCCGCCCCGGCGCGCTCGCGGCGCAGTGGGAGCATGTCGATCCGCCGCCCGAGGAGCAGCAGCACCGAGGGGACCAGGGTGACCGCGATGACCGCGGCGGTGAGGGTCACGAGCACCCCGCCGATCCCCATGGAGTAGAGGAACTGCTGCGGGAACACGAGCAGCGACGCGAGCGCCGCGGCGACGGTGAGCGAGCTGAAGACGACGGTGCGGCCCGCGGTCGCGAGGGTCGCGCCCACCGCGGCGGCGCCGTGACCGTGGGCCCTCGCCTCCTCGCGATACCGCGACACCATGATCAGGCTGTAGTCGATCGCGAGTCCGAGCCCGAGGCCGGTGACGAGGTTGAGCGCGAAGATCGAGAGGTCGGTCGCCGTGTTGACGGCGCGCAGTCCGAGAAAGGTCGTGAGGATGGTGAGCACGCCGACCATCAGCGGGACCAGCGCCGCCACCGCCGACCGGAAGACGAGCATGAGCAGCGGGGTGAGCACGGCGGCGGCGATGAGCTCGGCGCGGCCGAGGTCGTAGGTGACCTGGGCCTGCACCTGCTGGTTGGCGATCACGAATCCGCCGAGGATGACCCGCGGATCGGTGGCGAAGGACGCCTCGAGCCGCTCGGCGACGTCCCGCGCGTCGCGGTCCGACATCGGCCGCAGCGCCGCGACCACGTAGGCGCGGGCGCCGTCGCGCGACAGCAGCGGCGCACCGCTCGACGCGTCGGTGACCGTGGCGATCGCCGGGTCGGCGGCGAGCATGCGGCGGACGCCG
>VBHE01000205.1:9531-13364 GCA_005889515.1 Chloroflexota bacterium | reverse complement strand
ACGACGCTCTGGTCGGGGCTCACGTGGGCCGCGGCGGCGATCTGGCGGAGCGCGACCTGGCTCTGGCTCCCGGGGTCGGTGAAGCCTCCCGGCGAGAGCACTCCCTGCACCGGTCCACCGAGGACCGCGGCCACCGCCGCGAGCACCGCCGCGCCGATCACGATGCGCCACGGATTCCGGAGGACGGTTCCGGTGATTCGGATCATGCGTGCATGTACACATTAACTGCGAGTTGGAGTCAAGCGCGGGGCGGTACAGGGGTGGCAATCTCTTCCGACATGGAGAGGGGCCACCTCCTGGTCTGGCCGGCGGCGCTCGCCGTACTCTGCGCCGGCTGCGGCGATTCGGTCACGACTCCGACGACGGGTGCGCCGCACCCGCGGACGCCGTCGGGCGAGGTGAGCGGCGAGGTGGTCTCGCAGCAGGCGGGGACGGTCGTGCTGGCCTCCTCCGACGGCTCGGACGGCAGCTTCCTGGTCAGCCACCGCACCCCGGTCACCCGGGTCGTGACCGCCGACGCCGCGGACATCGTGCCCGGGACCTGCGTCGCCGCCGGTGGGGGACGCGCGGCCTCCGGGTTCATGGCGGCCTGGGTGCTCGTCGAGGCGCCCGCGGGCTGCGCCCGGCCAGGGGCGGCGATCGCCGGCCGGCCCCCGGCCGGGCTGACGCTGGTGGTCGGGACGGCGGACACCGTCAGCGGCCAGGAGGTCTCCGTCCACGGCCCGGCGGGTGCGGGCCGCTTCTCCATCACCGTGGCGACGCCGGTCGGCAGGGTGCTCGAGGCCGGCCTCACCGACCTCATCCCCGGCCGCTGCGTGGTCGCCCGCGGTCGCACCTACCACGCCGGCAGGCTGGCCGCCCGGCACGTGCAGATCGTCCCCACCCCCATCGGCGGCTGCCTCAGCGGCGGCGGTGGCATCGCCCTGCTCGCCTCGGTGGAGCCAGGCCCCGGCAGCGGAGCTCCTCCGAGCCCGACCGACCTCGCCGGCGGTGGGGGAGGCAGCCCTCCGGGCGTGAGCGCCGGCGGGACGGTCGGTGGCGGCGCGGTCTCGCCGTTCCCACTGCCGCAGGAGCCGGAGGGATCGAACCTGTCTCCGGCCTCGCCGCCGCCCCGGCCGTTGCCCTCGCCGCCGCCCGAGCTCCTGCCCCAGCCGGCGCCGCCGCCGCAGACGCCCGACCAGCGCCCTGGTGGTTCGACCCCCGCACCGGGATCGGGGGTGCGACCGCACGGGCCCTCCCCCGCCCCCGGCCGCCCGGGCGCGCCGGGAGCGACGCCGTCGTCGTGACCGCGCGGTTCCCGTAGGCTTCACCCCCCCACTTGACGCGGAAATGACGCGATGCGTTATACTGCCGGCCGTCATGTTCCCCAAGCCCACGCCCCCGGTCACCGCGACGCTTGCGCTGGTGCGGCAGTCCTCCGACGACCTCGTCGAGGAGGCCGACCGTTTCGAGCAGGTGGCGATGGCGCGTTACCGCACCTCGCGCGATCTCGACGACATCGCCGAGGCCGCGCAGCGCCGCGCCGAGGCGATCGCCCGCCTCGAGCACTCGCTGCGGCGCGTCCACCCCGAGGCCGCCTAGCCCTTCATCCCTCCTCGCGCGGGGGGTCTCCGACCCCCCGTAGCCTCCTCGCCGGCCTTGCTGCCAGACATGACGGGGGTGGAAATCCCTCGCCGATCCGGGTATGGTCGGAGCCCCCAGGGGGGGCAGGAAGGGAGGAAGCTTCGGTGGACGACCAGAACTGTCGTAGCGGGTCCCCGAGGGGGCGGTGGGGAGCAGGTGCTCGCGTTGCGCGCTGGATGGCGGCGGCGATGACACTCGGTGCCGTCGTGCTCACCGCGGCGACGCTCGGCGGCGGCGGTCTGCGCGTCCACGCTGCCGAGATCATCGAGAACGACGTCTGGGTCGACAACGTGGCTGGACATGCAGGGCCCTTCCATGACGACGACCGCCAGCTCGACTGCGCGCTGATCACCGTCACCGGCGCCCGCTTCGAGCACGGCAGCGGCTCCTACGCGATCCTGCTCATCAAGCCCACCGGCAAGGGACAGCAGGTCCTCCAGCACAGCTGGACGTACGACCGCACCAAGCGTGGGATCCAGCTCCTCGACACCATCAGCGGCGCCGACCTGGTGGCGAGCGCCAAGGCGCTCGGGATCTCGCCACGCGGCAGCATGGGCTACCACTTCACCTTCCGCTTCCTCCAGCAGCCCCACCAGCACAAGCCGTTCTGGGTCTCCGCCGACTGCGCGGTGAAGCCCGCCGCGGCGCCGCCGCCCGCCGCCGCGCCGCCGGCTCCGGCCGCCGCCGCCCCGGCGCCCCCCGCGACCGGGACGAAGGCGGCCGCCGTCACCGCGCCCAGGACCGGGGCCGACGTCCCATGGGAGGGCGCTCTCGAGCTCCTTCTCGCGGGCGTGGGGTGCCTGGGCGTGGCGCGGCGGCTGCGCCGGAGCCGGCGGGCTCTCAGCCGGGGCTGACGCCGCGGGGGGGTAGTTCCGGGCGTCGCGTCGACACCCGGAACTGGACGGGGGGTCGTAGACCCCTCGCGGAAACGATCGGCGTCAGCCGGGGCTGACGCCGATCGACTCGTAGGAGGTCGCCTCGGTCACCCCTCCGGAGGCGCACGCCGACGGGTGGCTGGGGTCGAGCTCGCCCCCGATCCCGAAGTGGTCACCGGCGAACTCGCCCTCGGTCACCGTCCCATGCCCCGCGAGGTGGGAGCCGAGGGTGCCGAAGGAGAAGGTGCCCGCCGAGGTGCGGCCGTTCTCCCATCGCGCCAGGAACCGCGCGGTGCCCTGGCCGGCGGCGCAGCTGAACCTGCCCTGCCCGGTGCCGGTCAGCGTGCCCGAGAGGATGCCGGGGTCGGAGAGGCGGCAGGGGCCGAGGTTCTGGGTGAAGTGAACGGTGCCGTCCTGCGGCGACATCGTGACCCCCGGGGCCATGGCGACCCGTCCGAACCCGTAGCAACCCTGGAACCCCTGGCCCTCCGCACGGGCGGCGCCGGGTCGTGCCGCACCGACGGTCGCGCAGGCCGCTCCGACGATGACGGCGGCGGCGAAGGCGGACATCCGTCGCATGAGCTCATCCCTCCATGTGCCTGAGGCGTGTCCGTACGGTCTCCACCCGTTGCGCGGTGGCGACCGTGACCACGGTGTGGCCGAGGGGGCCGACCCCTCGCTGTTCGCGCACCTCGAACCCCGAGGCGGCGATGTCGTCACGCAGCTCGTCGCGGGTCGGCCAGACGCCGGCGCCGAGGATGTGGGTCCCCGCGCCGCTCATCACCCGGCTGGTGATGAACGTGCGCGGGTTGACCATGGCGATGACCAGCAGCCCGCCGGTGCGGAGAACTCGGCGGAACTCGGCGAGCGCGCCACGGCGGTCGGTGAGGAAGTGGAAGGCCTGGGTGGTGACCACGGCGTCGACCACCCCGTCACGCAGCGGCAGACGGAGCGCGTCGCCCTGCAGCCAGGCGCCGCGCGGGCAGCGCTCCGCGGCGCGGCGCAGCATCCCCATCGAGAGGTCGCATCCGACCACCCGGGCAGGCCCCACGTCGTCGCCGAGCCGGTCCGCGAGGATGCCGGTGCCGCATCCCGCGTCGAGCACCCACATCGGCGCCGCGGCGCGCAGCTCCGCGACCACCGCGTCGTGGGCGGGACGGTAGACCGCCCGCTGCAGCGCCGGGGTGTCGTAGACGTGCGCGAAGCGGTCGAAGAGCCGGCGGATCCGGGGCGCGGCCATGGTCACGGGGTGCAGTCGTACGACGGGCGGCCGAGCACCGCGGCGGCGAAGCGGGCGGGGTCATACGCCTGCTCCAGGGTCGCCTTGTCGGGGAC
>VBHE01000205.1:3435-9523 GCA_005889515.1 Chloroflexota bacterium | reverse complement strand
CGGCTCGGGGCGGGCCCGGCGGGGCCGTCGGCGTCGTACTCCGAGGCCTGCGCCCGGGAGAGGTGGGGGAGGGGGGCGACGGCTGCTGCGCAGACGTCGCCCCTGGAGGAGAGGTGGCATCCCATCCACGCCGCCGCGTACGCGGTGCTGACCGCGTTCGCCCAGGTGGTGCGCGGCACCGGCAGGCCGTTGAGGCGGGTCGCGTTCGAGGTGTCGCCGTGGCTGCCGCTCTCGATGACGATCAGCTCGAGGGCGCCGCCGCCGCGCCCGCCCTGGCGCAGCTCGTCGTAGTACGCCTTGGTGCCCGTGGGGCCGTCGGTGGAGTCGACGAAGCCGTTGTGGGCGTCGCGGCCGGGGATGTCGAGATCGGCGGTCTGCATCTGGTAGGGGACCGCGGCGCTCGCCGGTGCGAACCCGGACAGGCCCACCGCCGCGCGCACCGCGGGCAGCGGGCGGCCGTCGGCCCCCCTGCCGCTGGGCAGGTACCAGAGATAGTTCGACACCGTCAGGCCGCCCATCGACTGGCCGGGAGCGCGGGGTCGCGCGGGTTCAGCGCGGGGTCGTGGGCGCCACGGGTCGGGCTCTGCGGCCCGGAGACGTTGCGGACGATCGGGGCGCCGGTGAACCAGCGCACCATGTCCTCGGTCTCCATGCAGGGGCGGGTGGGGTGGCAGTCGCCGCCCACGCCGCCGCCCTGGAAATCGTGGAAGAAGCCGGTGCCGCCGTCCTCGCTCTGCCCCTGGCCGGCGAAGTCGAAGCTGAGCACCACGATGCCCTCCTCGGCGAGGGTCATCGCGTACATGTAGAACGTCTGCATCGACGCCTGGGCGCCGTCGGCGATCACCACCCCCGGCAGCCGGTGACCCGGAGCGCGACGTGCCTCGCCGGGGACGAACAGGGTTGCTGCCAGCTCGTACCCGAACTCGTCGACGACCCGCAGCCGGGTCGCCTCGCCGGTGAGGAACGGGGCGCTGCGGTCGCCGGGCACGCACCCGCCCGAGGCGGTGCGGTAGGTGACCGTGCCATCCATGGCGATGCAGGGGTAGCGGAAGGAGGCGGTGCCCGTCTGGGTGCTGTTCTCGACGGCGTAGTCGCCGGCATCACCGAACACCCCGTCGTGGTCCCAGTCCGGCATGAAGGCGGGGTTGGCGCCGAACGGCCGGGTCTGGTCGGCGCCGGGGACCGCGGAGGCCTGCATCGCCCCGGCGACGAGGTCGGCGAGCTGCGCCGCCGGGTAGACGGGATCGGGCGCGGCGGCGCCGGCGCGGCTCCAGGGGACGGCGGTGAGCAGGGCGGCCGCGGCGATCGCCGCGAGAGCACGGATGGCGCGCGCTGGTCTCATGTCTCCGCCTCCTGTTCGGGCCGCATCCGGCCGGAGAGGATCGCCTCGGCGAGCCGGATGACCGCGGGCGCCTGCTCGGGGAGGCGCTCGATGCGGTCCTCCCTTGCCGCGTCGCGCACCACCTCGCCGATCCCGCCGACGAGGAGCATGAGCTCGGTGTCGTCGAGCTCGGGGATGCTCGGGTCGCCGGCCCGGGCGATGGCGTTGAGCGCGCGCATCTGGGCCACCGACCAGGCGAGCGACTGGGCGCGCAGCTCGAGCGCGCGGCCGCCGATGGCCGTCGCCGCGGCCTCCGCCGACCGGACCAGCCGCGGCTCGGCGGCGAGGGTCTCGAAGTAGGTCTGCAGGCTGACCCGCAGCCGCGCCCGCCAGTCGTGGATGGGGATGCCGGCGAGCTCCGCGGCGATCCTGCCGGCGATGAAGCGCTGGCCGAGGCGGCCGGCGGCGAGGACGACGTCCTCCTTGTCGCGGAAGTGCTCGTAGAAGGTCCGCCGGGAGACCCGGGCGCGCTCGACGATGTCTCCCACCGTCATGGCGGCGCAGCCCTTGGTGCCCATCAGCTGGGCGGCCGCGGCGATCAGACGTCCCCGGTGCGAGGCAAGGACGGCCTCCCTGGCGG
Organism: Chloroflexota bacterium; assembly: GCA_005889515.1. Lineage (GTDB taxonomy): Bacteria > Chloroflexota > Dormibacteria > Aeolococcales > Aeolococcaceae > CF-96. Next base: position 7,562 of record VBHE01000205.1, on the reverse strand, counting down.
ACCGGTGGCGCTCGAGGAAGGGGCTTCCGGTACCTTCCTGTACCAAAGTGGTATCGGAGTGTACCGAGAGGGACCTCGGAGGTCAACCACGCTCTCGGGGGCCGGCGCTCGTAACCGTCTCCGGTATCTGAAGGTGGGGGCAGGCCGTCACCGAGGAGCACACACCATGTCCGCACCACGCCGTCTTCCCGCCGCGGCCGTCCTGGCGGTGGGAACGCTGAGCCTGGCCGCCTGCGGCTCGGGCTCGAGCTACGGAGGCTCATCGGCCTCCTCGTCCTCGCAGACGTCCGCGTCGGGGGCGTCGAAGGCCGCCTACACGGTCTCCGCCGCCGCCGTGCCCGGGGTGGGCACGGTTCTCGTCAACGGCAGCGGCATGACCCTCTACATGCTCACCTCCGAGAAGGGCGGCACCCTCACCTGCACCGACGAGAACGGGTGCACGAAGGTCTGGCCCGACACCGAGCTGCCCTCGGGGGTGGCCGCGCCGATCGCCGGCACCGGGATCGACGCCTCGAAGCTCAGCACCATCAAGGGGCCGAGCGGCAGCCTGTACATCACCTACGCGGGCTGGCCGCTCTACACCTACACGGGCGACAGCGGGCCCGGCCAGGCGAAGGGACTGGGGATCGTCAGCTTCGGCGGGACGTGGTATCCGCTGAGCCCCGCCGGTGCCCAGATCACCTCGACCTCCGGATCCTCGGGCGGCACCACGACCTCGAGCAGCGGCGGCTCCGGCTACTGAGCCGGGGCATCAGCCGCCCCGCTCGGCGGTGGCCAGCTCCCGGATCCGCTCCGAGCGCTCCTCGGCGGCGGCGGCCTCCGCCGCCGTCGCGGGGCGCAGCCGCACCCGCACGTTCTTGTGGTGCGGGGTGGCCGCGATCGGATCGCAGTCGTCGCCGGCGGTGAGCAGGTTGATCCGCGGCCCGTCGACGACGCGTCCGCCCCGGCCGTCGGGGTAGCCCTGGCCGTAGCCGTGGGGGAGGCTGACGACCCCGGGGCGGAGGCTGGTGTCGACCTCGGCCCGGGCGAGCAGCCGCCCGGTACGGGTCGCGACCTCGATCCACCCCTCGTCCTCCCCGCCGAGGGCGGCAAGGTCGTCGGGATGGATGCGCAGTGCCCCGTCCGGATCACTCCTCCGCCACGCCGGGGTGCGGAAGATCTGGTTGGCGTTGTGCATCCTCCGCTGCCCGTTGACGAGGGTGAACGGGTACTCCGCGTCCTCGTCGGCGTCGCACTCGGCGCCGAGGCGGGAGAGCCACCCGAGCAGCTCGGGGACGGCGAGGTGCACCCGCCGGTCCGGGTGGCGGACCATCGACCACACGGCGTCGTAGTCGTGGACCGAGAAGAGCGCGCCGGAGGGGGAGGAGACCACCCGGGCGAAGAGCGCCTCGCCGAGGAGGGGGCCGTCGCCGACGATGCCGGCGGCGCGCACCGCGTCGGGGTCGCGCTGGGCGAGGGCGTGGCACGCCGGCCACAGCGGCGCCGCCGCTCCGACCCCGTCGGGGAGCACGCGGCCGAGGGTCTCGTAGAGCACCACCGGGGCCACCGCCGCGTACCCGGGCTCGGCGCCGAGGACCTCGCGCAGCCGTCCCGCGAAGCCGGCGCGGTCGGTGGCGGCGAGGTCGCGCAGCTCGGCCAGCGTCTCCTCGGCGGGGAGCGCGTCCATGGCGCGCAGCAGCCGCGTGTAGATCTCCGGCTCGGGGAGCGTCCCCGGCAGCGGCTCGAGGATCGGCCGTCGCACCTGGATCATGTTCCTCGGGAACTCGAGGGTGAAGAGCGTGTACTCCCACTTCTCGTACTGCGACGCGGCGGGGAGCACGTAGTCGGCGAGGGCCGCGGTCTCGGTCATGGCGACGTCGACGACGACGACGAGGTCGAGGCTGCGCAGAGCCTCCTCGACCCGCGCGGTGTCCGCGGCGGTGTTCGCCGGGTTGGCGCTGTCCACCCAGAGCGCGCGCAGGCGGCGGGGATGGTCGGTGAGGATCTCCTCGGTCAGCCGGTTCGGCGGGTAGAGCCCGGCGATCTGCTCCTGCCCGCTGACCGCGCTGCGCTCGCCGCGGGAGTTCCCCCACAGCGGCTGGAGCCAGCTGTGCAGGTTGTTCGTGCCCGCGCGGCCGAAGTTGCCGGTGAGGAGGAAGAGCAGCTTCTCCAGGTAGGAGTTGAGCGTCGAGCGGCGCGACTGCTGGAGGCCGAGCTCGACGCGCACGCACATCGCCTCGGCGGCGAGGATCATGTCGACGGCGCGCTCGACGTCGGCGAGCGCCACCCCGGCGTGCGCGACCCAATCCTCGACCGGCACCGAGGCGAGCGCCGCCGCGACCTCCTCGAAGCCGGTGGTGCGCGCGGCGAGGAAATCGCGGTCCTCGCCGCCGCGGCGGAGGACGAGGGAGAGGATCGCGCCGAGGAGGTAGGCGTCGGTCCCCGGGCGGAGCTGGAGGTGGAGGTCGGCCATCTCCGCCGCCTCGGTGCGGCGGGGGTCGATGACCAGCATCCGCCGTGCCGGGTCCCGGCTGATCTCCCGCAGCGCGAGGCGGGCGTTGGGAAAGCCGTGGGCGAGCCAGGGATTGCAGCCGAGCACCACCAGCAGGTCGGTGTTCTCGACGTCCTCGGCGGTGTGGCAGCTCTGGGCGCCGAAGAGGTGGCCGTTGACCCAGAAGTCGCCGGTCTTCTCCTGGGCGAGGGCGCCGTAGAAGTTCGACGACCCCATGGCCCGCATGAGCGAGACGCCGTACGCGCCGCCGAGGTGGTTGCCCTGGCCACCGCCGCCGTAGAAGGCGAAGCCGTCGCCGCCATGGGCGGCTCGGAGCTCGCGCAGCCGTGAGGCGAGCTCGGTGAGCGCCTCCTCCCAGGAGATCGCCTCGAAGCCGCCGGAGGAGGTGCGGCGCAGGGGGGTGCGCAGCCGGTCGGCGTGCTCGCCGTAGAAGTGGAGGCGCTGCGCCTTCTGGCAGAGGTAGCCGTGGGAGCGGGGGTGGGCCTTGTCGCCGCGGACCCGGACGATGCTCCGGCCCTCGACGCCGAGCTCGACGCCGCAGTTGACGTAGCAGAGGATGCAGGCGGTCCGGTGCCAGCCGTCGCCATTCGGTTCGCTCATAGGATGCACTCTAGCGACGTGAGTTCTGTCACGCAACCCTCTAGAATGCCCCCATGCAGCGGACCAGCTTCCGGGCGATGGACTGCTCCGTCGCCCAGTGCCTCGAGGTGGTGGGGGAGTGGTGGTCGATGCTCATCGTCCGCGACGCCTTCCTCGGGGTGACCCGATTCGACGACTTCCAGTCCCGCCTCGGCATCTCGCGCAACGTGCTCAACCAGCGGCTCTCCCACCTCGTCGGGGAGGGGGTGCTCGAGCGGGTGCCCTACCAGGAGCGCCCCACCCGCTGGGACTACCGCCTCACCGACAAGGGCCGTGACCTCTGGCACGTGCTCACCGCGATGCGGCAGTGGGGCGACCGGTGGGCCGCGCCCGGCGGAGCGCCGGTCCAGCTCGTGCACCGGGCCTGCGGCCACGTCGCCGAGGCGGTCCCGACCTGCTCGGAGTGCGGCGAGGCGCTCGATGCGCGGGCGATGCGGGCCGTCGCCGGCCCCGGTCGCGGCGGCGGGAGCGTGCTCCCGAGGCGGCCCGCGCCCAGCTGACCGTTCGTTCTCGTCACCCCGACGGCACGGTCCCTCAGCCGACGGGTCACGTCCGCGGTCCCGGCCCGGGGCACGATGCGCCGGTGACCACCGACCTCGCCTCCATCGCCGCCGCCGAGCGGCTCGACCACTACCTCGAGAACCTGGGCCCGCTCCGGGCGCTCATCGAGGACCAGACCATCACCGAGATCATGGTGGTGGGTCCCGACACCATCTTCGCCGAGCGCGGCGGGCGCATCGAGCCCACCGGCCTCAGCTTCCGCGACGAGAACGAGCTCCTCGACGTCATCGCGCTCATCGTCGGCTCGGTCGGGCGCCGCGTCGACGCCGAGCAGCCGGTGTGCGACGCCCGCCTCCTCGACGGCTCCCGGGTGGCGGTGAGCATCCCCCCGGTGGCGGTGAACGGCCCGCTCCTCACCATCCGCAAGTTCCGCAAGGACCCCTTCGGCGTCGATGACCTGGTCCGGATGGGCACCCTCACCGAGGAGACCGCGGCG
>VBHE01000205.1:755-3291 GCA_005889515.1 Chloroflexota bacterium | reverse complement strand
CGCGGCCGCCCGACGCCGAGGGGCGCGGCCGGGTCTCGATCCGCGACCTGGTGTGGCACTCGCTGCGGATGCGGCCCGACCGCATCATCGTCGGCGAGTGCCGCGGTGGCGAGGCCTTCGACATGCTCCAGGCGATGAGCACCGGGCACGACGGGTCGCTCTCGACGCTGCACGCGAACAGCGCGCGCGACTGTGTGGCCCGGCTCGAGACGCTGGTGCTGATGGCCGGGCTCGACCTCCCGATTCGTGCCATCCGCCAGCAGATCAGCTCGGCGGTCGACGTCATCGTCCAGATCTCCCGGCTGCGCGACGGCTCGCGCCGGGTCACCTCGATCACCGAGCTCGTCCGCATGGAGGGCGAGACCGTGACCATGCAGGACATCTTCGTGCTCGAGATCAAGGGCACCGATCCCGACGGCCGGCTCCAGGCCGCGCTGCGCAGCACCGGCGTCCGCTCGCGCATCGTCGACCGGCTCCACGACCTCGGCCTCCCCGTCCCCGCGGCGCTCGCGAAGGTCTTCCCCTCCCGCCGCTAGACGTCCCGCCGCTTCCTACTTGAACTGAGCGGTACGGGCCGCTACGCTTCGTCGCCTTCACCTCATCAACCCTCGAGGTGGCGGCGGAGGAGGGTGCGGTGCGGGTACGACTCGGGGCTGTGGTGTGCGGCGTCCTCGCCGTCCTGCTCCAGGCGGCGGGCGCGCAGGCGGGTCCTCCGCTCCCTGAGCCGCGCGGGCTGATCCCGGCGGCCGCCGGCGACGCGTGCACCCCCGACACCCCCTACCAGGCGCACATCTGGGACCGGCTCGAGCCCTACGGCGCCCACTGCCGCCGGCTCCACTTCTCCGTCGGCCCGCTGAACATCAAGCCGGGGCAGATGGACGCGACCCTGCAGCCGGTGACCGTGGAGAAGCCCGCCTACCCCGGGTACGTGGTGCGCTTCCGTCCCAACCTGGTGACCGCCGACGGCAGCGTGCCCGACATCGCCGAGGTGCACCTCCACCACGCCGCCTGGCTGCAGCCCTCGAGCTACCGCTACCCGTTCTTCGCCGCCGGCGAGGAGAAGACGATCATCGACCTCCCGGCGGGGTACGGGATGCACGTCGGCACCACCGACGTCTGGATGCTCGTCTACATGATCCACAACCAGACCCCCGAGCCCCGGGTGGTCTTCCTCACCTACGACGTCGACTACGTCGCCGACGCCGAGGCCGAGGCGCTCGGCATCGTCCCGGTGAAGCCGATCTGGCTCGACGTCCAGCACCGTCCCATCGCCCCCGGTGCCCCCGACCGCTTCGCCTACCCGGTGTTCAACGTCCAGCGCGGGTTCGGCCACGTCGACCCCGCCCTTGGCCGGCGGGTGTGCACCTGGCCGCGCGAGAACTGCGCGCGCTTCGACTCCTTCGGCTACGTGACCCCACAGCAGGGCGCGCCCGTCAGCGTGCCCGGCGCCGACCGCGAGGTGACCCCGGACCTGGCGGGGACGCTCGTCGCCATGGGGGGTCACCTCCACCCCGGTGGCGTCCGTGACGAGGTGAGCCTGGTGCGCACCAACGTGGAGCGGCCCATCTACGTGTCCGACGCGGTGCCCTGGAGCCGGACCAACCCCGACGAGGCCGGCGGGCCGCGCACCTCCTGGGATTTCGCCATGGCGGTCACCAACGCGGCGCTCGGCTGGAAGGTGCGCATCCGTCCCGGGGACGTGCTCCGGATCAACGCCACCTACGAGAGCGACAACGCCTCCTGGTACGAGGACATGGGCATCGTCGTCGGCTGGGTGGCTCCCCTCGACCCCCACGGCGACCCCGGCGTCGACGTCTTCAACGACCGGGTGGCCCTCGACCCCGGCGTGCCCGTGACCGCGCTGATCCCCGCGGGCTCGACGTCTGCGAGCTGTGTGCCCCACCTCGCCGGCGAGTCGCGGCGCCTCTGCCTGCGCGGCGAGGTCACCCACGGGCATCTCGCCGAGGCGTCGAACTTCGGCGGCTGCACCGCCGGCGGCTGCGGCGCGCTGCCCGCGAAGCCGGGGCCGCTGGTCGGCGACCTCGTCGCCGCCGGCTTCAACTACGGCGCCGCCGACATCCTCGCGGTGGGCGCGGCGGGAATCCCCCGGCTGCGCGTGAACCAGCCCATGCACTTCTGGAACACCGACGCCGCCGTCGACATCTGGCACACGTTCACGCTCTGCTCGGAGACGGCGGGAATCGGCTGCACCGGGAAGACCGGCATCGCCTACCCGCTCGCGGACGGGGCCCGCCCCACCGGCGACGACCCCATGGACTTCGACTCCACCGAGCTCGGGTTCGGGATGTCGTTCTCGTCGGCGCGCGGCCAGATCCCGGGGGTGGGCTTCCCCGCCGACACCCTGCAGCAGGCCACGTCGTACACCTTCACCCCCACCCGCACCGGAACCTTCCAGTTCTTCTGCCGGGTGCATCCGGCGATGCGGGGGGTCTTCGAGGTGGTGCCCTAGAGAGGGGCGCCGGCGGGGACCCCCGGACTACATCTCGGCGACGTGGCCGACGACGTTGCCCTCGGG
>VBHE01000205.1:0-400 GCA_005889515.1 Chloroflexota bacterium | reverse complement strand
GTGCGCGGAGCCCGCGGCGGCCGCCGCGAGGCGAGGTCCACGAGCTTGCGCACGGTGCGGTCGTCGACCGCGTAGTAGACCATCCGCCCGGCGCGCCGCCAGCTCACCATGTCCAGGTTGCGCAGGATCCGGAGGTGCTGGGAGACCGCCGGCTCGGAGAGCCGCAGGGTCGCGGCGAGGTCGCAGGTGCACATCTCCTGGGCGAGCAGGATCTGCACGATCGCGAGCCGGGTGGGGTCGCCGAGGGCTCCGAAGAGCTCGGCGAGGGAGTCGTGGTCGGTGCGCGCGATCAGGGCGCGGGCGCGCGCGACATCCTCGACGTGGATGGAGCGGACCTCGCCCATGCTGCTCCGGGTGGGTCGGGGACCTCGTCCCGCTGGATTCGGCACCATACTGATGC
>VBHE01000204.1 GCA_005889515.1 Chloroflexota bacterium | reverse complement strand
CCGCCATCTCCGCCCAGTCGTCGGTGCCGAGCATCAGCTTCTCGGCGAGCGCCCGCATCGGCTGGTACTCCGGATCCTCCAGCCAGCGCTGCTTCGCCCCCTGGTCGCGGAACCCCTCGATGTTCTCCTCGAGCAGCATCAGGTAGAGCACCACCGCCTGGGCGTGGCGCATGTGGTCGAACCCCTGGAAGCAGAGCACGTTCCCCAGGGTGTCGCTCAGCGCCTCCCTCGACGCCACCGCGAACGCCCGGAAGAGCGCGTACTCGAGGAACGACCAGATCCGGTAGTGGCCGGCGATCACCTCGGTCAGCCAGCTGCGGTCGAGGTCCGCGTACGCGCCCGCCGCGGCGGCGTCCTCGGTCGCCCGCTCGATCGCCCGCTCCTGCTCCGCCTGCATCCGCACGTAGGTGCGCTGCCACTGCTGGGCGGGGTCGCGGAAGTCCCACCAGTGGGGATGGGTGAGCCGGGTCGACTCCTTCCGCCAGGCGGTGCGGTGCTCGGGGCCGGGGCCGAGCGTGAACCAGCCCTCGATGTCGAAGGCGTCGGGACCCGGCTGGGTGTAGCAGGTGACCGCCTCGTACTCGGAGAGACGGCGCTTGCGCGGCGTGATGTACAGGTGGTCGCGCGGAGCCTTGCCGAATGCGGATCCGGGCCCGGTGGTCATCTGCTCGTGTCCCTCGTGCCGCCGGACGGTGCCCGGCACCGGCTCATCCTAGGAGTGGGGCGAGCGTACGCGCCGCGTGACGCGTCCCGCCACCCTCCTTTTTCCGAGAGGTCGGGAGATCAGGTCACCGCCTCCACGGTCACCGGCACCCCGTTGAGGACCGCGTCCCCGGAGAGCGGGTCGACCGCCTGCTCGTCCGCGAGGAGGTTGGTGTTCACCCCGGGGTGGGCGGACGCCACCCGCATCGCGGTGCCCTGGTGGCCCCAGCCGTGGGGGATGCTGACCACCCCGGGCATGATCGCCTCGGTCACCTCGACCACGATCTCGACGCTCCCGACCCGGGAGCTCACCCGGGCGCGGCCGCCGTCGACGAGGCCGCGCTCGCCGGCGTCGTCGGGGTGCACCTGGAGGGTGCAGCGCTCCGGCCCGCGCACCAGCACGTCGACGTTGTGCATCCAGGAGTTGTTCGAGCGCAGGTGGCGGCGGCCGACGAGGAGCAGGCCCCCGGAGAGCCGGGAGAGCGAGCCGCGCAGCCGCTCGAGGTCGGCGACCAGCGGCGGGGGCGCGAGCTCGACGGTCCCCGAGACGGTGCGGAGCACATCGGGGAGGCGAGGCCGCAGCGGCCCGAGGTCGAGGCCGTGGGGATGCGCCGCGAGCCGCTCGAAGGTGAGCCCCTGGGGGTCCGCGCCGAAGGCGTCGCCGTAGGGACCGACCCGGAGGTGGAGGTCGAGGAGCCGCTCCGGGCCGCGCCGCGGGGCGAGCAGGGCGAGCAGCTCCGAGGGATCGCGGCCCTCGACCCGCGAGCCGCGCAGGGCGACCGAGCGCTCCACCTCCTGGGCGGCGATGGCGTCGTCGAGCGCCTCGACCGGCGCCGCCGCCCCCTGCCCCGCCAGGATGCCGCCGAGGCGCAGGAGGATCTCCCACTCGTCGGGGGCGCCGGGCTCGAGCGGCAGCACCGGCGGCGAGTAGTGGGCGATGTTGCGCACCGCGAGCTGGAGCAGGAGCACGTCGTAGTGGGCGCGGGAGAGCGGCGGTGGCGCCGGGAGGATCACGTCGGCGTGCCGGGTGGTCTCGTTCACGTAGAGGTCGACGCTCACCATCGCCTCGAGGCCGGCGAGGGCCTGCTCGAGGCGGTCGGCGTTCGGGGAGCTCAGGACCGGGTTCCCCGCGCAGGTGATGAGCGCCCGCACCCGTCCCTCGCCGGGGGTGTCGATCTCCTCGGCGAGGCAGGCGGCGGGGAGCTCGCCGAGCACCTCGGGGAGCTCGCGCACCCGGCTGTGCCACCGCCCGGTCGCGAAGCCGCGACCGCGGCCGGGCCTGCCCAGGGTGTTGCGCGCCCCGACCGCCGCGGTCGGGAACATCGCCCCGCCCTCGCGGTCGAGGTTGCCGGTGAGCGCGTTGAGGACGTCGACGAGCCAGCTCGCCAGGGTCCCGAACTCCTGGGTGCAGGTCCCGATGCGCCCGTACACCGCCGCCCGCGGCGCCGCGGCGAGCTCGCGGGCGAGCCGGCGAACGGTGGCGGCTTCGACCCGGCAGACCGGCGCCACCGCCTCGGGGGTGAACGGGGCGAGCGCGTCGCGCACCGCGTCGACCCCGCTGAGGTGGGGGGCGAGCCGCCCGGGGGCGACCAGCCCCTCGTCGAAGAGGGTCCAGGCCATCGCCGCGAGCAGGTGGGCGTCGGTGCCCGGACGGATGGCGACGTGCTCGTCGGCCTCCTCGGCGGTGCGGCTGCGCCGCGGGTCGACGACCACCAGGCGACCGCCCCGCTCGCGCAGCCGCCGCAGCCGGCCGCGCATGTCCGGCGCGGTCATCAGGCTGCCGTTCGACTCGAGCGGGTTGGCCCCGAGGATGAGCAGGTGGTCGGTGCGGTCGAGGTCGGGGACCGGGATGCTCAGCGGCGCGCCGAACATCAGCCCGCTGCTCACGTGCTTGGGCATCTGGTCGAGGGTGCTCGCCGAGAAGATGTTGCGGGTGCCGGCGGCACGGAGCATGTGCGACAGATAGAAGGCCCCGGCGATGCCGTGTGCGTTCGGGTTGCCGGCGTAGACCGCCAGCGCCTCGCGGCCGTGGGTGTCGAGGACCGAGCCGAGCAGCCGCTCGACCTCGGCGTACGCCTCCTCCCAGGTCGCCGGCTCGAGCCGGCCGTCGCGGCGCACCAGGGGGGTGCGCACCCGGTCGGGATCGCGCTGGAGCGCCGCCACCCCCACCGCCTTGGGGCAGATGTAGCCGCGGCTGAAGACGTCGTCGCGGTCCCCCCGCACCGAGACCACGGCGCCGTCACGGACGGTCACCTCGAGCCCGCAGGTCGCCTCGCAGAGCGGGCAGGTACGCAGCGCGGTGCGGGTGGCCGCCTCCGCGGACGGGGTGGCGCCGGGGGTGGTCAGGGTGATGGAGCCGCCGTCGCGCATGCCGCTGCCTCTCCTCCATCGTCGCGGATCGGGACGCTGCCGCTGAGCATGATCCCACCCCGGTCGCTCGACGCCACGACGAGCTCCCCGTCGAGCCGCTCCAGCGCCTCCCGCAGCGGGGCGAGCGCGGCGTCGGCCGCCTCGCCGGAGGGGTCGCCGCCGTCGTCCTCGACGAGCACGGCGACCCGCCCGGGGGCGTAGTGGAGGGTCACCAGGACCGAGGCCGCCTCGGCCCGCGCCGCGGCCACGTGGAGGCCGACGCGCACCACCGCGAGGAGCACGGTCTCGTGCTCGAGGTCGAGGTCGAAGGGCTCGCCGACCACCGCGAAGTCGGCGGCGATCTCGGCGAGGCCGGCGATCCCGTCGACGTGGCCCCTGAACGCCTCGGCGGCGGGCTCGAGGGTGTGGAGCGCGTCGGCGAGCCAGGACGCCGCCTGCGCCGCCTGGGCCTCGATGCGTCGGAGGTCCGCGCGCACGCCCTCGTCGGCGGCGTGGGTGCTCTCGCTCGCCCGGCGGGCGGCCTCGCTGATGTCGAGCAGCCAGGGGCCGAGGCTCTCGCAGAGGTCGCGGGAGATCCGCCTGCGCTCGGCGAGGGCGCTGCTCCTGGAGGCCCGGCCGGTCTCCATCGCCGCCCCCAGCGCCGGGCCGAGGGCGGCGGCGAACTCCACCGCGAGGGCGCGGGCGCGGTCGCCGAGGTGGCCGGGGGTGCGGTTCATCCCGTAGAGGACCCCGATCACCGCGCCGCGGTCCTTGATGGGGACGCCGAGCATCCCGTGGACGCCCTCCCGGCGTACCAGCCGCTCGATCAGCCGCTCGGAGTCCGGTCCCACGGCGATGCGCATGCCGTCGCCTGCCAGCCCGGTGCGGACCCCCCAGGCGCCGCGGGTGACGAGCACGTCGGGGGCCTCGCGGATGCCGACCCCCGAGGCCTCGGTGCCCACCAGCTCGCCGAACTCACGGGCGGCGCGCCGGGCGAGGGTGGAGGCGTCGAGCAGGCCGGTGATGCGCCGGGAGGCCCGGGAGAGCCGGACCAGGTCCTCCGCGTCCACGGGCACGGCGGGACCCGGGCGGCGTCTCATGGTCGGAAACATTCGGCGCCGCCCCGGTGCGCTGGGAATCCCCCGTTGTGAGCCGGGCCTGGGCGAAAGGGGCGGAGGGCTGGGAGCCGGGCTCCTAGCCGGCGCCGGTGGGGAGGCTCGCGTGCAGGGTCATGCCGGCGTCCTCGTTGCGGCTGAGCTCGATCTCGCCGCCCAGCCGGGCCAGCCGCTGGGTCAGCGACGCCAGCCCGTAGTGGGTGCCGTCGCGGGGGACCTCGGTGACCGCGAAGCCCTCGGGCAGCCCGGTGCCGTCGTCCTGGATGAGCACGTCGGCGGTGTCGAGCCCGTAGTGGAGGGTGACCACCACCGACGAGGCCTGAGCGTGCTTGGCGACGTTGTGCAGGCCCTCGCGGACCACGGAGACGAGCACCGACTCCTGCTCGCCGCTGAGGTCGTACGGCTCACCGATGACGGCGAGGTCGGCGGCGAGGCCGGTGTAGGCGGCGAAGCTGCTCACGTCCATGCGGATCACCGCGGGCAGCCCCTCCTCGCTGTTCGCGGGGGCGAGGGCGCGGAGGATGTCGCGCAGCGACGTCGCGGCCTGGGCGGCGCGCGCCTCGATGCAGCGCAGGTCGGAGAGCAGGTTCTCGGCGCCGTCGGGGAGGGCCTCGCTGGTGCGCCGCACCGCGGTGCCGATGCCGAAGAGCAGCGGGCTCAGGTTGTCGTGGAGGTCGCGGGAGATGCGCTGCCGCTCCTCGAGAGCGCTGAGGCGCGCCGCGCGCCGCGCATGCATCGCCGCCCCGAGCGCCGGGCCGAGCGACGCGGCGAACT